>WAKX01000062.1 GCA_015523125.1 DHVE2 group archaeon | reverse complement strand
GATTAAAAGAAGATAAAAATTTCTGAATAAAAATCGAATTTACAGAAATCCGAACCGATCCTGAAGCTCTATTGCAATTTGATTCAGTATTTCTTCGAATTTTTCGCTCTCTATCTTGGTTACATTTCCATCAGGCATTGTGATGCGCGCGTAGAACAGATCACCCTCCCTGACAATTTCCACATCGGCAAGTTTGCTCATTGGCAGTCACCTCCATTTTTGAGTGTGAATAAACGTACACATATAAACCTTTCCTTTATTTTCTCTCCAAACTATCCAAGAAATCCGATACCTTCCGATAATATTCTTCCAGGGTGCCGGTGTTTAGAATCATCACATCGCTTCTCGCAAATACGTTTCCCAATCCCCACGATAATTCCCTATCTTCCCTCGCGATGAACTCATCCCAGTTCTTCACATCGTCTTCCCTTCCCCTCTTGATTATTCTCTCGTAGCGATCATTCTGGGTAGCAAATATTCCAACAAGGATAACATCGCCAAGTTCTTTTTTGTATATTTCCACTTCCTCCGGGCATCTTATCCCATCGATCACAATCTTATCTCCCCCCATTTTTCTTATCTTCTCTACGACTCTCTTCGCCCAGATCTCTTCGCCGTTTTTCTCGCGCTCTTCTCCGGCGATTCTTCCAACGATCTCGTTTTTGAGGGGATAACCCAAGGAGGCTACGAATTCTCGAACAACATCCCCCATCCTTATTACCTTGTATCCTTTCTTCTTTGCAACGTTCACAAACTCCTCCTTGCCGGCGCCGGGCATTCCAACCAGAAGTATGATAGCCATGGTTGGAGAATTGGCACCCCATATTTAACCATTATTTGTGGAAAAGTTTATGTTTTAATATGGCATATCTTTGAGTATGAGATTTCGAAGTTTGAGTTTGGGGATTTTGGTCATAATAGCAATAACACTGCTCGTGATAGCCATGCCCACCTCAAAAAGTTCGGGGCATTTTTCGACCGATGTGGCTAAGAGTGGAGGATACTACATCGACCATTATCCGATCAGAATAAACAATAACACTGATTTCGCGAATTTGGCGGCCAACGACCCATATATCACGGGAAACGGCACCGAAAGCGATCCGTACATCATAGACGATTTAGGGATAGACGCCTCAGGCAACGGCTCTGCAATCTATATAGGAAATACCACAGTTTATTTCATAATAAGTAACGGCACATACCAGAACGCAGAAGCAGTGAACGCGTATGGAATCGGAGCGGGCATAATGTTAGTAAACGTGCAAAATGGAACCATCATAAACAACGATATAGAGAAAAATGCAAACATGGGGATATACATCGAACATTCATCAAACATCAAAATCGAAGGAAACACCATCAAAGATAACACGTGGGGAGTGCTTCTTCAAAGTACAATTGCGACGGTGGAAAACAACAAGATATACAACAACAGCTACACAGGAATAACTATCTCTAACTCCAACAACACCTACGTGAGCGGAAACTCATTATACGGAAATCCCAGTTCAATAGAGCTGAGAGATTCAACCACGAACACCATATACAACAATACCTTGGATGGAAACAATCAGGAAAGCTACGGACTGCTCATTGACAATTCCACCCAAAACAACATCTTGAACAATACCATCCAGGGAAGCAGATACGGGATATACATGCACGCTTCATCATACAACAATATCTTGGGGAACATAATAATCAGGAATTCGCAATACGGAATATACATGGATGCGCAATCGTCAAATAACCACATATACGAGAACGAGTTCTTCTATAACCACGGGAGCAGTTCAACATACGACGCGGCTCATGTTCAGGCCCTGGACAACGGGACCAACAATGTATGGTACTCTTCAAATCATCGCGGAAACTACTGGCTCGACTGGGCTGAAAACAACGACACGAACGATAACAACTCCGACGGAATCGTTGACTATCCTTACCCCCTCGACGGAAGCTCGGGAGCTAAAGATTTATACCCTCTTAAAAACGCACCATACACCATACCGGAGATAAACTGGTACCTTATTATTATCCCACTACTAATTATATTTGTGGTGAAAAAACTCAGAAAATAATCTTTTTTTCTCTTTTTATGTATTCTAGCGCTTCCATTTCGTACTCTAAAATCTCCTCTATGTACTCCTCTTCTAAAAATATGCGCACCATGCGGTACTCACTTTTAATTAAGCGTGTCATATGATATTTATTATGCTTCTCTGATATTTAACTCTATCGCAAATTTTTACTTAATCTCCCTTAGGCGCTTCACCAATTTCACTGCCGCCTCAACAGCGTCCCGCGCCTTCTCTATTCTCGCCTCTGCTTGCAATCTTGACTCGCCAGGTCCCGATATTCCCAGCGTGACCGGTTTTCCATACTCCACACTCAGGTCCTCTATTTTCCTAGCAGCGTTCTGCATCACGATTTCGTCATGCTCAGTCTCTCCCTCTATCACTGCTCCAAGGGTAACCACGGCATCCACATCCTTCTCCAGTAATTTCTTCACCATGAGCGGAATGTCAAACGTGCCCGGCGCTTTGAGCACGTACTTCACTTCCGCACCCAAGAATTCCGCATGTTCCTTCGCTCTTTCCAACATCATCATTGTTATGTCGTAGTTAAACTCACTCACAACTATTCCCAATTTTATATCGCTCATTTTTTCACCTCCTAATGCCTATATCCTCCTGCGTTCACGGGGCCGACGTCCTCGAATCCCTGCCTCTGCCCCGTCCCCGCCATCTTTCTCAATTTATCCGGATTGAACAGAAGATAGTAAGCGTTCTGCGCATGCTCCCTCGCCCTTCTCTCAGCGAGCCACGCTAATTCTTTTTCGTCCTTAGCCTCGTCCTCATGAACGAAAACTTCGATAATGTGAGTATTCGTCATGAGCTGCGCTTGAATCAATCCCTGCGAAGCCTCGTGGGCGCACTGCTTGTCTATCGGCTTACCTCCCGGCATTCCCAGAGCGATTACTATGTCGCAATTTTCCTCCTCAATTAACTTTTTCGCAGCCACAGGCAAATCTTTAACTCCTGGTACCGTTCTTCGTATTATCTTAAATCCTGTGCCCATTCTCCTTAGCTCATCCTCGGCGAAGGAGCCCATGTCAACCCTGGCGAAGGTGGTATCAACTATGCCTATCCTTTTCATACAAATCATCCATCCTTTCCACAATTTTGTATATTATCTTCCTCGTGCCGTGAATGTCGCCGTCTCCGAATCTTTTCAATCGGATTACTTTCACTTTGATACCCCTTTTCCTGCACTCTTCCTCGATTTCACTTTCCTTGAATTTCTGGTCGTAGCCCAGAACGATTATATCCGGATTTATTTCTTTCACTATGCGGAACATATCATCTTCGTATCCGAGCACAGCTCGGTCCACTGGCTTCAGAGATCCAACCATGAATCTTCGATCTTCCTCGCGCATTATGGGCCTGTGCTTGAGCTTCTCAGCCGTGGAATCTCGAGCCACCACCACGATGAGCTCATCGCCTAACTTCTTTGCCTCCTGGAGAAAGAAAACATGTCCGGGATGCAGAATGTCAAACACTCCAGAAGCCATCACTCGGACCATTTTTTCCACTCCTCGATTATCTCCTTGCCTTCCAAAAACACCATGCCGTGAGATTCCGCGTATCTCTTTGCGTTTTCCTTGCTCAGAGATTTCCCGTCGTCGCCCAGCATCTCAACTATGGTGGCAGATGGAATCAAACCGGCGAGCTCCACCAGCGCGGTGGATAATTCGGTGTGCCCCTTTCTGCGCTCGAGAGAAGAGGAGATTAAGAGATGCACATGCCCGGGCGTGATGAACTCCTTTCCGAATTCTTCCATCGGATTTTTCATCTTTTCAACATCGGATATGAACTCCGCAAACTCTTTTATCGTCTTGGCTCTCTCCATATCCGAGATTCCCGTGTAGTTATCCGCGTGATTAATCGTGATAGAGAATGCGGGCAGGGAGTCGTACTTCACCTTGCCCCCTATGTACCTGAAAATCTCAAAATCGCTTCTCTGGAATATCTCGTGAAGGTACGGGAGATGGAGAATTTCCGCCTTATACTTTGGAAGGGTGGTGCATATCAATCCTCCACCTTCTTTTCTCATAAATCTAATTTTTTCGTGGGTTATGAACTGGGAAGCGAATACTATGTCAGTCTCTTCTTCCCGACCTTCAGCGTCAAACACCAGCACGGGCTCTCCTTTTTTAAGTGCTTCTATTGCCTTTCTGATCACGGCCCTTGCATCTTGATGTTCATTAAATACCTATCGCAATTAACTCAAAAATAAGTTAATTGGCCTGGGAATTTTTATATAGAGAATGGGGATTCACCAGTATGAATCGCGGACTGTGGATATTCAGCTGGATATTAATAATCGTGGGGCTGATAATATATTTCTCATGGGCATTTCTGTACGATGCTTGGACAGACATTGGATTGTATTCAATCTCGGCTGTCATGATTGCATTCGGAGTTTTAGGCGCTCTTTTAGCTCTTGTTAAAAAAGAAGAGGACTAATAGGGCTTTGCCACGTACGCAATTTTCTCTGTTTCTTTTCCGCAAATCACGCATTTTCCCTTTTCTCCGGAGTTTATGGGTGAGCCGATTATCTTCTTCTCCGTCAGTTCCTCTATTTTATGGCCGCATTCATCGGAGCCGCACCAGTGCACCGCTGATACTCCATCGTTTTCCTTTATTTCTTCAATGCTATCCACTTCCCTTATTCTCTTTTTCATCTCTTCCTCAGCCTTTACAATCATATTTTCTTGAATCTCGCTCAATAGCGATTTTATTTTTTCCACGTACTCTTCCCGAGAAACGAATATTTTCTCCCTCGTGTCCCTTCTCACTAAAACCACTTGACCCTTCTCCATGTCCTTAGGGCCAAGCTCTAAGCGAAGGGGCACACCGCGAAGCTCCCAGTCGTAGAACTTGTAGCCTGGAGTGTAGTTGTCCCTGTCATCCAAATGCACCTTGATTTCCGATTCTCTTAATTCATCTCGTATCTTCTTGGATTCTTTCAGCACCTCTTTTTTCTTCTTGGTGACTATGGGAACTATAACCACCTGTATGGGCGCAATTTCCGGAGGAATGATTAAGCCGCGATCATCGCCGTGGATGCCTACTATAGCTCCCAAAAGCCTTTCACTCATTCCGAACGTGGTCTGATGCACGTACTCGTGCTCTCCATCTTCCTTCAGATATTTTATATCGTATGGCTTTGAGAAATTCTGCCCGTACTGATGGAAAGTGGCAATCTGCAAAGTTCGGCCAGAAGGCATAACGGTCTCCACGCCCAATGAATAAATCGCTCCGGGGAACTTGTCCCAGTCTGCTTTCTTCACTATCCTGTACGGAATCGCCAATTTCCTCGCGATTTTCTTCCATATCTCGATATCTTCCTTTATCTGCTCCTCCGCTTCCTCGAAAGTTTTATGAGCGGTATGCGCTTCGAAGAAATGTACCTCGCGCATCCGTATAAATGTTCTAGTTTGCTTCGTCTCGTACCGAAATATGTTCACAATCTGGAAAATCTTGAGCGGAAGATCCGCATGTGACCGAATCCATAGAGAAAACATGGGATACATTGCCGTCTCGCTGGTGGGCCTTAGGAGAAGCTTCACATCCAATTCATCCAATCCACCATGAGTTACCCAGAAGACCTCGTCTTCGAAGCCCCTTATGTGCTCCGCCTCCTTCTTGAATTCCGTTTCCGGCACTAAAAGAGGAAAATTCACCTCCTCGTGCTTATATTCTCCGAATATTTCCCGGAAATAGTTGTCAATGTTCTGCATTATTTTCCAGCCGTAGGGGCGCCAGATGTGCATCCCCTTAACCGGGTACCTTTTGTCCACGAGTCCCGCGGATTCCACCACTTCGTTGTACCACTCGCTGAAATTATCTTTCGTGAATTCCATAGGCGGAGAAAAAAGAGAGATTATTTAAGAATTGTGAAAAAAGAGAATTACCGAATGCCAACGATCCTTCCATCCTCAGTAAGATCTATGCTCTCCGCGGCGGGTTTACTCGGCAACCCAGGCATGGTGGATATGTCACCCAAAAGTGGAACAATGAAGCCCACTCCGGAGGATATCTTCAGAGCTCTGACGGTGACTGTGAAATCTTCCGGAGCACCCAAAAGCTTTGGATTATCGCTCAGTGAGTATTGAGTCTTTGCCATGCAGATATAGAAGTCATTGAATCCCAGTTGGTCCACGAGTTTCAAGTCCTTCTTCGCCTTACTCTCCCAATTCACTCCTGAAGCCCCGTATATTTCAGTTGCGATTTTCTCTATCTTCTCGCGCACATCATCCTCGAGCTTGTAAGTGAAGTTTGGCTTTCTCGGCTCGATGTTCTCCAAGTACTTAGCAATTTCTACTCCACCAGCTCCACCCTGAGCGTATACTTCGCTGAGCGCAAATTTCACATCCATATCATCAACTAATTCTTGCAATTTGCTTATCTCCTTCTCGCTGTCCTGCGGGAAGTGATTGATTGCGACAACTGGTTCAAATCCCAGCTTGCGCACGATTTCTATGTGTCTCCTAAGATTCTCGGCTCCCTTCTCCATGGCCTCCACATTTTCCTCGTTGAGATACTTCTTCTTCACTCCGCCATGATATTTCAGCGCTTTCACAGTCGCAACAAGAACTGCACCGCTTATATCGAAATCTCCAGCACGGGAAACTATGTTCACGAATTTCTCCGCGCCCAGATCCGAGCCGAAACCAGCTTCCGTGACTAAATAATCGGAGTAGCGCATTCCTATCTCATCCGCCAATAGTGAGTTGTGTCCGTGCGCAATGTTGGCGAAGGGCCCGGCATGAATCACAGCTGGAGTGCCCTCGGAAGTCTGAACTAAATTAGGAAGAAGAGCATCGCGAAGCACCGCAGACATCGCGCCTACGACATTGAAATCCTTCGCAAAGACCGGTGTTTTATCGGTTTTGAATCCCACCAGTATGTTTGAAAGCCTCTCTTTGAGCTCCTTGTAGCTCTTCGCGATTGCCACAATTGCGGAGATTTCACTCGCAGATGTGATTTCGAAGTAATCCTCCTGAATTGCCCCCCCGTTCTCACCTATTCCAAGCACGACCTTTCTGAGTTCCCTGGCATTCATATCCAAAACACGGCCCCAGAGAATTCCCTCGCGGTCCAAATCTGGCATGGTTTTGTGGAACATGGCGTTGTTTACAACGGTTGAAAGAAGATTATGGGCAATCTGAATCGCGTGAAAATCTCCGGTGAAATGCAAATTGATCTCCTCGCTTGGCTCAACGGTGCTCTTTCCGCCGCCTGTGCCTCCGCCCTTTATTCCGAACACCGGGCCCAAAGAAGGCTCGCGAAGAGTAACTATGCTCTTCTTTCCAAGGTGCCAGAAGGCCATGCTCGTACCGATGGCCGTTGTGGTCTTTCCCTCTCCATATGGGGTTGGATTTATAGCAGTTACCAGAATTACCTTCCCCCGGCGATCTTTTTTCCATATTTCATCAAGAGGAATCTTTGCCTTATCATATCCGTAAGGAATGACTTTCTCTATTTCCACCTTCTCCGCAACCTCAGTTATAGGCTTCATAAAAAAGGCGATAGGAAAAGAGTATTTAATACTTGATGCCCAGATTTGTGTAATTACCCGATGTACCCCAGATCCTCCTTCTTTTCTTCTTTTTGCTCCTCTTCCTTTATCTGCGACGTAATCTCGCTGATTTCCTCGGACCTGAACTTCAGCTCGGACATGTCTATATCCAAATTGAAGTATTCCTTCACCACTTTCAAAACTCCGTACGAACTGCGCGGATCAGAGAAGTATCCAGAGGTCTCACCCATGAGACACACGCCCTCCATATCGAAAACTTCCATTCCCAATCCCAAAAGGAGTCCGGCAGCGCCCACTATTCCTCCGGATGGCTCGCTCTCGGAGAAATACACCCCGTATTTTTTCATCTCCTCAACCAAATTCATATTGGTGGCTGCTCCGAATATTCTGGGAGTATCCTGAAGCTTGCCCGTGCCGTATCCCCCGAGAGTGAATATCTTTTTCACTCCAAATTCCTTCGCTATCTCGAGAACTTTGTACGAGAGTTCGTACTGCCCCTCCGAGCTCATGCCCTGATAATCACCCACTAAAATTATCAAATCATGCTCACCCTTCTCATTTTTGTAGTACCACAATTGATTTCTAACGAGGTAAAGGGTGCCGTCACCCTTCATTAGAACCTGCGGCGGCAGGTATTTGGAGAATATCTCCACCATCAATTTCGTATTCAAATTATCTTTAAGGTACTCAGCAGCAATCTTTCCTACATTACCCACACCGGGCAGGCCTTCTATCAAAACTGGATCTTTAAGCTCCGGCTTTTCCACATATTTAACTATTATTGGCTCCATTCTTCATCACCTCTCTTTTCAATTTCCTGCGGTATTCCCCGTATCTATCCTCGGGAGAGAACCGCGGCGGCATGGCTTCCACAGTAGGTATATTACAAACGGGACAAACTTCATGCAGGGTGTATTTCCCGCATTTTGGGCATTTTCTTATGAGAGTATGCATACTCACAACCTTCTGTGAAACTCAGCCTCTCCGCCTAGCTTCTGAAACTCTTCAATTATCTTATTTGCAGTCTGACTCAAAATATCCTCAGCAGTTTTGTAATCATCCGCCTTAACGTATATCCTGTATCTCGGTGCCCCGTCGTATGTGATCTTCACATTCTCGCTCTCCGCCTCACTCAGAACCTTCTTTATGTGTTCAATGCCATCGGGCTTTGAAGTAGTAAGTTCTACGAACCCAGAAATTTTAACGTAGGGCGGAGTAATATTTTCCTTGGCCACTTGAATAAAGGCTTCCACCCAATCTCCTTGAAAATCCTCTTCCTCACCGATATCTTCGTTCATGGCCGCTTCCTCGAACGCGGCATAAAGAGTACCGTAATGCTCAATGAGGTGGTACCCGAACTCTTCATAACATTCTTTTACATCCTTTCCGAGACGCTGGGCAACTATCTCAAATAATTTTTCCGCCTTCTTCTCGTTTTTCCACTCCTGAATTTTCTCTCTGCGCTGATGCTCGTTCACACGCTTGAGAGATAAATCAATATGTCCTCGCGATGGATCAACGCGCATGACTTTGCAGACAACCTTCTGCCCCTCTCGAATATGATCTCGGATATATTTGATCCAACCGGTTGCTATCTCTCCAATATGGATAAATCCCTCTTTTCCATCATACTCATCCAGAGTGACAAAAGCCCCGTACGGCTTTATGGACTTTACCGTCGCAATTACTAATTCACCTGTCTCAGGGAATCCCTTTTTCACGAATACACCTCTATGATCTCTCCCCTTATGTCAGCCTTCCCACCGGTGGGCGTGGCTATGGTAGCACCGCAAACCTGACACTTGACCACGGTGCTTGCTCGTAAAAATATGATTTGCTCGTTGCCACAATCGGGACACTTGACCTTCACGAACGCTTTGTCCATATTCTTGGTGTTTCCACCCTTCATTATTTCACCTCCACAAGCTCGAATTTCTTTGCGCGAATCATGGGCGAGTTGTGCGCTCTGTTGCACTCGGTGCACCTGAACCTTAAATTGAGACGCTTTGTGGGCTTCTCGCGACCTTCGAATCTGGGCCTAGGAAATCCGCCATATCCAGCAGTGACCCTCCTGAATCTCCTCTGTCCCGCCTTGAGCTCACTGGCCTTCTTCTTCTTCACCTTTTCAACCACGTGAACAGTGTGACGTTTGCAGTATGGACAATACATTTTAACCTTTCTTGGCATCTTCATTTTAATCAGCGTGGTATAGGCAGCTAATATTTAAGGGTTTTTCTCCTATGAGATACATGTGGGCAATTTTCGGGAAAAAAGTATAATTATTTATATTCTCTGCGAAATTACCCCTCAGATGAAATGGAAGCTTCCTTTCCTCATTGCTCTCTACATCATGTCCGTGGTAGTTCGCATTTATCCCGCGTTTGTAAGCCCAATACCCTACAATTACGACGCCCTTCTTGAAGCGAGGGCGGGGCAGTTCATCGCGGACCACGGAAATTTAAATTATCCTCCACACGTGACTTACAATAACCATCATACTCCCGTAACCCCATTCCTCAACGCGATTTTGGGCGCGATTTCCCAGATGACCGGCGTGGATGTTATGAGCTTTCTCCCTTTCATATTTCCTTTCATTATCTCTCTCGGTGTATTCGGCTGGTTCCTCCTCGCGAAAAGAGTCACGGGCAGAGATGAAATAGCCGCATTCACCGCTATAATGTTCGCACTCAGCGGAACTTACGTTCTCCACACCACGCTCATATGGAAACAGGCTCTTGGCCTGGCGCTTATGCCCTTCGTGCTCTACACCTACAAAAAAAGGAATTTAGTTTCACTCTTTCTTTTGATTCTCATGCCCCTCGTTCATCATTACGTAGCGCTACTCACCTATCTCGTGATAAGCTACGAGGTCATATACGACCTCTACCTGAAATACAAAGAGCACGAAATTTACACAAAAGAGAGCATAGAATGGCTCATCGCCATGATTTTCCTCTGGTTCTATTTGGGCGGGTATTATTCCATGAGGCACTTCGACCGGCTAAACGAGCTCGCCCCCTCTGGCTCAATGTGGCTTTTCATCTCTCTCTTCGTAATCGTTTATCTCCTCACCATGAAATTATTCAACAGCAGATATCGTGGTATAAAGCCCATTTACTATGTCATCGTATCCCTCATACCCATCCTCATCTACGTCCTCTACTTCTTCTTCCCCATTTTCCCACATACGCCGGAATTCAATCAGTACACCCTTATTTTCACAGTGGGCTATATTCTTCTTTTGCCAATAGTGACCATGGGATACGCAATTCTTTTACTCACCGAGCACAGGGAGAAGAAGTTATACACCGCAACCCTCGCCGCACCCATGCACATGATTCTCTTTTTCTTCTTGCGGGGATTCGGGCTGGAATCATACGTATCCATAAGCAGAACCTTCGACTTCACCGATTTCTCATGGTTCACCGGTGTGAGCACCGCGGGCTATTCAATGAAGAGAAAAATCATAACATTCGGATTGGTTTTTGCGATAATTGCAACCACCACACCTCTCACTTATTTCTCCATGCAGGCCTTCGGTGTTAGCTCGTATGTTTACGGAGATGAGTACCACGCGTCTCAGTGGATTCACGAAAATTTGGGGAACGTGATTATCGGCTCAGACGAAAGATTGGGTCACATCGCTAGAAATTCATTCGACATAAACTCAACGTACTCGCTCCCCTTCGAGCTAGCCAACGGAATAAAACCGTCCACGAAGTACTGGTTAGTCTCCGAATCGTGGGAGCAGGGAGCCCAGATGCGCCCCATGCCGCCCATAAAGGTGAATGTACATAGAATGTTGCAGGAGAACTCGGTGATTTTTTCATCTGGAAGAACCTATGTAGTGCTTAACAACACTGCATAAGTATTTTATACCTTTTTCCAATTATGAAAATCGGGGAAAACATGAAAAAATTAATTGCAGACGGAAGTTTTGTAGGTGAACAAGAGATAAGATATGCACGGCGAAAAAAAGAGAAAAAAAGTAAGAGAGCGTGGGTTATTTCTTTTCTGATAACTCTTGTTCTCATAGTCTCGCTAATTTTGGTGATTGGCATAAGCAACCCAAATGCAAATGGGCAAAGTGTGCGAGCAGCAGCCACTCATGTGGTTATAAACGAAGTATATTACGACTCACCAAGTGGATATGCGGAGCCTCAATGCGAATGGATAGAAATTTACAATCCAACGAGCAGTGATGTGGACATTTCAGGATGGATGCTTTCCGACGATCCCGTTCCAAATGGTAAGAATGAAGGAGTGTGGACATTTCCGCAAGGAACAACGATACCTACAAGAGGTTATATACTCGTCGTAAACGACGCCACTTACAATGGTCAATTCAACTCCCTGTTTCCAGGTATAACACCCGATTTTGACACGAATTCCAGTAACAGCATACCCGACATGACCAAGAAAGGTTCATTAAATTTGGGTAATAGCGGTGACGATGTGCACTTATTCGATTCCTCTCAAACAGAAGTGGATGCGATGTGGTATGGAAGTGGTGGAGATATGGGAAGCACAAACGCAGCCCCCGATGTCGCCGCAGGGCATTCCCTATCAAGATATTACGATGCAGAGGACTCCGATAATCCCTCGACAGATTTCTACGATGAATCCTCGCCAACCCCAAGAGCACAGAACTCGCAGACCATTCCAGAGATGGATATTATTCTTATTCCAATTCTATCTGTGGCGGCCGCCTTGTTCGTGAAGAGAAGAAGAGATTAAGACTCAAAACATTTTTATATTCTTTTTTCATGCGAATGATAGGAGGTAATGAATATGAAAACTGGAAAAATAATAGCGGGATTGGCCGTGCTGGTTTTATCGCTGGTCGTTTTGAGTTCCATGAGCTCGGCGATGAACCTGCAGGCAACAAATGCCAATATAGGCGTTGGATCCAAGTATATGGCAACTGCCTATGGAAACGGAACTTTCGTTGAGATATGGTACAGCCCGGACGGAAAATACATGAACGCAACGGCGATAAATTCCACCACCGGAGCCATGATAACAACTAAGACCATTTCCCAAGATGTGTACACGTATAATGGGAAGCCTTCTATAAAACCAGTCATTGTGTACGTGGGTGATGCCTTCATCGTCGCATGGGTGAACAGCAGCAAATACCTGGAGGCCATAGGATTCAACAGCACACTTGCAATAACGATACCCGAAACAACCATAAACGACACCACCGGAGTAAGCTACAAAGGAATAGCTTTGGCAGCAGGCGCAGATAAGGCGTTCTTCGTGTGGAGCGACTCGAGCTATCAGTTAGAAGGAAGATTTATGAACGACACATACCATGGAAGTGTATTCAGAATCACCAACTTCGATTCGGTGTACCAGCAGGCACCGTGGGTTGCATACGACCCCGCAACTAACAACTTTATGGTTACCTGGGTAAATGTCACCCAAAATGCAACTGGAACAAAGTTCTACAATGTAACTGGAAAAATATTCAACGGAGATAGCATGTCCGCCGTTACTGGTGATATTTTAATAGCGAACGCCTATGCTGATCAGAGCAGCTACAGCACTCCCACCGTGTGCGGAGGCAATGGCACATTCTTCGTAACATACATAACCTACCTCAGCCCCTACAATATAAACGGCGTAACATATTCCGCCAGCAACGGAAATCTTGTGAGCGGACCATTCCTCATAGGAACTACTTACAAATATGGTAGATCACCAATGCCCACCGTGTACGATGGTAATGGATTCGTTGTGGCATGGTCCAACTCCTCGGAGAGCATCCTCGCAACATCATTCGATATCAACGGCAACGCAGGAACTTCTCAGGTAATATACAACGGAACAAACGGTGGAAATCCCGTAATCGCCTACGATTACGACAACGGAGTGTACTTCTTCTCGTGGACGGAGTACAATTCAACCACCAAAACATATTCATTGAGTTCATCCATATGGACTTCCGACGAGTTTGTGCCAGAGTTCAACTTCGTGTTGCCAGTGATCGCTGTGGTTTTAGTTGGAATGGCGATTTTGAGAAGAAAACACTAAACTCCAAAATTTTCTTTTATTATTTTTGTAAGTTCTTCAAGAATCATTTTGTTTAACTTCTCACCGAGCTCTTTGCTCGAACCCTTTGGGTTGCTGAAAGTGGCATATGGCACAACCTTTGAGTAATCAACCACAACCATGTACTTCCCTGCAGGGTTCTTCTCGAATTTGTAATTCGATTTCACCAAATCACCGCGTATCGCCATGACCCTAGAAGTCTCAATGACACCAGCATGAGAATCGTCCTCAGGAACCAACTTACCGCGATACTGATAGGCGATGTAATAATCTGATAATAGCATTATTTTTGCGTCTTCGTATTCTCGATTCACCTCTTCGCATGCCAAGCGAAGCGCCGCCATGTGGTTCCCACTGGCGTGCCCGGAGAGAACTACTATTTTTCGAACTCCATGCCTCAGAACTTCCGAAATGATATCTCGAACAAGAAGGTAAAGGGTATCGAACCCTATGGAAATGGTCCCCGGGAACGGAGCCAAGGATTCGGTCCAACCGTAGTGAATAGGTGGGAGAATAAGAGCATTGAGGTTCTCAGCTATCCTCTCGGCGAGCCACATGGGCTGGAGCATGTCAGTGTTAAGAGGAAGATGATGTCCATGCGCCTCCACGCTCCCGATGGGAAGAATGACCAAGGGATTTTCTTTTATTCTCTCTTCTATTTCATCGTAGGTGTATTCATCCCAGTACAGCTTCACCAACTCTCACCTCGTGTATATGCTCGTGCTCCAATTTTTCTTCCATGAGCCACGTGGTAAACCCATGCTCTCTACAATAATACACATTCAATTTTTCGTTGTAATCCGCTTCCTTTCCGCATACGGTGCATACCATCTTCATATTTTTCACCTCCAAATTGATGGGCCGGGGGAAACCCGACCCAAACGGGCATCCCATCCCTTCACCTATCGTGAGGGTTTAACGCCTCAATCATCCTTTTCTCCCAGTCTTTATCGTATTCTCTTTTCTCTATTCTGAGCCATGTTCTAAGGGCCGTGTTGATAACATCCTGAATATCCGAATAATAGCCGTAGTCTATGAACATCTCCGCCTGTTTGTACACTTTGTCGGGAATTTTAACGCAAACCTTCACCTTTCTCCACTCTTCTTCCTTCAATTCCACATACTCCTGAAGGAGCTCCCTCATCAAATCAGATATGGTCTTATCTTCCCGCTCGCATATTTCTTCGACTTTCAACTTTAGTTCCTCAGGAACTCGCACCCCAATGAACATGTGCCTCACTGTTTAACATTTGTTTTACAATTGAAGTAATGCAGAAATCATATATTTTTCTTTTGGTAAAGTACATGATAACCGATTTATTTTGTTAAACGCATATGAGATTGCAGGTTTTTCGAAGTTTTCACAACAAAGAGAAGGAAAACACCCGAGCGAAGTAAAATTTAAATAATTTTAAACTTTCACGAAATTGTGAAAGTTAAGAAAATTGAGAACGAAATAAGAAAATCGCTGGCAAAGGTATTCCAGAGATTCGGACTGCGGGATGTGGACGCATGCATTTTAGCGGAGCTTTTCATAGTGGATAGAGAAATCAGTGTAAGCGAGCTTTCCGAAAGGATAGAACACAGCATCTCCGGTGTGACCTCAGCCATGCACCGGCTTATGAGAATGCATTTGGTAGTTAGGGATAAGAAAGGGCACGCGTATCTTTACAAAACGGAGAGCAACCTTCTATCCGCGCTTCTACATCTAATCGAAGATGTTAGAATGCATGAGATTAAGGAGCTAAAAAACAAATTAAATGCTAAGGAGATTAATTCCAGCTCTCTTCTCTCAGAGCTTCGAGATAAGGTTGAGCGAGCAGATGAGCATCTCACCATACTGGTGAAAGTGTTGAGTGAATTTGGAGGTGATAAAAATGAGAATAGTACTCACAGCTGACGAGACCCTCACGAGCACTTATCGACATATTCCCCTTTTGGACTTCTTAGGATGCGCACCTGTGGAGCGTGTCCCTAAGCCAATTTACAAAATATTGGACACTCAGGTTCCTGACGACAACGGAAAACTCACGTTCGCCCCTTACGGATTGAGGAAGGTGGAAGCGGCGCTTTTGCTTCAGGGATTCAAAAGGGATGAAGTTGTTGTGGCTCATCCAAAGCACGTGGAAAAATTCATAGATGAAAAAACAACAATTGTGGGTGTTAATACCATGGACCCCTACGGGCTCGGACCCGTGACCATGATGTTCACCGAAGGCGGAAAATTAACATCCTACACAAAATTCAAATTCATCTCTTTGATGAGAAGAATCAGAGATTACCGCGAGAAAAAGGGGTACAAATTCAAAATAGAGGTCGGAGGCCCTGGCTCCTGGCAGCTGGAGATGAGGGAAAACATCACAAATGAATTAAAAGTGGACCACGTGATGATCGGAGAGACGGAGCATATAATAGGCGATGTATTTAGGGATATAGAAGCGGGAAACGCAGAAAAGTTCATCCACATAAAATCGTGGCCTAAATTGGAGCAGATTCCAAATATAGTGGCACCAACGTTCAAAGGCATGGTGGAAGTGATGCGCGGATGCGGTCGAGGATGCACCTTCTGCGCTCCAAATCTTAGAACGGCAAGATTTTACCCCATTGAAAAAATTTTAGCTGAGATAGAAGTTAACGTGCGCGCGGGTCAGAGAACGGCGTGGTTGCACAGCGAGGACATTTTCAATTACATGGTCGAAGACAGGAAGAATTTTTATCCCAATGAAGACGCGGTCATATCTCTATTCGAAGAAGTCCTCAAGAAAGTGGAATTTGCGAATCCAACCCACGGAACAGCAGCGGGAGGCCTCGCGGCCCCTAAAATTTTAAAAAGAGTCGCAGAACTGAACCACGCTAGTATAAACAAATGGGTCGGCATTCAAGTTGGCTTCGAAACCGCCTCGCCGGAATTGATAAGAAAGATTGCAAACAACAAGATGAAACCCTTCAGCGCGGATGAATGGCCGTGGGTTCTACTCAATGGAACATACGCGTTTAACAAATTCTTCTGGTTCCCGGCGTACACCACCATAGTTGGCATACCGGGAGAAACGGATGAGGACGAGGTGGATACCGCGAGGTTGATAATCACCATGGAGAAGAAACTCAGGGAAAAATTAGGTGAGCAAGCGCATTTCACCGTAACACCTCTTGCCTTTGTTCCCATGGCCGCGCTGAAGAACGAAGAGGGATTCAATGTGGAAGAGCAATTAACTCCGGGGAGGGTGCTGCACATTTACCACGCGTGGAGACATTTGGCTTGGGAAGTGGACCACGGATTGAAGAGAGTTACCAAGGGCAATCCATCCTTTTTGATTTTCTCCCCTCTGGCAAAGATGGGGTCTAAGCTTCTGGTTCAGAGTATTAGAAAATGGGCAATTCACAACGGAATAGATGTAGATAAGCCATTGGAACCCATGGACCTGAAAATAGAAGAGATAGATGTGTGAAATTTTTTATTCTCCCAATTCTTTATCCCAATCGATGTTCATAGTCTTTGAGGGCATAGACGGCACGGGAAAAAGCACCATGGCCAAGCGTTTAGCAAAAGAACTCGAAGAGGAAGGATTCGAAGTTTTTCTCACGCAAGAGCCCACGAAAACATGGGTTGGCAAGGACGTTCGAAGAGCAATAGAGGAAGAAAAGAACGGATTCACGCAAGCCCTTCTCTTCTTCGCAGACCGGGCGGAGCATGTGAAAGAAATAGAGAGAAACAAAGAAAAAATCGTGCTCTGCGATCGATATGTGTATTCCACATTCGCGTATCAGGGTGCGCAATTGGAGAGAGAGATGGGCAT
>WAKX01000061.1 GCA_015523125.1 DHVE2 group archaeon | reverse complement strand
CCCGGCGTACGATGTGCGCGGCATAAAGGGCATGGCCCTTGCAATCGCAGTTTCTTATCGGGGAGCATGCCACCTGACCGCCGGAGTTTACGGAACTGAGCTTGTGGGTAAGTGGTGGAAGTTCGAAGGAATCGATCGCCTGAGCGCAGAGCAGAAGGGCTTTGAGGTGAAACTCCACGAGGACTTGATGCAGGTGTACGACGCCACGGGAATCTGCAAGTTCTCCAGGCACATGTTCTTCCTGGAGGGCATACCCGAGCTGCTCAGGGCTGTGACTGGCATAGAGTTCAGCAATTCTGAGCTCATAACCATTGGCGAGAGAATATACAACCTTGCGAGGGCTTTCAACGTGCGGGAAGGCTTCTCCAGGAAAGACGACACCCTGCCATACCGCGTTATGCACGACCCCATCCCCAAGGGCAAGAGCGCAGGCTCGTACGTGAAGCCTGAGGAACTGGAGCACATGCTGGACGAGTACTACATGGCCCGGGGCTGGAGCAAGGACGGAGTGCCCACGAAGGCGAAGCTCGTGTCTCTGGATCTCGAAGATGTGGCCGAGGAGATCGGAGTGGGGCACTAATTTCTTTTCACTCCTTTTAGTAGTCTTCGTAAGCAGTTAATTTTTTATATTGTTTTGATTTCGGCTTTCTATGGGTGGTAAAACATGGAAGGTAGCAGCTATTGGAATTTTGATTATACTTATATCTACGTCACTCTTAATTGTACTTGGAGGAAAACCTAGGAGTATTTATGGCTTATCTGGGAATGATGGTAAATACACTACTGATTCGCCCTGGCCAATGTTCCGCCATGACTTAAATCATACTGCTTTGAGTTCATACGATACCAGCAATAATGATGGTACTCTAAAGTGGAGGTATCAAACAGGCGGCGCCGTTGAATCATCTCCTGCTATCGATTCCTATGGAACTATTTACGTGGGATCGTCCGATGGTTATTTATATGCAATAAACTCTGATGGATCTATCAAGTGGAGATTTTACACGGGTGATTCTCTGATCTCTTCACCCGCCGTAGGTAACGATGGCACCGTTTATGTTGGCTCATATGACCATTATATATATGCAATAAATTCAATCGATGGTACATTAAAGTGGAAATTTGATACGGGTGGGTCTGTAAAGTCATCGCCGGCCATAGGAAATGACGGAACTATTTATGTTGGCTCTAACGATGGTTATTTATACGCAATAAATTCGGATGGTAATCTAAAATGGAAATTCTATATTGGTGCATACATAGAGTCATCACCTGCAGTTGATGGCGATGGACATATTTATGTGGGTGCGGATGATTATTATCTTTATTCCATCAATACTGATGGAACCCTGAGATGGAAATTTCAAACAAATGACGAAGTAGTTTCCTCTCCGTCCATTGGAATCTATGGAGCTATATACGTTGGATCTAAGGACGGGTGTCTATATGCGGTCGATTTTTATGATGGCTCTCTGAAATGGAGCTACCAAACAGATGGAGCTATAGAGTCTTCTCCGGCCATAGATGATCACGGCACAGTTTATGTTGGTTCTGATGATGGTTACCTATATGCAATTGGTCCAGACGGCAGTTTTAAATGGAAATACAGGACTGAAGGTTCTGTGATTTCTTCGCCTGCAATCGGAAATGATGGTACCATATACATCGGATCTAATGATGGATACATATACTCTATAAATTCTGATGGTGCACTGAAGTGGAGATATCAAACGGGTAATCATGTGATTTCATCACCATCTATTGATAGTGATGGAAATATATATGTTGGCTCTGATGATGGCTATGTCTATAGTGTGGGTTCTCAGACAGTTCCAGAGATTCATTACATTGCGCCGTTACTAATTGTTGTACTGGTGTGTTTGATTGCTATCCGTAGGGCCTATTAGTGTTTCAGCATGACTACGGATATGTTTGGCTGAGATTCGAAGTACCTACAGGCCTATACCCAAGGGCAAGAGCGCGGGCTCATACGTGAAGCCTGAGGAACTGGAGCACATGCTGGACGAGTACTACATGGTCCGGGGCTGGAGCGAAGAGGGAATACCCACAAAAGCGAAGTTAGCAGCGCTGGACTTAGAAGAGATAGGCAAGGAAATCGGCGCGGGGCACTGATTCCTCTTTTATTTTATTTTTAGAATACCTCTTTTTTGCGTGAAATAAAAATTAAATATTCGCTTTTTTATACACCTTTATGAACCTCGACGAAAAATTCAAGATGCTTCCGGAGAACAGATGGGAGAAATACGATGCGAAGAAAATGAGAAAAAAGAAGGGTGCTGGCGTTGTGGCAATTTTACTGATTCTGTGGTTGTTCGAGTTTCAAATGTTTCTCTTTGCGATTGATTCTCCAATTTGGGGTATGTCGCCGGAAACCTTAAGCGCAATATTTTCCACAATTATAATTGTAGTTGCAATTGTGGTTATATGGGCCGTTTTGAAGAGAATAGACACTCAAAAAGATGGCTGGTATTTTTCCGCATATCGAGATAAGGGGTTGAATTGGGAGACACTCGTATCTTTCATATGGGCGTTTTTGAAAGAAAACGGATACTTATTCGAACAAGAAAAAGTCCATAAAACCGGCACTCTGAGAATTACGTACTTTGACCTCAAAGGCAAGGATTTCAAGATACGCCTCTGGTTTTCCACAGTGGGCGGAGTTCCAGTGGTGGAGATAGGCATCGGACCGGAGAACCTCAACAACAGAGAGGAAATAGAAAAACTCAAAGAAAAAATAAGCGCCGCTTTCAAAGAGAAATTTGTGTTTAACGAAGTATAAATGCGAATTCTTTGATTTTTTAATTTTAGAACTCCATTCTTATTTTCTCTCCCTCTTCAAAATCCCCGCCAAGCAGTTTTATCTTTTCCTGATTGCAATACACTCCAATTCCTTTTATTTTCTGCCCTTCCACGCGCAAGGGGAAATCCGCAGAGAAAATTCCAATTTCTCCGTATTTCTTCTCCACCTTAAACTCTCTCCCAAAGAGATTGATTTTTTCCACATTGCCAAAGACTGCCCCGTATTTATAATGGGGAATTCCTCCTTCCACTGAAGGATTTCCAATTGGAGTCAGATCTCTTCCCGATGTTCTTCGGGGCACGAGCCAGTAAAAATTCTCGTGCTTCTCTTTCACGATGAATTCTCTTCCAGCGGCTCTTGGAACCAACCTTTGAATGAGCGGAGTAAGAGGAAAAGCACCCCTCGCGCGTATCCTGTCGTTGCACGGCCGGAGTTCAAAGTGCGCGTGCTTGGAAGACCAAGGCATGAAAAATCCGGAAATCAGCATCTCGCCCAACGAATCTCCGAGGGCCAATTTGTCCCCTTCTTTTACATTCGGTTTCACATGCAGGACCTTCAGGCATATATTATCTGAGATTTCAATCGCAATTACGTAATCCTCCTCCATCGGCAGATTTTTCGGTGCCCTTACTCTACGAATCTCCACAACCTTCCCAGATTCCATTGGGAAGAGGGGAAGCGAGGAGAAATAAACATCCACAGCCGCTCCTGCTCGATGACCCACATATGGGCTATTGAAAAATGAGTACCAAGAATCTCGGGGAACATCGATGAATAAATCCCCGTAGCGAGCTATTTTCATTTCAATCCCTCTCGAAGAAGCAATAGTAGCGGGTCAAAGATTTGTGAACCCTCACTGGAAACATTTCTCGAAGATGGAAGTGTTTCTTTCCGATTTCCACCGCCCTGCACTCTGGAAGAACAACGGACACTTTATCCGTCACATCGGAGAATCTCTTAAACGCCCTCTCGTACAGCTCGTTTAGCTTTTCTCCCATGGATGATGAAGACCTTCCGTACGGCGGGTCTGTGACGATTGCATCGTAATTACCTTCTATTTCTCCCACATCCCTTCGGGTTAAATTTGCCTTCACGCCAAATTTTTTCAAATTGATTTCCGAGGCTCTGAGCATTCTCTCATCCAAGTCGCTCCCGTGCATGTCCATCCCAATTAGCGAGCCTTCCAACAATATTGTGCCCGTGCCGCAAAAGGGGTCAAGAATTTTTGCACCTCTTTTAACTCGAGCAATGTTTATCATTGCCCTAGCAAGACGGGGGTGCATGGTTATTGGGTAGGAGATTGGGAGATTCTTTGATCTTCTAACTTCGAAGTCTTGCTCCACACCTTCTTTTATTTCAATTCCAACATATATGTTTTTACAGGCGTACACTCTCACTATATTTTCTGGATTCTCAAGATTTGCTTTTCCCTTGATTCCTTTCCCAAGCTCTCTTATAATTTCCCTCTCGCTCCAGTTCCCGTTTTTTCTTACCCTTATTGCATAATCATTCAAATTAATGTTTAATGAAGGAACTTCTTTGCCCCCATAAAGAAGGGAAGAGACCCGGCGAAGAAGCCCAGCTCTTCTGAGAGGATAAGCGCTCTCAGTGTTTAGTACGATAATCGGCTCATCAACCATGATAAATTTGTATGCCTTTTTCTCTCCTTCGAGTATACCACGCAGCTCTCCGAGCACAAATTCTGTGAGATTTCCCCACATTTCCGCAATGATTTCCATGATAGGCACATTATTGTGTGCGGAGATTAAAACCTTTTGAAATATCCCGAACAAAACTCACCTATAATTATGAAACTATTTCCCCCAATACTTTTAAAAGCATATCGTTTTCTTCCTTTTTACCCACAGTTATCCGGTAAAATCCCGATAGCCATTCCAAAGACAAATCCCTTATCAATATCCCTCTCTGCCTCAATTTTTCACCTAAATCAGAAATTTTGCTTTTAATCAGGATGAAATTTGTATCACTTTCAAACACTTCAAAACCAAAATTTTTCAATATTTCTTCGATTCTTTTTCGTTCATCTATTATCCTTTTAACATTTTCTTCCATATACTCTCTGTGGTTTAGAGCCTCAATTCCAGCGTATACTGACACACGTGGCAAAAATGTTATAAAATCGGATAAGGCATTTTTAAAGTACTCTCCTGCAAGCATGTATCCCAACCTAAATCCTGCAAGAGAGAATCCCTTGTCCATACTTCTTGTTATACCTAAATTAGGGTATTTATCAATCAAATCTGAAAATGT
>WAKX01000060.1 GCA_015523125.1 DHVE2 group archaeon | reverse complement strand
TTTCTGTAATTAACGGAAATATTGTGGATGTTATGAACATGTACGTAGATACGGCGGTTCAAACACCGGTGTTCATAGAGAATGAGGAGCAGGTAACATTCGAAAATGATTATATCTCTCCTTCAGTGCATACAAAAGCCCCGGGGAGCGGAGTTTTAATAAAGAAGGTTAATACGGTGGTGTTCGGGGGAGTGAATAATTTTGCGAGGTATGAATACAATATGGATTTTGAGGATGTAAAAAACATAGTGTTCAATGGCACGGTTACCATTGATGGCACGTACATAGATCCGAAAACTAATGTACAGTTAAAATACGGGATGGGAATATTCGGGAATAATATAAGAAATGTCACCACGAAAAAAGCTGATGTGAATGTGGTTGTGGATAACGAAACATATATGGGATTTGCTATGGCACGGGCTGTTGGAAATTACAACGACACAAACCAAACCTTCTGGGGTAAGATTACGGGGTTTGGAGTAAGCATATACTCCTCTAATGTGAATGGAAAGTTCTACTCCGCGATAGTGAAAGACAATATTACCATATCACAGCAAATCAATCTTTCCAAAGAGAATCAAAAGATAATTTACACTGAGACGAAGGATTACAAACTGTTTAATAATCTATTGAAACTTCATGCGGTGTTTTCTAATTTTACCGTGGAAAGCAACACAACGGGAGATATAAACATAATACAGGGGAACAACACCACGTACGTGGAGCATCAGGGTATGGTTCTATATCTTCAGGGATATTTAGGAACAGGATCGTCTCTCACCGGTCAAATTCCCTCGGGCATAATGATGAGAAATCTAACTGCGGGACTGGGAGTGCCCGATGAAGGGCAGAACGAGAGTGAGCTAGTGGAGTATATCAACGCAACACCGATGCAGAATGTAGATAATCCCGTGCTATATAACGCGAGGTATTTGGGTGAGGAAACAACCATGAACGTCCCGCTCATATTTGGCGGATTTTCGGCGATAATAAGCGTGTTCGTGGCGATAGGGTGGATGAGGATTGGAATAATGATGCACAGCGTGAATCAGCAAAATAGAGAGAAAGCGAAAGACATGATATTCAAAGCGTCCATAGGGACGATAATCTCGGCGATGGTAATATTTGGCTGGGCAAATTTAGTTGGATTGATGAACTGGGTGTTTGGAGGGTGAAAGATGAAAGTAAGAAAAGATAAGCAACTGCCTTTCAGAAAAGAAGAAGGATTTGGAGGAGTGGAAGCGATAATTATGGCGGTGATGGCAGTAATATCTCTCTGGCTTATTTATAATGTAAATACCACCATAGTAAATATGGGCTGGAAAGGTTTTGTTACCAACATGCAGCCTGATTATCTGTACCCACCTTTTGATGGCGGATATGGTTCTTATCCCGGGCACAATGTCCTTTCCGCCGCAATATATCTCCAGCAAAATGTGGTTATGAAATACATAGTAAATTCGCTGTTTTTCCTGATTCTGCTCTTCGTGGGTCTTGCATACATCTACTCCGATTTATTCGAGCAGCATTTTGGAAAATTGAAAACCATGCTCCCGAGAGTGGTCTTTGGATTGGTTCTTGCATACACCTCCCTCTACATTGTGGAGGCCCTGATGATTATAAGTAAGGCGGGGTACCTGATGTTTTACAACCTTAGTGTTTTCAATTCCTGGAAGCAGGTGGATTATATAATGAAGGTTGCGCCGGAGATAAGACTGGTATCATCTAATAGCCCCTTTGCCCAGGTGAATCAAGTAGCGAATATGTACTGGCATTATCTATGGGTATTCATAATAATGGCGGAAGCACTCTCTCTATTAGTCTTCGTCGCATTCCGCATGGTCTTTCTGGCAATGTTGATAGTTATCCTGCCCATTGGTTCGATTCTTCTTATCCACCCGTGGACCCAGAGCATCGGCTCGCGCCTCTGGTGGCTTGCAATCTCATTGATATTCATCCCAATCGTAATGATCATCCCGCTCATGCTCTCTACCGTTATTGGCAACTCAGTGGCTTTCTTCATTGCTTCCCTTACTGCGATTCTGGGGTCAATATATTTGCTTGCAAAAGAGCCAGCCATGCTGAGCGGGGCGGGTTTTCAAAAAGCGGGTAATTTGTTAACCGGCGGTGTGGTTGGTGGTGGTGCGGCTGGGAACATGATAACTTCGGTTTCCGGAGCGGTAGGGAAAGGAATTTCTGGAAAACTTTTTGGGGGTATTATGGATAAAGCGCTGGATAAGTTTATTGATAAAGGTTTGGATAAGGCTCTGGATAAAGTGTTTGGGGATGATAAAAAATCGCGGCAAGGACAGATTACAATATATAGTTATTCGGTTAGTCAAACGACGGTAAACATCTCTGGATATGCCATGAAAAAAGGAGGGCTGGAGAAATGATTGAAGAGCTCCGCGTTGAAGTGCCGGAAAATTTCGGCAGGAAGATGAGCATCGGGGTGTTCAATGTCCGCGATTTATTCATATTCATCATAATATTTGTGGCATTTATAGCGGTCGCTCTTGTTATTCCGAATGTGTGGGCCGCTTTGGGTGTGGTGATTTTAGGATTCGTAATCGCGTGGATGTTTGCATTCTGGAAGATAGACCAGATGGATTTTTATTCGTATCTCATTTTGAAGAAGGTGGCAAAGCACAAAACTCCGGATTTTCCACCACTTTACATTTACGACGATGAGATGACCCTGTTCAATGTAAGTGCGTATTTTCGCATAATTTTGGTGCCCAATGGCCTTCCTTTCGATTTTATGAGCACAGGAGGTAAAATATCAGCTTTGAAAACATATGAGATGATGCTCAATGCCTGCGATTTTCCCCTGCAATTCGTGGTTAAAACGAGAAAAGTTAAGCCGGAAATTTTCGATGAGCTCATCACAGAGAAGAGCGAGCTGGCGGAAAGCTATAAAAAATTAATTCACAAATTCACCAAGAATCTCTATCTTCAATTCTACTATGTGGTGGTTCCCGTGTTCACATGGGAATTAAAAAGCGGAGATGAGCGGGTGCAGTACCGCAGGGCGAGGGACATGCTGGACATAAGAACGAAGATAGTGATGGAGCATCTAAACCAGCTTGGAATCGGAGGAGAGGTGTTGAAAGGAAAATCCCAGATTTACGATGTGATAAGGAGCTCGGTATCATGATCTTCCGCAAAAAGAAGGATAAAGAGAAGAAAAGCGTATCCTTGGTGGATTACCGAATAAGTGGTTACGAGCTGTTTAGAGCGGTATTTGTTGCTACAATAGTTGTTCTTTTTGTAGCTTGGACATCTATCCTGCTTCTCTCGCTTCTCTATTTTTTCTCGTTCATCTCGTTAATAACTTTATTGATTTACGGGATGGAAGCCTCAAAAAACAAAGTGAAATTTGGAAGATGGATAATTGTAGTTTTGCTGATAACTTTATTTTTCCTTGCGTTTTCCCTTAATCCTAACAATTTGGCGTACTTAATTGGGGCCTACGGCTCCTCGCTCACCTCGCCCATATTGGCGTATCGATTTTTCATGCGAGAACTGAAAGAAAAAAGAGAGCTGGCGGAGGCATTTGGCTATGGGATATAAAATCAAAGAGGAGAAGAAGAGGAACATTGGGAACCTGCTCAAATTCAAACATGAAATCGGAAAGAATTACATAAAGACGGAGAGCGGGAAATACGTGAAAGTGATATTGCCATACGAATATCCAAAAAATATCTATTACGGGTTCCTGAAAGAGTTCATATCCTCCAAGTTCTCCACAGACATCGGGATATATCTGGAGCGGATGGAGGACGATTACGCATTGCGGCTGATTCAGAGAGAACTGAGTACCGTGCTAACTGAATTGCACACCACGGATCCGACTTCGTACAAGTATTCGAAATTGGCACTGGAAAAAGATAGTGCGGAGCAGCTGCGAGATTTGATTTCTGCAAGGTTATCCCATCTTTATAAGGCCACTTTCGTTGTTTCTGCGAGGGGGAACACGTACAGTGATGCCAACGACCTCTATGAGCGTCTATTATCTCGCTTCAGAGCTTTGAATTTCAGCGTTATTGAGGGTATATATCGAGTTTGGGAGATATTCAAGCACACGGCGCCAATTATGGATGTGAGAATTCCGTATCACAAGGGGAGGGTGATTCATACCGATGTGGCCACGGCTTTATTTCCTTTCGTATCCGCCACATATTCGGTTATGGGCAAGAATGCCATACTATTCGGTTTGAATGCTAACAACGACACACCGGTATTCGTGGATCGATTCGTACTCTCCTCTTACAACATGCTCATATTCGGCAAGACCGGAAGCGGAAAATCATACTTCGAGAAGCTCACCATGGTTCGCAGTAAGATGAACGACCCCGAGGTGTTGATTTATGCCATAGACCCGTTGGGAGAGAACGGTTCGCTATTTGAAGCGATGGGCGGTAAGAGCATCCGCCTCTGGAATCCAACAGGCGAAGGCGCCATTTTAAATCCCCTCGACCAGAGGTTGGGCGAGACGATACATGAGAGAGTGGACGGCGTGATAGCCACACTTTCCACTCTTTTCAACATGACCGATGAGGAAGCAGCCCTGATGGATGTAGTTCTCACAAAGCTATTCACGGAGAGAGAAGGAGAGCTGATAATGAGCAACGTAATTGCGGAGATGGAGAAGACGCAGGGATTATCGAGGTTGAGAAATGCAATGCGAATATTTGAAGAAGGCTCATTATCTTTTCTCAACAGGAGGAGCAACATAAACATCGGCGAGGAGAAGTACGTGAATTTCGATTTGAAAGGAACTCCCGACCGATTTCTCCCGTTCTTCATGTTCATGATTTCCGCCTTCGTATATTCGCAAATTCGAAGCGATAAAAATAGAGAGAAAAATAAGCTGTTCTACATCGATGAGGTGCACCACATCTGGAAATACGATAAGTGCGCGGAGCTCCTCGAGTGGATGGCGAGGCACACGAGGCATTATAAAACGAGCATGGTTCTTCTGACTCAGAGCGCCAACGACGCGTTTGTGAACGAGCATACGAGAGCCATCATGGAAAATGCGAAGATTCACCTTCTCCTCTATCACGATAACCTTTCGGATGAGACGAGGCAGTTCTACAAGCTCCTTACCTACGAGGAAGATTATATTCTCAACGCGCACAGTGGAAAGGGCTACGGATTCTCCACAGGATTGTTAAGAGTGGACACGGTTAAAATTCCGCTCAAGATATACGCGAGCGAGGAGGAAGATAGGTATTTGCAGACTTGACCTTAGAAGACTCTGCTTCCCGTGCCCACAATGCCCTTCACTCGAGCCCCGGGAGCGATGGCGGTGTGTGCTCCAATCATAGTTCCAACGTCTATGCTCACGTTTATTCCAGTGTGCACATCGTCGCCCATGATCACACCTAATTTCCTGCGTCCCGTGTCAACGATTTTTCCTTTCACCGCAACTTTGATGTTATTCTCGTCCAAGCGCAAATTGGCAATCTTCGTCCCTGCGCCCAGATTGCAGTTTTCGCCGATAATTGAGTCGCCCACGTAATTGAAATGCGGAACCTTCGAGTTGTTCATTATTACAGAGGCCTTAACTTCGCAGGAGTTTCCAACATGGCAATTGTCCCCGATGACTGTGTACGGCCTTATGTAAGCGTTTGGCCCAATTTTGCAGTTTTTCCCGATGAGCACAGGGCCTTCTATGTAAGTACCGCTTAGAATTCTCGTTCCTTCTCCAATGCAAACTTTTCCCCGTATAACGACGTTTTCTTCTATCTCGCCCTTATTTTCGCATTTCATTCTCTCCAGAAAAGCCCTGTTCGCATCAAGGATGTTCCACGGCATTCCGATGTCCATCCAT
Organism: DHVE2 group archaeon; assembly: GCA_015523125.1. GTDB lineage: Archaea > Thermoplasmatota > Thermoplasmata > Thermoplasmatales > Aciduliprofundaceae > JAADDK01. The sequence continues at coordinate 12,235 of WAKX01000060.1, read as the reverse complement.
ATCCCGTTGTGTTTAACAATTTTTATTTTTTCTTCCTTCGCGAGCATGTTGATTCCGTCGGTGAGTTCTATCTCTCCTCTGGGCGATAATTTCACGTTTTTCAAATGCTCAAATATTTTCCGGGTGAACACGTACACGCCCGCATTTACCAATCCTTTAGAATTGGGCACTTTTTCTCTTATTTCTTTCAGGTATTCCTCGCCTATCAACAATCCGTACTGCTCCGCATTCTCGCGGTGAACTCCAAGCACAGCATTATCGTATTTTATGATCTCTTTTATTGCATCTCCTGAGAAGTACAGATCCCCGTTCACAACTAAAAATCTCTCATCATCAAACTTGGAAGCGTGGAGCACGGCGTCCCCTGTTCCTCTCCTTTCTTTTTGGTATACGTACTCTATTTTTGCATTGCGGTATGAATCTCCGAATCTTTCGGCTATCTGACGCCCCTCGTAGCCTATGAGAATTCCTATTTCGTTGATTCCCGCATCAACGATAGAATCAAGAATGTGCTCAATTATTGGTTTGTTTCCTATGGGAATCAAAGGCTTCGGTCTCGTGTCTGTGAGAGGCCACATCCTCGTTCCTTCGCCGGCGGCAAGAATGAACGCACGCATAAAAACAGAAAAGCGGGGAAAATATAAAAATATTGGTGGCTAATGAATTGGAAAAGAGAATTGAATTTTTCTATTGCTTCGTACAAATATTATTCCCTTCCCGAAGGATTTCGTGCTCATTAAATAACTCAATCATCTGGATAATTCTCTTAAAAGCTTTTCCATTATTCTCTTTTCTTTCTCCATATTTTCGTGCTCCACGGTGATTCTAACTTTCGGTTCTGTGCCGGAGAAGCGTATTAAAAACCAGCCATTGTCGAGGCTCACGCGGTATCCGTCGATATCATTTACCTCTCCGTACTCGCTCATTATTTTTTTCACTTTTTCTTCCGTTTCCCTTCGATTTTCATATTTCACACTTTTTCTCATGGTGTGATATTCTGGAAAATCCGCTATTAGAGAATCCAAATCTTCCCCCTGGGCGATTTCGGCGAATTTCAAAGCTGCATAGATTGCATCCGGCGTGTATCTCCATGCGGAGAAAATCTGTGTGCCGCTCTGCTCGCCGCCGAATTCCACACTCTTCTCTTTCATTATATGCGACACGTTTGCGTCGCCCACAGGGCACCTTATCACCTCTGCGAAATTCTCCAAGAGCATGGAAGAGTCCACGGGAGCCACGATTCTCTTAAATCCCAGCATTTTCGCAAATATCGCGAGTATGTAATCCCCGTTCAAATATCTTCCCGCGGGGGTTACTGCGATGAAGCGGTCCGCATCGCCGTCATGCGCGATCCCTAAATCCGCGTGCTTCTTCACGACCAATCTCTTCAACTCTCTCAGATTCTCCTCGCTGGGCTCGCTTGGGTGCCCGGGGAACAGCCCGGAGGGATGGCAATTCAATGTTACCACATCTGCGCCCAATTCTTTCAGGATGAAAGGAGTTATCACAGAACCTGCGCCGTTGGAGCAATCCACCACCACTTTCAGCTCCAAGGATTTAAATTCTCTGAGCAAAGCCGTTCTGTGTTTTTGCAAAGCATCGATTTCTTTTATTTTTCCTGTTTTATTCCATTTCTCCACCCGGCCTCGGGGGATTTCGTCCACGAAGGCGCTCCCATCAGGGTTCCACAATTTTATGCCGTTGTACTCCGGAGGATTGTGAGATGCGGTGACCATGACACCCAAATCATGATCCTTGGTGGCGTATGCCAAAGTTGGAGTTGGAACTTTGCCCGCTAAATGCACATCTGCGCCACCTGCGAGCATGCTTCCCGCTAAAATTGAAACTATGGCATCGGAGGTTGTTCTGAAATCCGAAGCGAGCACGACAGATGAGAAATTGGAGCCGATGTCCAATCCCAAATTGTACGAGAAATCGGCAAGTTCGCGGGACCATTTCATTCGAGTTCCCGATGAGCCAGAGAATTTCATAGCAATCACTCCACCGTTACGCTCTTTGCCAGATTTTTAGGTTTATCGATTTCCCGACCAAGCAACTTTGCGGTGTGATATGAAAGTAATTGAAGAGCCACCGCATTAACGAACGGCGAGAACAGCGGGTCAGTTTTTGGAACGCGAATCAGGAAATCCACGTACTTTTCCACATCTTCATTGGGAGATAGAGCAATAACATAAGCGTTTCTGGCGCTCACTTCCTTCACGTTTGAGAGCATTTTCTCGTATGTGGAATCCTCGGGTACTAATGCAATCACGGGCATGCCATTGCTGATCAATGCGATTGGCCCATGTTTCAATTCCCCTGCTGGATATCCTTCAGCGTGGATGTAAGAAATTTCCTTCATTTTTAAAGCGCCTTCAAGAGCGATAGGATAGTTTAAACCGCGACCAATGTAGAACATGTGCTCTTTCTCCGCAATTATTTTCGATGCTTCTATTATTTTTTCCTCTTCTTCGAACACCTCTTCCACCGCATGAGCCATCTCTCGAAGGGTGTTCATCAACTCGCGGTATTTAGTTTTCGAAATAAGTCCGCGATTCATAGCGGAGTTTATCGCAAAATAGTAAAGTGTGGTAAGCTGCGTGGTGAATGTTTTAGTCGCCGCCACACCGATTTCAGGGCCTGCGTAGGTGTAAAGCACATGGTCCACGTAGTTGGTTATGGAGCTTCCCACAACGTTGGTTATTCCCAGTGATGGAAATCCTATCTCCTTTGCTCTTTTAGCAGCAGCCAGAGTGTCCGCCGTTTCTCCGCTCTGAGTGATGAATATTGCTAAGTAAGAATCATTCACCTCGGCTCTATAACGATACTCCGACCCGTAATAAACTTCAACGGGGATGTGAAGAAGATTTTCCAGTACGTATTTTCCAGTGAGTCCCGCATGGTATGATGTTCCGCATGCCACAATTACAATTTTTTCAAAATCCATGCCTATTTCATTCCTCGAAATTAGAGAGTGAAGAGTGTCATCTATGGCCCGCGGCTGCTCGTAAATTTCTTTCAGCATGAAATGCTCGTATCCTCCCTTCTCCGCATCCTCCGCGCTCCAGTTAATTTTTTCTATTTTTTTCTCTATCTTTTTCCCGGAAAAATCGTAAACGTTCACCATGTCCTCTGTGACTTCGCAAACCTCACCGTCTTTTAGAATCATTACTCGATTGGTGTACGATAAAAACGCGGGAATATCCGATGCTAAGAATTTCTCATGGTCTCCGATTCCGACGACCAGCGGGCTATCCTTCTTCGCTGCCATTATCTTTCTCTCATCCGCATGGATGGCAACAATTGCGAAAGACCCGCGAAGATGGGAAATTGCCTTGAAGAACGCATCTTTCAAATTCCCTTGATAATATTTTTCGATTAGGTGCGCTATTACCTCGCTGTCGGTGTCCGATTTGAATTGATGCCCCTCCTCAATTAGCTTTTCTTTTAGTTCCATGTAGTTTTCGATTATTCCGTTGTGCACGATGGCGATTTTGCCGGAGCAATCGGTGAATGGATGCGCGTTTCTGTCATCGGGAATGCCGTGGGTAGCCCACCTAGTATGCCCTATCCCAACGCTTCCGTCGAAATCGATTTTCAGGTTGTCGATGTATCCCTTCTTTTTCTCGATTTTCAGCTCTTCGCTTATTATCGCCACACCTGCAGAATCGTATCCGCGATATTCCAGTTTTTTGAGGGAGTTCAAAAGCACCTCCCTTGCGCTTCTAAACCCAATGTAGCCCACTATTCCGCACATATTACCTCACGCTCTCCCCGTTTAACACGTCTTCTGTTAGAACCTTCAAATCACTTATCTTGCTGTTTGCGCCGATTCTTATTCCGGGATGCACGATTACCATGGCACCCAACTCTGCGCCGTCTCCTATTATTGCCCCACCATTGCAATCCACGATCTCCCCGTCCGTTATTCTCTCCCTTTTTCCGGATATCGTTACGAATTTGGGTCCTATGCTCACATCCCTCCCAATTACGCTGTTCTTAATCAAAGATCCTTCTTCTATTTGCGTGTCTTTCATTATTATGCTGTTTTCCACGTAGCTTAATGCACCAATAATAACTCCGTCCCCGATGCTCGTGTCCCCTATTATTACTGAATTCGGACCAATATCGCAATTTTCCCCTATCTTCACGTTGCCCCTTATGTACGCACCGGCCCCTATTTTCGTATTTTCTCCGATTTCCACATTGCCAATTATCGTTGATTCTTCGATTTTTCCCGAGATCCTTCTTACGTTGTTTCGAAGGGATTGCTCGTTGAGCATTAACAGGTCCATGGGATAAATGGCATCGCTCCACCCGCAATGCGAGATTTTCACCTTCACTTTCATTTCTTTAAGGACATCCGTCAATTCATAAACGCCCATCTCCATAATCTTTTCTATCTCTTCGAATATGTCTGGAGAGAATCGACCCATACCGGTGAATATTAAGCCCTCATCCTGAGAATTTCCGCTGGTAAAATCTTCTAACTTTCCGTTTTTCACTTTCACAATTCCGTATCTCGAGGCTCTCTTGCTGTAAGTGGCGATTATAGTGTTTTTCTCTTCTTTGAGCAGTTCTTCAACGCATCTTTCGCTAACTATGTTGTCCCCGTACAGAAGCAAAAACTCCTCATCCGTTCTCGCTTTATAAAGAGCGTGGGCAGTGCCTAATAATTTTCTCTGGGTCACGTACTCTATATTCACGTTGAAATCCTTTCCAGAGCCGAAGTACTGCTTAATCTTGTCGCTTTTGTAGCCCACGACGATTGTTATATCCTTTACGGAATTTTTCCTGAGCGCAGTTATGACATATTCTAAAATCGGCCTGTTCCCCACGGGGAGCATAACCTTGGGCATGTAGGCGGTTAAGGGCCGGAGCCTGTATCCCTCCCCTGCTGCCAGAATTATTGCACGCATAGCAGTATAATGTATCTTTGCTATATAAAAAATTACCATGCCGAAATTTTTATTACTCTAATTCCCATAATCACGAGGTGATTGAATGATTGAAAAATTTCACTGCCGACTGGTCACGTGGAGGGACATTGAATTATGGAGCAAAGACATCGTCAGGAAGGTCATAAAGAGCGGCTACGAGCCGGAAATAGTGATTGGCCTCGCCCGCGGCGGTCTCGTACCAGCTAGGTTGATAGCGGATTACCTGAACATAAAAGATTTGTACGCGGTGAAGACAGAGCACTGGGGCCTTACGGCGACTCCAGATGGAAAGGCGAAGCTCGCGCAGGGGTTGCAGGTGAGCATTGAAGGGAAGAAAATACTGGTTGTGGACGATATCACAGATACTGGGCAGAGCATAAAGTTAGCGTTGGAACATGTGGTCAATCATGCGCCGAAAGAAGCTAAAACGGCTACGCTTCTCCATATAACGCATTCAAAATACGTCCCCGATTATTACTCGGAAGAGGTGCCCGAGGATAACTGGACATGGTTCATATTCCCGTGGAACGTCTATGAGGATCTGAGAAATCTAATTCAAAAGACCCTTTATCGGGGAAAGAACATGCAGGAAGTGAAAAAATCGCTTTTGGAGCAATTCGACATAAACGTGAATATCAGGGTGATAAGCGAAGTTCTTCACGACTTAGAAAGAAGAAAAATTGTGAGGAAGAAAAACGGAAAATGGGAGCTGGTAAAATGAAAAGATTGCGGGAGTCCCTTGAAAATGCGCCTGTGATAATGAAAGGCTCGTACCCTTATTTTATTCACCCGCTCACCGACGGAATACCGGAGATAAATCCAGCGGTGCTCAAAGATGCGGTGAACGAGATAATAAAGAGAATAGACATTGATGCATTTGATAAGATACTAACCGTGGAGGCCATGGGTTTACCGATAGGGGTGGCGCTGAGCATGGTCTTAGAGAAGCCAATGACCGTGGTGCGAAAAAGGGCATACGGACTTCCGGGAGAAGTGGAAATCGTTCAACACACAGGCTATTCTTCGGGGAAATTGTACATAAATTCCATTTCGAAGGATGATACCGTGCTCTTAGTGGACGATGTTCTGAGCACCGGCGGAACAATGGAAGCGGTGGTTGATGGAATAAAAAAAGTGGGCGCTAAAATTTCGGACATTGTGGTCATAGTGAATAAGCATAAGAATTTGGAAGATGTTGAGAGAAAAATAGGGATGAAAATAAAAACGCTGGTGAACATAGAAATAAGGGATGGAAAGGTTCACATTTTGGACTAAATTGTTTTTTCGATGACCTCATCTATCTCTTTTTTGAACATCTCGTACACTGATTTAGTAATCTCTTCCCTCATCTCCGGCGGGAGGGTTATGACCCCAAGCTCCGCGAAAGCTTTTATCAATCTTGTCATAGATTCGGACTCCTTCACCTTGGCGGCAACGTAACCTAACATGGCTTCTCTTATTGCTTCCTTTATTTCAGGGTTCTCTTTCATTTTCTCCTTCAGATAAGATTTTATTTCGTCCTTCATCAGATCGCGAACGGCCTCGATGAAAAGCTCCTCCGAGGGCAGTACCTCCTCCGACTTCTTAATCAGGGTATCGATGTCTTTTATCATACTTTTCAATATCACTCGGGGATATAAGTATGTTTCTCTCTGCTGGGTGAGGTGTAAGAATTTTATAAATGATGTAATTTTTCCACAACATCTCCAATAAGAATTTATATTTTCACCGCATAGGCCACATGTGAAAAGGGAACTGGTCTCGAAGCTCAAGGAGATAAAGCGCGACGAAAAGAGGAAAAAGGATAAGTTCGCGGAGATACCGCGCAATTTTTACCGGGAGGTTGTGGAGGAGATTGAGGAGATGCAGATAGCTGCCAAGAATTATTTTGATAAGGGGGAATACGAGAAGGGTGCGAAGCTGAACGAGGAGATAATAAAGGCCAAGAACTCGCTGGAAGAGATAATGGATATACGAATCCGAAAAATATTGATGGCTGCGGTATCCGAGACTATACAGGTGAAAAATATAACCAAGGAGGAGCTATCTCTGTTCAACGACATAAAGGACATGGTTGAAAATTTCAAAAGGAGCATAATGAACAGGGAACCGGTGGAAATGATTAAGGAGAAGATAGAAATAGTGCCCGTTGAGGAAAAACCCAAAGAAGAAGAGAAAAAAGAGGAGGAAGAAAAATACGTTCTGGCGAGGGTGATCGCCCAAGGGGTGAAAATCGCCCTGCCCAACGGCAAGGATCTGGAGTTGAGAAAAGAGGATGTTTTGCATCTTCCCGAGAAGATATACAATATTTTACTGAAAAGGGACAAGGTTGAGGAGATCAAAACAAGCTAAAATAGGGAAGAATAAAGCTCTTGATACTTTTTCGCGGACGCGCCCCAAGAGAAATCCTGCTTCATCGCCATCTTCCTGATATTTTTCAAATTAACCATGTTGTAAAGCTCCACGCCTCTCATTATTGCGTTTTTCAGCGACTCGGAGGAATATTCTTCGAACACTATGCCCCAGCCGCCCTCATCGATATCTTTCACCGTGTCCGCGAGCCCCCCGGTTTTTCTAACCACGGGGATTGTTCCGTATCTCATGGCTATTAGCTGTCCCAGCCCGCACGGCTCGAACTTCGATGGCATTAGGAAGAAATCGGAAGCGGCGTATATTTTGTGAGCCATCGCTTCGTCGTACTTTATTATGGCTTTCACGTTATCCTTTTCTGACAATTTTTCAAGCTCTTTCTCGAACCTCTCCCTGCCTGTTCCTAGGATTATGAAGTTTGCATTCTTCACATCCCGAATTGCATCTATCAATATATCCACGCCCTTCTGCTCCACCAGCCGGGCCACCATGCCGAATAGAGGTAGAGAAGGATCGAGTTTAAAATCCTCGCACAGCGCTTTTTTATTTTCGCTCTTTTTCTCTATACTCTCCTGAGAATAATTCACGTAGATATGCTCATCCCTCTCGGGATTCCAAGTCGAGTAATCTAACCCGTTCAATATCCCTACTATCTTTGAAGAATTGGCCCTCAGCACTTCTTGAAGACCTTCTCCGTACTCTTCGGTGAGGATCTCTTTCGCATATGTGGGTGAAACGGTTGTCACTTTATCCGATAGAGTAATTCCTGCCTTCATGTAGTTGAGCTTTCCGTTCCACAGGAGTATGTCTTTCCATCTTTCATCGATTCCCAATTCTTCGAATTTTTCCTCTTCGAACTCGCCCTGATGCTTGAGGTTGTGAATGGTGAGCACGAATTTTCTCTTATGGCCTGAGATTTTAGAGTAAAGAGGAACCAGCGAGGTCATCCAGTCGTTGCAATGAATCACATCTGGCTCGAAATCCAAAATTTCATCTATCGCAGCAACAACCTGCGAGAACCGGGCCCATCTGAGCCAGTCCTCGTGCCCGTAGACCTCGTTCTCTGCGATTGCATCACTCTTAACAAGATAAACGGGTACTTTGTTCACCTCCACGCTGTAAATTTCCACATTTCCAAAATCGAAATCCTTCTCCCCTATCTTTTCCGCATCTACCTTTATCTTTTTGTGGTAGGGCATAACAACTCGGATGTCCAAACCCATCTTTCTCAGCGCAGCCGGCAAGCTTCCGGCCACATCTCCTAAGCCACCTACCTTCGCGAGAGGGTACATTTCCACCGTTGCAAACAGAACTTGCATATTCGGGCATGAAATTTTGCGTATTAATCTTTCTCTACCAAAGTTTAAATATCTGCGAATTATTGCAAAGGTGGTGATGCTCAATGTGGAGCGGTCCGCTTAAAAAAATAGATTCATTCAGGTGGGAGATTCCAAAGGATTACAAAAAAGGCATGAACGTCCCCGGACGCATATTCGCCAGCGCGAATATGATAGAGCAGATAAAGCATGATAACGCACCGGAGCAGGTGGCTAACGTTGCCACACTTCCCGGCATAGTGAAGGCGAGCATGGCCATGCCCGACATACACTGGGGTTACGGATTTCCAATAGGTGGCGTGGCTGCTTTCAGCGCAGAGGACGGAATCATATCTCCCGGAGGTGTGGGGTATGATATAAATTGCCTTTCTCCCGAGGTAAAAATACTCACGGAAAATGGATACTGGGTAAAACTCAAAAATCTACCAAAAAAACTTGAAGAGCACGTTAAAATTTATAATGTGAATGAGGGACACAACGATTTCTCTGATATATATTTCGTAGCTGAAAGAGAAATCGAACCCAATGAAAAAGCGGTGAGAATAACAACAGAGACGGGTAAAATAATTGAAGGTAGCGAAGATCATCCAGTTTTAACACCGCACAACTACAAAATGATGGGTGAGTTAAAGGTGGGTGATGAGATAGTTGTATATCCATTCGAAGGCTTGGAATATGAGGAGAGAAAAGGGATAATTCTTGATGAAGGCGATTTTAGTGATGTGGATACTCAAATTACCAAGTATTTGAGAGAAAGAAATCTTATTCCTTTGCGATGGGATGACCCTAAGTTGGGAACAATTGCAAAGATTTTGGGATTTGCATTTGGTGATGGGCATTTGGGCGAGTTATCCGGCAGAATTACCCTGAGTTTTTATGGCAGCGAGCGTAATCTCAAGGCGCTTAAGAAGGATATTGAAACGCTTGGGGTAAAATGCAATATATATGTGAGGGAGAGAAGTTACAGCATAGATACTGTGAGTGGACATTATGAAGGAATTAGCAGAGCAGCAGAATTGAGAGTTTCATCTCGAGGGTTTGCAGTATTTCTTGAAAAATTAGGCATGCCAAAGGGAAATAAAGCAAAGGGGAAATACAGGGTGCCTGAGTGGATCCTGAGTGCTCCACTATGGGTAAAGAGAAATTTCTTAGCGGGATTATTCGGAGCCGATGGGAGTATCGTAGAATTCAAGAGAAATACGCCACTTCCCATAAATCTCACACAGGGTAAAAAGGAAGAGATGAGAAAAAATCTCGGTGAGTTTATGGGTGATGTTGCCAAAATGCTCTCCGAATTTGGAATTAAAACAACGATGTATGAAATAAAATCAAGGAATGGTGTCACTTACAGATTGTCCATTGTGGGAGAGAAATACATAAAAAAATTCCTTGGCAAGATCAACTATGAATACGATTTAGATAAGAAAGAAAAGGGCCTGTTCGCCTATGCGTATCTTCTCTTAAAGGAAAACGTTAAAAATGAACGAAAAAAAGCAGCCGAAATGGCAAGGGATATATACAGAAAAACAGGAAGTGTAAAAGAAGCATACACCTCGGTGCGACACATAGTTAATAAGAGATTTGTAGAAAGGGCAATATACGAAAGGATTACTGAGCCAAGATTGCCTAAATCATTTCCCTCCTTCGATGACTTTGTCTCTGAGAGGGGGTTGCCTGGGGGATTCGTGGTGGAGAAAATAGATAATATAGAGAAAATAAAACCGAATTATACAAAATTCTACGATGTGGGGACATATCACGAGGCGCACAACTTCATATCCAATGGAGTTGTGGTTCACAATTGTGGCGTACGCTTGCTCAGGACTAATTTGAAAGAAGAGGATGTAAGGCCAAAGCTCAAAGAGCTAATAGATACCATATTCGTAAACGTTCCATCGGGCGTGGGCGAGAAGGGAAAGTTGCACCTTTCTTTCAGAGAATTAAACGAAGTTCTGGACCGCGGGGTAAAATGGGCCGTAGAGAACGGGTATGGGTGGGATGAAGATATTGAGAGAATAGAAGAAGGGGGAAGCATGAGGCACGCATCGCACGAGAAGGTGAGCGACAAAGCGAAGAAAAGGGGCGCCCCACAACTCGGAACCTTGGGCGCTGGAAATCACTTCTTAGAGGTGCAGAAGGTGGATAAGATTTTTCTACCAGAAGTGGCAAAGAAATTCGGCATCGAGCACGAGGGGCAGGTAATGGTGATGATTCACACCGGTTCCCGAGGCCTCGGTCACCAGGTGGCAACGGATTATATCCGCGTAATGGAGAACGCCGCTAGGAAGTACGGGATAAAATTAGAGGATAAGCAACTGGCCTGTGCACCAACCCATAGTAAAGAAGCGGAAGATTATTTTGCAGCCATGAGCGCCGCCGCCAATTTCGGATTCACAAATCGCCAGCTTATCATGCACTGGGTCCGCGAGTCCTTCGGAAAGGTGTTCGGCGAGGATCCAGAGGACCTGGGCATGCAGCTCGTGTACGGGGTTGCGCACAACATAGCCAAGAGGGAGGAGCACATCGTGGACGGGAAGAGAATGACCCTGTACGTGCACCGCAAGGGAGCCACGCGTGCTTTCGCTGCGGGGCGCGAAGAATTATCCTCGCTGTATCGCGGGGTGGGCCAGCCCGTTCTGATTCCCGGGGACATGGGCACTGGATCTTATGTTTTAGTTGGCACTCAAAAAGCCATGGAGGAGACGTTCGGATCCACGTGCCACGGGGCAGGCCGCGTGATGAGCCGCCACGCCGCGCTGAGAAAATTCAAGGGGGATGAAATAAAGAGGGAACTATGGGAGAAGAAGAGAATATATGTGCGCAGCGCCAGCAACAGAGTTGCAGCGGAGGAAGCTCCGGACGCGTACAAGAACGTGGACGATGTTGTTCGGGCTGTTGAGGGCGCCGGCATTTCGCGCATCGTAGCCCGCTTGGTTCCAATGGGCGTGGTGAAGGGCTAATTTTCTTTTATTTCTTCCACACCCACGTCGTACACTTCGCCGTCGAAGTACAACTTGTATATTTTTCCCCTGATCTCGCTTTTCTCTTCCACGGGCTTGAGTTCTCCTTTCTTTCTAAGCTGGAAGAATTCTTCAGCCACCTGCGGGAACAGGCAGTAAGTGAGCACGTCCTCTTCCTTCTCAAGGAATCCTTTCTCTTTTAGTTCTTTCCTGCATTTGTCTAACATAGGCTCCAAAAGGTCACCGGGTCTCTCGGTGATTATTTTCTCATCCCCTATGGCCAATTTCACAACCTCCGGGTTTAATTTTCCCGGGGGCCTGCCGTATAAGCCGCGTATGTAATTCTTCGTCTCGTTGGTGATTTTTTTGTATCTTCCGAAAAGAACGTTCATAACGGCTTGTGTTCCCACTATTTGAGACGTTGGCGTCACCAAAGGTGGAAATCCTAAGTCTTCTCGCACCCGGGGGATTTCATGAAGAACTTCGTCAAGATGATCGCTTGCCTGAAGCTCTTTTAACTGACTCAGCAGGTTTGAGAACATCCCGCCGGGAATCTGATGCCTGAGAACAGAGGGGTTGACAACCAACGCCTTTTGATGCAAATATTTCTTATATTTCCCCTCCAAGA
>WAKX01000059.1 GCA_015523125.1 DHVE2 group archaeon | reverse complement strand
CCCCCGCACTGTGAAGGGTGTTTTACTCCCTTTCAAAAACTCTCCTTTTCAGTTATGGAGGTATGCAGAAATTTTAGCCTTTTGCATTAGTAATATGCGTTCACATTTCTCAATACTCGGTATATCTAAAAAATAAATTTTTATTGGATATGATGAAAATAAAAAAATCATTTAACTATGAAGTAAACTCCTCCATAGTCCTGCTTTAGAAGTTCCTGTATCTTCGACACGATCTTTTCTTTGATTCTTTCGCCAATCCACGGCGCCGAGAGGTCGATCATTATGACGGGCTTGTACACCTGCTCTACCATTGAGGTTATTATGAATATTAGCATATCTCTGTGCTCTGCGAGCTCTGGATTCAGACGATCCTTTCCTAGTTCCCGCGTAAACTGGAATACTGGCGTGGTCTTCAGTCCGTACTTCTCTTTGAACTCATCTGGGTCCTCTGGAATGAACGCTAAACAAGTGTGAGCTGATTTTGCCAGTAGTGCGAATTTGTGGTATGCCTCCTCCTTTGGCATCTCGTGTATTCCCTGCTCCGGAAGCTCCACATTTTCTACTTTCTCTTCAACCGAAGGCGCAACTAAGAACATTCTGTACTTCATAATGGTATATATTACGAACATTCCGAATATGGAGAACGAAAGAGTGGTTAGTGGGTAGCTATCTTTGTGCATGGCTGTTGGAATCACGTATGTGAATACTATAAGGAAGAACATGATCAGAAATCCCACAATTGTGATGATAATCTGGTTTCTTATGAGACGCATTTCGATGCCGCGAGCCTTGAGGGCCAATATGGTAACCATGATCAGGGCCGCCAAGAACAACCACGCGGTGAATAAAGCGTGAATTATTCCTGAGTGGAGACCCCAGAGTGTTATTCCAAATGCTGGGTATTTTATTTGTTTGATAACTATGTCTCCCAACAAGCTATTGAAGGGAACCAATGCAATTCCAATTAGAGAGAACCCATAAACGGTGTAGAGTATGGCTTTTCTTAGGCTGCTCTTCATTTTCAGGCGGTAGGGGTAATCTATTGAAAAATGTATCACGCCCGCAGGAGTGAGAAAAACACCGACGCACAGGGTTAACATACCTATATACGCGAGTAATTTATCGTGTGGTGGAGGTCCGGCAACTCTCTCAATGAGTTCGCCCAAGCTCCAGATGAACACGCCTAAAAACATAACAAACGCGGCAAAGTTACCCGGCTTTCTGATTCCCGCTCTAAGCACTAGGTATACCAGTATACCCGAAATCACCGTACCCACTAATGAAATCCAGAATGCAAACGTTATCCACATAGCTATCTCCCATCCCGTATTATTTTTCACTTTAATAAATTTTTTCTTTTTTTGTTTTGTCGTGGATTTGTTAAACCGCAATGTTTTTTATGTATGCATTTATTCCCTCTCCCAGCATCCCAACGGAGGATGGAATATGTCCGAAAATAAAAATTTCAAAAGGAAAGCCACAGTGAAAATCTTGGAAGACAGGTGCAAGGGCTGCTGGTACTGTGTCAATTACTGCCCTACTAAGGTTCTCGTTGTATCTGAAAAATTGAATGCAAAGGGTTATCATCCCCCGGAGTTCCGGGAAGATGAGGAGCATGTTTGCATAGCGTGCCACCTGTGCGAGTTGTATTGCCCTGACTTTGCAATTGTTGTGGAGGAATTGAAATGAGCGAGAAACATCTTAAGGAGGGTTATTATTTTTGGAGCGGAGACGTGGCTGCTGCGGAAGGCGCCATAGCTGCGGGATGCAGATTCTACGCAGGATATCCTATTACACCGAGCAGTGAAATAGCGGAGCAGATGGCCCTTCGACTGCCGCAGGTTGGCGGGAAATTCATAGAGATGGAAGACGAGATAGCTTCAATAGCGGCTATAATTGGTGCTTCGTGGACAGGGAAAAGGGTAATGACCGCCACCTCCGGACCGGGAATTTCTTTGATGAACGAGAATATTGGATTGGCGGTGATGACTGAAGTTCCGGTTGTTGTTGTGAATGCAATGCGAGGTGCCCCTTCCACGGGACTTCCGACGCTTGTAGGCCAAGGGGATCTCATGCAGGCAATGTATGGCTCACATGGAAGTTACCAAATAATTTCTTTGTATCCAAACAGCATTCAGGAGACATTCGATCTCATGTTTGAGGCTTTTAATTACGCTGAGAAATACCGGGTGCCTGTGATGTATCTCTTAGACGGACTTTTGGCCCACATGTACGAGAGGGTTTATGTGCCACCGAAGGAAGAGTGGGAGAAAAAGATACTATGGAGAAAGAGAGCAAAAGAAGGTTTCTTGCCCTATCAGCCGGAAGATGATCTCGTTCCTCCAATGCCATTGATTGGAGAGGGTTACAAAATCCATGCCACTGGATTAACCCATGACGAGAGTGGGTATCCAAATTTAACTCCACAGGCGCAGGAGAAGTTAGTGAGAAGATTGAACGAGAAAATACTGAAGCACGAGGAGGAGATTTGGAAGGTTGAAGAGTTCATGACCGAGGATGCCGATCTGATCATTGTGAGTTTCGGTGGCGAGGCGAGGGCTGTGAAAAGTGCAGTCGTCGAAGCAAGAAAAGAAGGCTACAAAGTTGGTATGCTTCGTCTCATCACCATTTGGCCGTTCCCCCACAAGTTCATAGAGAAGTACAGCGCCGATTTCATGGTTGCGGAGCTCAATTACGGGCAGATTTACCACAAGGTGAGAGAATACGCAGGGAACAAGGTATACAAGTTGAACAAAATGGGCGGGGAGATACACACTCCTGATGAAATCCTTCGGAAAATAAGGGAGGTGATGGCATGAGCCTCATGGAAGAGCTTCGAATGAATGAAGAGAGCCTACTCAGAACGGAAAGATTACCTCACGTTTGGTGCCCGGGGTGCGGTATAGGGATAGTTCTAAACGCATTTCTCAGGGCTGTAATGAGAAGAAAAATTGACCCAAATAAACTGGTGGTTGTCTCGGGAATTGGGTGCACTGGAAGGGCCGCAGGATATGTGAATGTTGATTCATTCCACACTACCCATGGCAGGGGCATACCTTTTGCCGTAGGTATAAAATTCGCTAGACCTGATTTGAACGTCGTGGTGTTCAGCGGAGATGGAGACCTATTCGCCATCGGTGGCAATCATTTCGTAAATGCGGCCCGGAGAAATCATGACCTTCTAATAATTGCCGTGAATAACTTCACCTACGGAATGACCGGGGGTCAGCACGGCCCCACAACGCCAACCGGTGCGTATACAACGACCACGCCTTATGGTAATCCAGATAGGCCATTCAATATACCCCATTTGGCAATCTCATTGGGTGCTCCATATGTGGCAAGGTGGACCACTTACCATGTTAATCAGCTGCAAAACAGCATTTACAAGGCCCTCGGAATGAAGGGGTTCCGTGTAATTGAAATAATATCTCAATGTCCAACGGTTTACGGAAGGAGAAACACCATGCGTACTCCTCTTTCCATGATGGAGTATTTCCAGAAGAACTCCATCGTTAAGAATGATGCCTCTTTTGAGGAGCTGGAGATAAAGTACAATGGGAAGATAGTAGTTGGTGAGTTCAGAAACGTGCAGGGCATTCCGACCTATGAGGAAAGATACGAAGACATCATAAGGAGGGCTCAAAATGAAAGTTGAAGTTAAATTCGGTGGATTGGGCGGACAGGGCATAATAACCATGGGATTCATACTGGCAAATGCTGCGGCCCTTTACGACGGGAAGGAAGCGGTATTCACGCAGGATTACAGCGCCGAGGCTCGAGGGGGTGCCAGTACAAGCGAGGTCATAATATCCGATGAGAGAATCGATTATCCTCACGTTCAGAAGGCCGATTACTTAGTGCTCATGAGCATGAGCGCGTACAGGGATTACGTTCACAAGCTGAAGGGAGATGGAGTGCTCATTGTGGATAGCGACCTCGTGAAACTCCCTGATGAGAAGAGGAAAGTTTACGGAATACCTGCAACTAAGTTAGCCGAAGAGCTTGGAAATCCTATAGTTGCTAATATTATAATGCTGGGTTTCTTTGCAGGAGTTACGAAGATAATCAAACCAGATTCGCTCATGGCGGCTATCAAGGACAGGGTACCAAAGAGATTCTGGGAGCTCAACGAAAAGGCTTTCGCTGAAGGGCTGCAATACGCGGAAAAAAATCTTTAAATATGCCTTCTTCTTTTAACCCTTGCTGCCCCGGTAGTGTAGCGGCCTATCATGCGGGCCTGTCGGAGCCCCTTTCTTAGAAAGAAAGCGGCTTCAGCCGGAAAGAAAGGGGTTACAGACAGCCCGCGACCCGGGTTCAAATCCCGGCCGGGGCGCTGTTCTATGTCCAAGGTGCGCGGGGTTTGCTACTTTTTCTTTTCCCAAATCGGCTACTTCTCCCATTTGCCAAAAATAACCCAAATGTTCATCTACTTTTTGCGATGATGTATTATTACGCTGCCTATGCTATTCTTTCATTGGTATCTTTGCCTAACATTTTTATACATCTTTTTTCATCTACATGTATGGTATTTACACCTTCCGTGGCCATGGAGTTTGGCATAGAGGCAATTGCACTAGCTCTGATGATAGTATTCCTCTCCGGCATTGTGTCGATGTTGATTAGCAAAAAAACCAAATTCCCTTATACTCCTCTCCTTATATTCTTCGGCATTTTGGTGGGTCCAATACTCCACCTAATACTTCCCGACACCGCTAGAATGCTTTTCTACTACATTCGCGCATTCGGGCTTTTCCTCGTAATGCTTGCCGCTGGGTTTCAGCTCAAGCTCTCCATGCTCAGAAAGCACATGCTGGTAATTGCGCTATTGGACACCCTTGGCCTATTAATAACCGCTCTTGTGGCAGGATGGTTCTTCCAAGTGGTGTTCCATGTGCCTTGGGTGATCGGATTTCTCTTCGGAGCCATTGTATCTGGCACTGATCCCGCGACCCTCGTGCCTCTCTTCAAAGTTCATAAAATAAACAAAGATGTGGAAACTATTATTCTCACGGAGGCTATATTCAACGGTCCCCTTGCCATAATTCTCACCCTTGTTGCATTCATTTTCATAATTCCAGAGGTACCTGCCCTGCAGGATGTGATTCTCATAGTTCCCAGCAACACGCTCTACTTGGCCGCTACCTTTTTCTTTCTTTATCAGACCCTAGCTTCAGCTCTTCTGGGTTTGGGATTTGCGGCTTTAACTTATTATACGATGGTTAAATTGAAGGTTACCGAGCATCCATACGCGGAGATACTAGTGTTAGCGATGGCTTTTGGAGCCTATGTGTTTGGAGAGTTCATCAAGGCTTCTGGATTTTTAGTGGTGACCGTTATGGCAATAATCATAGCGAACTATTCGGTTATATTCAAAAAGAGGACCAAGGAGATGGATTCCGCAGTTGAGAACAACACAGAATTCACAGATACCATTTCATCATTCGCAATCATACTTATATTCGTTCTGCTGGGTGCGGCTCTATCAGTTTCATCCGCTACTCTTTCCATAATTATGTATGGAACGCTCATTGCCTTATTTGTGGTGTTCGTTGCTCGGCCGTTGGCTACCTTAGTTATTCTTCCAAAAACTGGCGTAAAGAAATTTTTGTTCATAGCTTTCGAGGGACCCAAGGGCGCGGTGGCAGCCAGCATGGCTACTTTACCAATTGCGATAGGCAGTGCTTTCGGGGACACTAACCTCGTGTATTGGGGGGAGATAATCCTCGTATCCGCCCTTATGACAGTGTTCCTCTCAATGATTCTGGAGTCTGCGTGGATGCCGTACCTGAGCAAAAAACTCCTCGGTGAAGAATGATTTATCACCATCCGTACGCTTCTCGCAGTTCTTTGCTCATCCTATCCGGAGACCACGGTGGGTCAAATGTGAGCTGCACTGTTACCTTCTTCACGCCCTCAATTTCTTTCAATCTCTCTTCCACCTGCGCGGGCAGAACGTTCATGAGAGGGCAGCCTGGAACAGTTAGTGTCATTTTCACGTAAACTTCATTTCCATTATCCACTCTCACCTCATATATCAATCCTAAATCAACTAAATTTGCCCCTATTTCCGGGTCCACCACTTCGCGGAGAGCGTTCCATACCTCTTCCTCTTTCACCATGATTTTCACCTAATAGCGAATCATTATTGGCACATATTTAAATATTTCTGGATATTTCTGTGTATTTGCTTTGTGCTCCTCATATTCGTGATGTCATAAAAGAGAGTAAACAAAATTGTCCAGAAAAGTTTAAAAATGTGTATTGATACGTAAGATTGGTGATAAAATGTCAGAGCTGTTAAACAATAGGGAAATGAAGAAGGAAAAACTTAAGGAGATGCTCAAAAAACTGCATTCGGGAGAGGACGAGGAGAAGGTGAAGGAGGAGTTCAAAGATGTTCTTAGATCCATATCTCCCTTAGAGATTCCGCTCATTGAGCAGGATTTAGTTACGGAGGGCATATCCGCGAGGGAGATTGCGAGGATGTGCGATATACACGTTGAAATATTCAGAGAGAGCGTGAGCGGTGCCGAAAAGGAGATAGCAAATTATCCGGAAGGACATCCATTGCGCAATCTGTACGAAGAGAACGTGAACATAGTAAAGGACGCTGAGGTTCTGAATCTTTACTCATCTTCTTTAAGAAGAACCGACGGAAAGGCGAAGAAGAACACTCTAAAGGTAATTGAAGGACTAACACGTGGATTGAAGGCAGTGGGTTACACACATTACAACGTGGAAGAGATGGTTATTTTTCCGTATTTAGAGAGGCGTGGCCTCAACGCTGTTCCAGCGGTGCTATGGAGAAAGCACGACGAAATTAGGGCAGAGATGAATAAATTGTTAGAGCACGTGGCGAAGGAAGAATACGAGAAGGTGGAAGAAATCGGTCAGGATTTGGCAGCGAGGCTCATTGACATGGTGTTCAGGGAGAACAATATTCTTTATCCCACGCTTAAAGTTCTGCTCAGCGACGGAGAATTCAAAGCTATACGGCGCCTTAGCGATGAGATAGGATACTACAAAATAGAGCCGAAGAAGTGGAGCACGGATGCGAAGGAGATAATGCCATATGAAGTTCGCGAGGAAATAACGGCGGAGAAACTCATGTCTTTGCCGCAGCATTTGATTCTGGAGTTGAAGAAGAACATGGGTGAGGTGAATCTGAAACCGGACGAAAAAGAGCTGATTCGCGATGGAGACATTGTATTGGAGGAAGGGTACATGCTTCCGGAAGAGCTCTCGGCGATGCTGGCTACCGTGCCCGCGGACATCACGTTTATCGATTCCGAAGACCGGGTAAGATTTTTCTCAGGAGGCGAGAGAATATTTACGAGAACCAGAGCGATTTTAGGCAGACCCGTTCAGTTGTGCCATCCCCCAAAGAGCGTGCACCTCGTAAATAAGATTCTCCAGGCGTTCAAGAAAGGAGAGAGAAATAAAGCGGAGTTCTGGATTGACATGGGCGGCAAGAAGATACTCATTCAGTATTTCCCCGTTTGGAAGGACGGAAAATATCTGGGAACGATTGAATTCACAATGGATATTACAGATGTGCAAAAAATTAAGGGTGAAAAGAGATTACTGGACTGGAGCTGAGCACCATGAGAGGAGAACCAAGTATGTTTGAAAATCGAGTAAGGAGATTTCAAGAACTGCTCAGGAAGAATAACATAGGGGGAGCGGTTATCCGGGCTCTATCCACGTTCACTTACTTCACGGGCACGAGGTGGCTTCGGCCTTCTCTGCTCATTCCGGCGGAGGGTGAGCCCACGGTGTTCGTTGTGGAAGGTGAGGCGGAGGAATTCAAAAGAAGGTCATGGATCAGGGATGTGGTGGAGTATCAGGAAGTGGAATCTCTGATGGCCAGCGTGGTCTCGTGGATAAAGAGCAACGGTTACGAGAGGGTTGGCATGGAATTCACCGTTGAGCGCGATTCTTATCTCCTATTTTACAAGGTTTTCAAGAGATTGAATCCGGAAGTTGAACTGGTGGACATTTTAGATTTGGTGTTCTCCATGAGGATGCTAAAGGATTATTGGGAGAAGGATAACATAAGAAAAGCGGGAAAAATCGCCAGCAAGGGAATGCGGTTAGCGGAGGAAATAATCAAGCCGGGAATGAGCGAATTGGAGATAGCGTTGGAAATCAATCATCTTTTAACGAGAGAGGGCAGTGAGGAGCCGAAGGTTTACGTTTCCACAACCCCTCGCGTGCATGCGGAGCCGTTTAGAGACGCATACGTGAAGAACGATTCAATCGTAACAGTGGTTATTGGAACTGATTACAATAATTACTACGCCAACATGGCTAGGACATTTATAGTTGGAAATGTGAAAAAAGAAGTTAAACGAGTGCTCGAAGTTAAAAAATTGGCCTATGATATTGCAGTACGGGAAACTCGACCGGGAAGGAAATTCTTCGAGGTTGAGAAGAAAATTGCGGAGCTGTACCGCCATGAAAGACTAGACGATTATTACATCAAGGGCTACACCCACAGCGTTGGAATGCTCATCGAAGAGCCGCCAATCACCACGATTGTGGTATCTCACAGGTTCTGGGAGATAAAGAAGGACATGGCTCTGGCGATCATTCATCCCCCTCTAATGCTTCCCGAGGGCGCAATAAAGCACGAAGACACGTTCATCGTTGGGGATGAGATGGAGAAGGTGACTGAGTAGCTATCCCAAAGAATTCGGCAAACACCTAAAAATTTCCTTATCCTCCGCTTATTGGCGGGTAAATTGCGATCTCACCATGCACTTCCATGTCATCCGGCGCGTACTTTCCGTCGATGGAGATTTCCATTATCTCGTTCTTCAATTCCGGGTGCAATTGCTTCAGCAATTCCACCAGCTCTCGAACTTTCAAATTCTCTTCCACGTCAATGACCTCGGAGTAAATTCCAAGGGCAATGGCGAATCTCCCAAAGTACCGCACTTTTATCTTCATAGCTTCACCTCCAGAAAATTGGAACTAAGCCCATCGTAAACCAAGAGCCGGTTGCGGAGCAGATCTCCTTTCTTGGATATATATTTGAGCACTTCCATGCTTTGAATGGACGCAGTCATCATCACAGTGGCCCCTAAAACCTGCACCTCTTCCTTCGTAAATTTGTGAACGAAATCCCTGAGTTTTTTCGTTCCTTTATCGATGAAGCTCACCATGCCCATGTGGCCCTCAACCGCTCCGAAAACGTAGGGAATTCCCTTTTTCATGCATGCCTTCTCCACGATGAACCTTGTTTCGTAGTTGTCGAGACCATCCACCACGATGTCCACGCCTTCAGGAATCTCGAAACCTTTTTCTATTTTCTCTCCAATGGCCTTTATTTTCACATCTGGATTAATTTCTTCCAGCTTTTCTTTCGCCACATCCACCTTCCTCTTTCCCACATCTTCCTCGCGGTAGAGAATATGCCTGTTTAAATTGCTTATTTCCACCACATCTTTATCCACCAGCACAAGTTCTCCGATTCCCGCCATTGCCAGCAGAGCGGATGAAGAGGATCCCAGACCTCCGACGCCCGCAATCATTACCTTTGAATTTTTCAAATCCTCCTGCTCTACCAGCCTGCTTTGTCTGGAGTATCTGTCCATGATTGGAGAATTGCGCGGGATTTAAAAATGTTCCCTCATGATTTTATGTGCAACGGCGTAAAGGATAGAGTAAGATAAGAACACGAGGCCGATTATAGACTCAATTACGAGAAAAGCTGCAAACAGCAAAAATTTCACTGGAGTTAGGGATTCCAAGGTAGTTGTGATGGTGAATATGAGAAGCAGAACTATTACGAATTTCGGGGTGAGCTTCGCAGGAAATCTGAAAAATTTGCCGCGAGCTTTTTTCGACACATTCAGGTTCTTCCAGAGTAGGAGAAAGAGAGATAGGTATATGAGAAATGTGAATGCTTGAACCCCTGCCGGCGGCAAAAATTCCGGCTTGAAGGTAAATGTGGAGAAAATATAGAATAAGAGAAGCAACGCGAGAGCGATGGAAAACCCTAACTTGCCGGGGAGGTATTCTTTTATGCTCCTCTTTTTCGCGTACCTTCTCCAAATCAATATGGTGATTATGAGGAAAAACCCGGAAGAGAGTGATGAAAGTAGACAGGTAATGAAGTCCAGATTGAACATGCCCATGAGCCCGAAGAGCACGGCTCCGTAAATGAGCATTCTCTTCGATTTCTCAGGGGTGGAGAACCAGGAGGTTATTCTTTTAGGCAGATAGGATATAATCGTTCTTGATTTTGTGAGGGAACTCTCTGATATGATCAGGGGAATTATGAACGACATGAACGGATGCCAGAATAATACCACGAGGAAAAATGGAATTAGGTAAATTCCGAAGATGCTTGGCCCGCTGCTGCCCCAGTCGGCGCCGCCCCAGACCACCTTGGTAATGTAAGTTTCGTACATTCCGAATATCATTCCCGCGGGATAAAGGGCGAAGAGGGTGGGCTTTCCGAACTTCAAAACGATGGTTGCAAGAACCACGGTGTGCAGCGCGTACACGGGAAACACGATTAGCCAGCCTGTGAGGGTGAAAAAAGGGAAAGGAGTGGAACCGGAAATAACCTCTGCGAAGAAAGTTGAAATTATTCCTGCCATTGACCAGAACAGGAGTTTTTCCCAATTCTTCGCGTTTCCCATGGATACCCCTTAGAATTCGATTCTCTCCACGGGCTCTTTTTTCTTAATCATGTCTATTCCAAGCCTGCAAGCTTCGAAACCCTCTTGACGATGCACCGTGGAAACCAGAACCGCCGCGAGGAGCTCCCCTACTTTTAGTTCCCCCACCGAATGATAGAGGATAATGGATTCAATGGGAAATCTTTTCTTTATCTCCTCTTCGATATCTTCCATTATTTTGTGAGAGTCCTCCTTCTCTCTGCACTGCATTCCTTTCACAATCTTTCCATTCGCCTGCTCTCGCACGTATCCGAAATAAGTGACCAAGCTCCCCTTTTTCTCTGGGATCAGATTCAAAAGCTCTTCTTCATCTGCCCTTCCCACGAGAATCATTCTTTATCTCCTCCACTCTTCTCTTAAACTCCTCCTTCAATTGCTCTCCGATGAATTCCCCGCCATAGTAATCCACCCTTGCGGCTATTGCTAATTTTCCCGCCAAAGCCCTGGAAATTTTACCCCTTATTTTCTTCGGTGAGTTGCGAATCTCGGGAACCTGAAATATGATACCGTGCTTTGGGCAGGGTGTGCCTTTTTTCAGATGCTGGAAGAACGCGTCCTCCGCGCCCAAAACTTGAATTGTGGAAGATGGCATCTTCGCAAGTCTTTCCAATCCGCCGGCGAAGCTTATTACCCGAGCGGCAATTATGGGCCCAAGCAGATGGCTCAAGTTCGGTGCTATTTCTTTTCCCATATTCTCTATTTTTCCGCTCAGATAATCCCTGAGGGATTCTAAGTTACGCAGTTCATCCCGCATCTTCTCGCATTCTTC
The DNA here is from genome assembly GCA_015523125.1 of DHVE2 group archaeon. Taxonomy (GTDB): domain Archaea; phylum Thermoplasmatota; class Thermoplasmata; order Thermoplasmatales; family Aciduliprofundaceae; genus JAADDK01. The sequence continues at coordinate 13,495 of WAKX01000059.1, read as the reverse complement.
TATTTTTTCGCCTTTTATTTCCTCAACGTTTTCGAACTCTGCGATTCTCTCGCTTAAAAGGTTAATCATTGAGACTATGTCGTCGTATGAAGCTAAGAGTTGCGTTAAGATGTAATCATCCCCGATTGAATTCTTCATCTTCTCCCTAGCGGCTCGCATCATCGCCTCTCTCTCGTTCTCTATCACGATTTCCTCATCTAGATATTTTGAGAGAAAATCCTGAATTTTAGACATGTCTCCTTCAAGAATTTCGATGTACATTTCCTCGCTTTCGAACTCGAATTTCTCCACTTCTTTTCCATTTTTTATCACGTGCAATCCATCTTCTTTAATCAGAATCAACGAACCTCACCCCTACCCACGAGAAATCGTTGTTCATCTCCTCTTTGTACAGCTTCAACACGTTTTCTTCTAAAAGATAAACGATGGCATCTCTTATCTCAGTTATATCGTAACCTTCCAAATCCCCTTTTAAGTATTTCGCCAATTCAGTTATGGCTTCATCTTCCATGTCCGGCGTGTTTTTCACATTTACCCGAATATGCCCTTTCATCCTTATCTCTGCTTTGATGATACGGCCTATTTTCAGGTGTATCGAATCATAGTAAATGGGTCTCCCGATTCCCAAAAAATCTCCGTAGTACCATCCGCAGTGGGGGCACATGTAAAGTGGTATATCACTCTCCCCGTCCACCAATATGAGTTTCGCTTTTCCGCAGTGTCTGCAAACTATATCGTTTGCCACTTCAATCTCAGGTCTCTTGTAAACCACATAATCTTCCAAATTTGCCCCGCAGAATGGACAGAATTTGGCGTTGTCGCTGAGCTTGGCACCGCAGTTCGGGCAGTATTTCATATAGCTGCATGGTGTTTTCCGTATAACTTTTTTTGCTTACGGGTACGTGGAGTTCTCTTTTATTTTCTTTGCCTCTTTCTTTATGTCCTCGTATCCAGTAATGCGGTAGTATTCTTCTAAAAAATCAACCAAGGTGGCCAGATTGTTTACACTTTTCAGGCCTTCGATTAATCTGTCGAAGTAAGCCCAGTGCTCTTCTTCCTTCTTCGCCAGGGTTATTATCTTTGCCATCCAGATGTAGTACTCATCGTCGGGGAAATATATCTTGACCACGCGTTCCATCTCTTCCATTGTCTTCTCGCCCTTGCACCTCGTTAGGAGTGAATAGATGTGAGATGCTCGATCTTCGATGCCCATCTTTTTGTAGTATTCCAGAGCTTTTTCGGCCCATTTCACGCATTCCTCTTCCTTGCCCTGAGCGTAGTGTATTTTCGCAATGTAGTAGTAAGCGTCCGCCGAATCGAAGTAGTTTTTCCTTTTAGAGCCTATCCTTATCGCCTTCTTCGCGTACTTTATTCCCTCTTCGTACCTCCCTGTGAAATAACAAATGGTGGCGAGGGTTATATTGGCGCTTATCCTGAATTTTATGCTCCCTATCTTCTCCGCGATTTTCAATTCTCTCTGCGCGTAATTCCATGCGCTCCTGAAATCTCCGTATTCTGTGAGTATATTCGCCATGTTGCTGTATCCGTAGTTGAGACCATCTATATCCCCCAATATGGTGTTGTAATCTATGCTCCTCCTGTACGCTTCTATGGCGTTATTGAAATCTCCCAAATTCTCATAGGCCGTACCCAAATTATTGTAGGCTGTGGCTATACCATCGTAATTACGGATCTTCTCGTAGAGCGATATGCTTTTCTTGTAATATTCAAGCGCTTTTTTGCTCTTGCCCCAGTCGTTATATATGATACCTAAATTGTTGTACACCGAGGCTATTCCCATTGTGTTTTTCAACTTTCTAAATATTTTCATCGCTTTCCAGTAATACTGCTCCGCCTCTTCGTAGTTCATCATACTTAGTAGTATGTTTCCCAAATTTTTGTACCCTATTGCAATCTCTAGCTCGTTTTTTATTCTCTCCGCATGCTCTATGTGTTTTTTCTGCGTCTTCAACGCTTCCCGATAGAAACCCAATTTTCTCTGGCTATCCGCCATTATTTCGTAGGCAATCATCTTCAGGTACTCGTCTTTGCATTTAAGAGCCCTGTTGCAGATGGAAATGGCTTTTTTATACTCTCCCACTGTGTTGTACGTCCTTGCCTTCTCGATATTCGCAAACACGTTCAATTTATCTCCATACTCGGTGCTAATCTCTGGTTTTCCCGCATTTTCGGCCGCATGCATCACGGAGTAGTACAACCATGAGCGGGTGAAATCATCGTTTTCTCGATTTAGGAATTTCTCCAATAGTAGTAGGTAATAGAGGGAGGAGTCGTAATCCCTCGTCTCTTGCGAAATCTCGATGCAGCGCTTCGTGTATTTTATTGTCTTTTTCATGTTTTCGCTCATGGAGTAATGATGGGTAAGGGAGAATATGCGCTCCCATTCGGGATATACTTTTCTTTTTTCTATGGCCTGAGCAACCTTTTCGTGAAGCTCTTTTCTCTCCTCATCATTGATATTCTCGTACACGAAGCCCTTAAAATCCCTTCTCATAAATACGTAACCTCTGTAAATTCCTGAGCGGTATGTCTCAAGGAATTCCCGAATTATGTCCTTCTCTATAAGGGATTCTATTGCCTTTTTGTTTAATTTTCCGAGAACATCGCCAATTAGGTCTTCTGGGAACATATTGCCGATAACAGCACCAGCCTTCACAATTCTTTTCTCTTCTTTGCTGAGACTCCTGTATATGCATCTGAGGCCGGCGCTCACTGATTTCACGCTCTTCCCGATTTTGTGGCACTCCACCAAGAGCTCCAGCGAAGATATGTTTCCTTTCGAAATTTTGTAAAATTCCCTCGCGTATTTTTCCATCCCGTATTCCCTCAGGTACTCCTCCGTTTGCTCCTTATTTAAATTATCCACTTCCAAAATATCCGCATTTTCCCCAAGTATGATTTTTTCTAGCTCGTAGTCCAGTTTCTTCTCTTCGCCCATGGGATAACTTAGAACCAATAGAACCCCCGGCTGCGAATCGAGGGAAAAGTGCTGGAAGAATTTTATGGATAGTGGATCCGAATAATTAACATCTCTGAAGTAAACTATTACGGGGGCGCTCTCCTTTATGGCTTCAAAAATTCTTTCAAATAGAGAATTTGCGGATATTCTGCCCCTTATTACCTCTGGAAAATATATGGATGCAAATCTCCTTATCGTAACGAGGGGCATATGCTCCTCCCCCGGCTCGCTTCGATAGTAAAGAATATTTGCTTTAACATTTCTCGCAAAATCCTTAACAAGATGGGTTTTTCCGCTTCCATCTGGGCCAACCAAAACGAGGATGCGACCCTTTTTCAAACTTTTTTTCCATATCTCATCCAGTTTTTTCAACTCAGAATGCCGCCTAATTTGCATGCGTGATAATTGCAATCAAAATATAAAGAGTTATCGAAAGAGAGAAAAAAAGGAATTAGTCTTCCTCGTTATCTTGGCCTTTATTTCCTTTGCTCTCTCCTTTAGACGCGACTACATCGTCGATGCGCAGAATCATTATGGCTGCATCGGTGGCGCTGTTTATTGCCTGCTTGCCAACGCGTATGGGCTCTATCACTCCGATTTTCTCCATGTCCTCCACTTTGCCCGTGTAAACGTTCAATCCGTGGGTCACTTTTCCGTCTTTGTGCGCTTTTCTGAGCTGTATCAATATATCGATTGGGTCGAGACCTGCGTTCTCAGCGAGGCTTCTTGGGATAACCTCTAGTGCATCTGCGAATTTCTCAATGGCAAGCTGCTCTCTTCCTCCCACGGTGGCTGCGTAGTCTCTCAACTTCAGGGATATTTCTATCGCACTTGAGCCTCCGCCGGTGGTGTATTTTCCATCCTCGATGGCCTTTGCCACCACGTGCAACGCGTCCTTTATGCTTCTCTCTATCTCATCCACCACGTGCTCGGTGCCGCCTCTAATAAGAATGCTCACGCTCTTCGGATTCTCGCAGCCCATCACGAAGGTCATGTTATCTTCGCCAATCTTTCTCTCTTCAACGAGCTTCGCATGCCCTAGGTCCTCTGCGCTCAAATCTTCGAGATTCGTTACAATTCTCGCGCCAGTAGCCCTCGAGAGCTTCTCCATATCGCTCTTCTTCACGCGGCGAACCGCATATATACCAGCCTTCGCAAGGAAGTGCTGTGCAAGGTCATCTATTCCCTTCTGGCAGAGCACCACGTTTGCTCCGCTTGCCTTTATCTTCTCAACCATGTCCCTCAGGACCTTCTCCTCTTGCTCCAGGAACTGGTGAATCATATCCGGACTCTTTATCTGTATGCTTGCATCTATCTCTGGCTTCTTTACTTCCAGAGCAACGTTAATGAGGGCGATCTTTGCATCCTTCACCGCTTTGGGCATTCCTGGATGCACCTTCTCTTTATCTAAAATCATTCCATCTATGAGCTCCGTGTTGTCTATCGAACCGCCCTGCTTCTTTATTATCTGAATTGCGTCCACATCCGCTACCCACTTATCCCCGATCTTCTCGGCAACTTTCTTTATCGCTTTCACTGAGATTTCGCTGAGCAGATCCTTGGCCATGCTTGCGCTCTTGCTGCTAAGCGCAGTCTGAGCTATTTTCTTGAGTATTTCTTCATTTTCCAGATCAATGGGCTTTGCAATGCTTTCAAGAATCTCTTTTGCCTTCTCCGCAGCGAGCCTGTAACCCTTTGTGATCACAGTGGGATGAACATTCTGCTCTATGAGCTCTTCAGCATTCTTAAGCAATTCACCTGCGAGAACCACGGCGGTGGTGGTGCCATCGCCCACTTCGGTGTCCTGCGTTTTGGCCACTTCAACCATCATCTTAGCGGCAGGATGCTCTACATCTATTTCCTTGAGAATCGTAACTCCGTCGTTGGTTATAACAACATCACCGAGGGAATCCACAAGCATCTTGTCCATTCCCCTCGGACCCAGAGTTGTGCGGACCGCGTCAGCGATTGCCCTCGCGGCTGCTATGTTGTTCTTCATCGCATCCTTTCCTGTTTCTCTCCTCGTGCCTTCTTTGAGTATGAGAATTGGCTGTCCAGCCATCATTTTCAATCACCTCCGATTGAGGTAAAAAATATCTTCTATAAAAAGGTTTCTCAAAAAGGAAAAATAGGGTGTGATGTATTTTTCACCATGCACAGGTGGATTGTTGTTCTTCTCTTAGCTTTGCTTATCCTGTTTTCGGGGAGCGTGCAGACTCACGACAATTTAAAAGAAATTGCTAATAATGCGAAATCCGTTGTCTCGGATAGTGTGGTGATAACGTCCGAGCAGGATTTCGAAAATGGTACATTAGAGGATGTGAACGCCACGTATCATCCGGGGGATTTGTATTTAGAGAAGGAATACTTCACTTATACTGTGGGCCAGCTGGATAGCCCGAATTCTGCGATAAGTGGTGGTTACACGTTTCTTCCGGGAGACGCGGATTTCGTAATGAGAAGCGACGGCGTGGTTCAGAAAATAACAATTAAAGTGGGTGATTCCAACAGTATGTTCAAAGCCAAGGTTCTCAGAAACGACGGCAGCAACAATTTTTACGCCGTTTCCACATCTCCTGATTTGCAGCCCGCGGCCAATGGTCAGAGCACCTTCGATGTGAATTTGCCCGTGAAGAAGGGTGATCGGTTAGGGATATACACAGAAGGTGATTTATCCGCTTTCTCCGACACGGGAGACAACGGATACTGGTGGCATTTCGGAGAGGTTCAGGGGGACGATGTGGCCATGACATGGGATAATTCCCCATATATTCCGACCATGCAGGCGACGGTTCGAGGTGAGCGCTATATCCATTATGGGAATTGGACCTCGGAGGTTATCGAGTTGAACGATATTCCCTCACGAATCTCGGTTTCTTGGGACTCTACGCTCTTCGACGGGACATCCATAACAATGTACGTTAGGACCTCGTCGGATGGAATAATATGGAACTCATGGCAGAAGATAGATCAGGGTGGATTCGTGGAGAACCCGCAGAAATACGTGATGGTATGGGCCGAGCTTCAGGGCACCGATTCTTACAGCCCGGAGCTTCACAGCATCACAATAAATTACGATTACAATATCAATGGTCTCGTTATCAATGAAATATCCTCATACGGCTCTGGAAACAGCGAGTGGGTAGAAATTTACAACTCCGGTAAGGATATGGATATAACCGGATTGGAGATAGATGATCAGGATGGGAACACTTACACAGTGCCAGATGATATCGGCACAATGCCTCACGACACATACCTCGTAATTTATTTCGGTTCGGGCACCAACGACGAGGATTTCAGCGACGGGGTCGCTCATTTATATGCGGGATTCACCAAAGATGTTTTGAATGATAATGGAGACGATATCGTCCTCAAGATAGGGGGAAATGCAATCGATTATGTGGCTTTCTGGTCGGGGGGCTTTGCGGATGTGGATTCTCCCCCATCCGGGTTGAGTTTCAATCGAAATGGAATTGGGTATAATGGCTATCCTCCCGCCCCTGGCCCCGGGGAGAGTCTCTCCCTCATCCCAAACGGCATAGACAACGATTCAGCATCCGATTGGCACATAACATCCGGCTCCTCAATGACTCCGGGGGAAGAGAATGCAAATCTGCTCATAGTTAATAGCGAAGATGTTTCTCCGTCCGAAGCGCGTCAGTACTCCAAGGTTAGCGTGATCCGGATGGACATGAGCGCTTACGGAACAATAGGAGAATACGTGACTTTGAGTAATATCGTTATCGTGAGAAACGGCACCGCTACCGATGATGATATAAGGAATGCTTACATATATTTGGACGAGGACAAAAGTGGAAATTTCACCAGCGGAGATTCTCTCCAGGCTCAGGTGAATTTTGTGAATGGCACGGCAAACTTCTCCATGTCCATAGGGATAAACTGCGGGGAATCAGTTACCTACTTTATTGTGGTGGAAATCGAGGAGAATGCAAATACCAGCGCATTTGCGAATTTCACCCTTCGTGGAATGGATGTGAGCGGTAAAAACATATATAGCTACGAGGGAATAACCACAAAAAATATGAAGATCATTCCCAAGGACAGCACACCCCCTTACGTTTCGCATGTGATATTTTCCCCACCGTCGCCGGTGAGCGTTGGAACTCTGAATATTGCAATCTATTTCGATGAGCCGATGAATACATCTTCCCCTCTTCATGTTTCTTATGGCCCTGGAGGCTACGATTATTCCGTCACGGGAGAATGGAGCGGGAGCACGGTGTGGAAGGGCAGCACCACCATATACTCCTCCACCCCCAACGGAGAGTTGAGACTTATCGTGGAGGATGGAAAAGATTTAGCGGGCAATGTGATGAGCCCCAACCCTTATCAAACTACATTCGTTGTGGACACAGTACCTCCAGAAGTGGAATCCATTTCATACGGAGGAAAGCAGCCATTCGGAGTGGGGAGTTATCAGATGACCATTAAATTCAACGAGGATATGGACACGGGAGTTAATCCAACCGTTAAGTACGGGATAATCAACACCTCGTATGTTAGTGGAAGCTGGCAGGATTCTCGCACGTGGATCGGAACGCTTAAAGTTACTTCCTACTCCGAGAACGGGAGAAATACGGTGTACATCAAAGATGCCAAAGATCTCGCGGGAAATACAATGAGCGAAAACGTATCGTACATTACGATAGATACCACTCCTCCCCACGTCTCCGAGATTCAATTTAACAGAAGTCAGCCATTCGGTGTGGGAGATTATGAACTCCACGTGTTCTTCAGCGAGGATATGAACACAAGCGTGGAGCCCGTGGTGACCTTCGGGGTCACGCACACCTATTTTATGCACGGATTTTGGATAGGAAGCAAAGAGTGGAGAGCGAGGTTCACAATCTCCGCGGGAATGGACAACGGGAACAACACGCTCATAATTCGAGACGCGAAGGATGTTGGGGGAAATGTGATGACGGAGTACATAACAGGGATGCTTGTGGACACCGAGAAGCCAAAGGTGGTCTCCGTGGACATGGGTTCCCATAGAGCTTACAAAGCTGGAGAATACCCGATAACCATATACTTCAACGAGGCTATGAACACATCCTCTAAGCTCAACGTTAGCTACGGAATAAATAAAATGGTTAGAGTAGAGGGTATGTGGATTTCAAATACCACGTGGCAGGGGACGGTCAAAATAGGGGAAGATGCTGAAAACGGGGAAAACAAAATATACGTATCTTCCGGAAAGGACCTCGCGGGCAATGAAATGAACCTCTATTACAATTTCTCTTTCATGGTTGATACCGTGGCTCCCAACGTTACTATAATTCTAACTCCACACGGCCCCTACAACGGAAACTCCACCATAACCGCAACCTTCTATTTCAGTGAACCAGTGGCGAAAGTCATAGTGTTGGTGGATTCCATGCCATTCAACGCCACACCCTCCAACGGGCAAATTTACAGCGATACTTACTCTCTGATTATTTCGACGTACATGCTAAACGAGGGAACCCATAGGATATCGATTGAAGAAGCTTCGGACATGGCAGGTAATTCTGTGCCAAGAGATTACTCTATAAACTTCGTTGTGGACAAGACTCCTCCTTCTCTGTCGTTAGATTATAAGAAGGTGTGGGTCGAAGGAGACTCGGTAGAGATAATTGCCCATGTTTCAGACGCAATGAGCAACATTTCCTCCGTGGAATTGAAATACGTGGATTCCTCGGGCATTTCAAAGGTTGTTGAGATGGAGTACGTTGGAAGCGGGGATTATGTGGCCAAGATAAAAAATGTCAGGGCCGGGGAGATAAGCTTCTCCGTGATAGCGAAGGATTCCGCAGGCAACATCGCAAAAGAAGATGGAACGGTTGAAGTGCAAACCTATTTCATGTCTCTCCTGTGGCTCTGGATTCTCTTGGCGATGGTGGCATTGGTGTTCCTCATAATTTTAGGCATTATAATAAGAAAAAGGCGCATGAAAGGGCTTCCCGCCATTGGCCTGAAAGAGAGGTTCTCCAAACCAAAGGATGAAGACGATGAGTTCTACGAAGAATAATGCTTATTTTTCGTACTTCGTCCCCTTTATTTTCAGCAAGGCCCGGTAGAGTTGCTCCAAGAGAATGAGATACGCTAATTCGTGGCGGAAAGTCATCTTCGAGAGCGAGATTTTCTCATTCTCATATGATTTTTCGAATCCCTCGGGGGGACCCACCGCGAATACCACTTCCTTTCCATCGGAAAATCTCCTTTGTAGGAATTCTTGGAATTGTGCTGTGCTCATTTCTTTTCCCGCGGGATCCAATAGAATGTAATCTTTTTTCACTTCTCTTCCCATTTCTTTTTTAAATCGCGCAATTTTAGAGATGCGAGTTTCGTAAAAATTCACTATTTCTTTGTATTCCTTCTCGACTTTTCCGAAATTTATAATTTTTATCTTCGCAGGAATCATTTAGAATACGAAATGTTTATAAGTTTTTAAATATTGCCCATCTGAAGGGTGATTTCATGGTTGAAGTAGTGCTTACCACGGACAGAACGATGATGTCCAACCACCACCACAAGGAATTCTTGGGGTTCGGAACCACTGGGCCACCTCTCATACTTCCAGAGAAGGCATGGCTATGGCTCTTCGCTCCTAAAATGAAAGTCATAGATAAGGATGGGAGGCCGTTAGAAGCTCCTTACGGACTGAGAAAGATAGAGGCAAAGCTAATTGATGAGGGTTTTGATGCGGCAATCATAGATCCTGACCATCTCCACAAGCATGTGGACAATGCAAAGGTTCTACTTCTCTCGCATCATGATTACTTTGGATTCGGCCCGCCGTCCAGCACATTTGCGTCCATTTTTCAGACGGAAACGGTGAACGCGAGATCTTTCGCACGCCTTATGAATTCAGAATCCGTTAGAAAGATGAAGAAAAACGGAGTGAAGATAATCGCCGGTGGTCCGGCAGCATGGCATTGGAAATACAGAGAGGATAAGATGAAAGAGTGGGGTGTGGATACCGTTGTGGACGGCGAGGGAGAGCTGGCCGTCGGCGAGTTAGTCCGAAAAGCTCTGAAGGGGGAGGAGCTTCCCAAATTCGTGGATTTGAAGCCTTCACAATCTCCAAAAATTGAGGAAATATCCGAGATAAAGCTTCCAAGCGTGAACGGTCTCGTGGAAGTCATGCGCGGGTGCCCCCGGGGCTGCAAGTTCTGCTCCGTCACACTGAGACCTTTGAGATACATACCCTTTGAAAAGATAGAGAAAGAAATCCTTGTGAATGTGCGCCACGGGGTTGAGAACGGAATAATACACAGCGAAGATGTCCTGCTCTACGGGGCTAAGCCGCCATCTTACATCATTCCAAATGAGGAGAAATTGATAAAATTGCACAAGCTCTTCAAGAAGCATTACAAGAAGATAGTGTGGGCCCACGCGAGCCTGGCGGCCATAGTGAAGGGACAGCAAGACTCAAAACTTATGGATAAATTGGCGGAAATAATAATTGATGAGCACCAGTCGTGGTGGGGCGCTGAAATCGGAGTGGAAACGGGCTCACCGAGATTAGCGAAAATAATAATGCCCCAAAAAGCCAAGCCCTTTGAGACGGAAAAATGGCCCGAAATAGTCTTAGAAGGGGCGGGCATAATGCAGGATGTTGGCATGCAACCCGCCATGACTCTAATCGCCGGGCTCCCAGAAGAAACTGAGGACGATATAATCAAAACTCTCGAACTGGTGGATGACCTCTGGGATTTCAAGGCGATTATAATGCCCATGTTCTTCGTGCCCATGGGATTGCTAAAGGATAAAGACTGGTTCCGCGCCTACAAGCTCAGCGATATCCACATGGAACTGCTTAAAAGATGCCTCACTCACGGCATAAGGCAAGGGAAAAACATCCTCAAGAATTACTTCGAAGAGCGCTGGTACGGCATATTCATGATGCCATTCTACCACACTTTCATCGATTTAATTGAGTGGCAGGCCAAGAAGCATGGGTACCTCAGCGAGCCGGGAAGCCATAGGGGCAAGGAATTCGGAAAAATTGACAAGGAGAAAGTGAAAAAGGAGAAGGGCGAGAACGTGGATTGGGACAAGACGTGCAGGTGATCAGCTTCCAAGCTGTTTTTTAATCATTTTTTCCACGATCTCTAAAAATTCCTCTTCACTGCCCTTTGGAATGGAAGCGCCTGCAGCTATATTATGGCCACCTCCGTAGCCTCCGACTTTGGCGGAGGCCTCTTTCATTATTATAGAAAAATCCACACCTTTGTTTATCAAGCTTCTGGGAGATCGAACTGACACCTTTATGTTTCCGTCCTCGCTGTTGGCGAATGCTATTATCGGTAGTTCCTCCTTCTCTTCGCTCAGGAGCATGGAGGCAACGATTCCTACGATGTTTTCGTTTATTTTGTCTCCTGCGTGGAAGTACTCCAAGTACTCCCTCTTTGTGATTCCAATTTCACGCACTAAATTAACTCCATCCACCAAATTTCTGCGGTGATTGTTCAACATGCTGAGCGCCTTTTTGTAATACTTATCTCTATCTCCTAAACACACATGAAACCCGATATCTGCTTTCATGTATCGGCCGCACGCGTTGAGCAAAGTGGCAAATTCTTTTGCGTCTCTGAGCGGAGTTCCGCGCTCCTCATGAGGAAGTGTGTAAACCTCTCCAATTAATCTTTCCGCCATTTCGTAACCGTAGCTCATGCTCAAAATTAACTTAACGAGCTCGCTTAGAATTATTCTTCTCTCTTCGATTGTGAGATCTACCCATCTCCTCCACTTCTCCCTTTTGAGAGGGATGCCCAAACGCTTTAAGAATCGAATTGCAGCCTTCTCATCGCCGGTGATCGTAGGTAAAATTGGGTCAGTTGAGTATTGTAGCGCTTTGTATATTGGCCTCGTTTCCCTTCCGAAGAATCGCGCGTCTATGAAGTAATCGATGAATCCGTACTTCTTCGCCTCCGCCAATATGAATCTGTTGGTTCCCGTGAGCCTCAGGCTCTCGGTGTCCTGCATGTCCCCTATTGCACCCACAATGGCAATAGCACTCAGATCCACGTTTCTTGAATCCAATTCTCTGGCAACTAAGTATGTGACCCCCGCGCCGCTTATGTCTGTTGACCCATCTTTTCCGAAGAGATGGGGATTGAGCTGGAGAACTTCGTTCTTTTGCACTTCTCTGAAAAAAGAATCCAAATTTCCCCTTGCGCTTTTTGGAATCTCGGGCTGCAGTGCGCTGGGCACATGGTGATCAGTGATTACCGCGTTCAATCCGTGCATCAGGTGCACCATGCCGCTCCCTAAATCTGTGAACCATACAAGAGGGGGATTTTCGTCCTTCAGCTCTTCTATTTTCTTCTCGTCCAATTGCTTTATGAAATCCACGCGATACTCTTTCTCCGCTCTTTCCAGAGCGCGGGCCGCGATGCTACCAGAGGTTATGCCATCGGCGTCGATGTGAGAAACAACAACAACCCTATCCACTTTTTTAATTTTTTCCGCAATTTCCTGGGCTCTCTTCAAATATCTGCTATCCACGGGGGTAGAAAAGGGAGAATGTTAAAAAAACTTTTCACTTCTTAACCGCTTTCGCTCCCAGTTCGAAGGCGCGCATGTTTATCTCGTGATGCTTTGCGGGGATTCTCTCTTTTATGGCTTCCACCAAGTATTCCTTTTCGATGGGGAACACGGGAATCTCACTGAGCGCTCCTAACATCACTATGTTCATGGTTATTACATTGCCTACGTCCCTTGCAATCTGGGTTGCTTCCAGAGGATGCACGTTCAATCCTTCCATGTTTTTCAAAATCTCTTCCACGGAGGGATAATTTGCATTTCCCAACGAAGCGGTGATGGGAACTATGGGCTCTGTATTCACTAAAATATGCGCGTTGGGATGCGCCTTGTGAAGCACTCGATACGCCTCCACTGGCTCGAAACCAACGATTATGTCTGCCTCTCCGTCGCCTACCAGCGGGCTGTGCGCATCGCCTATGTTCATTTCCGTAACCACGACTCCGCCGCGCTGGGCCATTCCGTGAACTTCGCTCATTATCACGTTCATGCCAGCTTTGAGCGCCGCGACTCCCAAAATGCTTGATGCCGTAAGAACACCCTGACCGCCAACTCCCGCAAAAACGATGCCCGTCTTCATCTTATCACCTTCTTCTCGATGGCGTTGAATGGACAAATCGTCGCGCAAACTCCGCACCCGTCGCACAGAGCGTCGTTGATGTATACCCTCTCTTTTCCATCCTCATCAACTTTCTTGAATATGGCCGCGCATGCAAGCCAGTCGGAGCACAGACCGCACTGCGTACACTTGTCCTGATTGATTTCGTAGACCCACCACTCGTTCTGCTTTCTTCTCCTTGCGTCCCACAGCAGCGCGCACTCTCTCTTGGATATTATCACTGATATGCCCTCATGCTGAAGCGCGTCCTTGAACGCCTTTATCGTCTCCTGCACGTTGTACGGATCAACGGTGCGAACCCAATCGATCCCGATTCCACGAACCAATTTTTCGATGTCCACATA
>WAKX01000058.1 GCA_015523125.1 DHVE2 group archaeon | reverse complement strand
TTTTTCTTCCAGACAATCACCGCTGCAATTGCCCCGCCCACGATAACCGTGGAGAGCCCTATGAGCCACGGAACTATATTTGGTTGTCCGCTTTCCGTGCCGTTGTCGTGCTCCAGAATTTGCAGGTATCCCTCGGGAATTATTACCTTTCCATGGGTAACTGCCATGCCGGGAAGCTCGAGCGATGATATCTCTCCACCTCCCGCGTACAATTCCTTCTGGTACATCATTTTTCCATTTGTGATTTTGTACAACCTCAAAAGCCCAACCTCCGTTTCGTTGTACATGTCGTTGGGATATTCCCATGCATCCACGTACTCGTATATGTAATTGTGCGCGATTACCACATTGTCGCAAAGTCTCTCTGCATATTTGCTATCGTTAACGTGCGAAATCCAAAGTATATGGCCATCCCTCGAATCTATGGCGATTAGGTAACCACTGATATTGACCCGAACTATCATGTGATACTCCGGAGAGTAGGCGAATTTGTACTGGAAGTCATCAAATCCCAAATCTGTTATACGCTCCCACTCCAATTTCCCAGAGGTTTTATTTATCGCATCTATCCCCCCTTCAAGATATTTTTTTCCATGTAACCATATCGGGATGTATAACACATCCTTTCCTACTATCATTGGAGAATTTTCCAAATATGATGCATGGTTCTTTATATCGTATTTCCATATAAGAGTCCCCGTTGTAATATCAAATGAGTAAACGCTGTAGTTTCCACTACATCCATCCATGTTCTGGTCTTTAAAATCGTGAAATACATAAATCATATTTCCAGACACACTGATGTATGTATAATACAAACTAAATTTAATTTCTTTTACCTCCACTTCACTTTTCTCTTTTCCAGTAAGCGGGTCGAGTGAAACTATGAGGGTTTTGTTTGTTTTGTTTTCAATGAGATATATCCCTTTCATGGTTGGCACCATATTCAACGAAAAAGCCCCTTTGATATGCCACACCACATTCCCATTAGTTGCATTTATGGCCACTATTGCAGATCCATCATACCAGCCGGCATCCACGTATATGACTCCGGACAGGTAAAATGCACTCCACGCACCCTCCCTTATGCCAATATCTTTAGTAATCCACAGCACTTTTCCATCACTCATGTTTATTGCCATTACTTCAAATCCCGCTCTAAAAGAGTCCACCAGATAAACCACATTCCCATGCACGATAGGAGCTAACCAGTCTCCTCCAATCTCGTAATTAGTATGAATTTCTTTCAGCGGGGGCGCAGGGCCGCTCTCCGTCGTGGAAGAGGTGTTGTTCTCCTTATATCCGTTGAAGTCCAAGCTCGCCGCTCCAGCGCTGGAAAATAAAAGAATCGAAAAGATAAGTAATACCGCAATCGCATTACCGCGCATTTACATCACCTTAGCACACATGTATTCCACCCCAGTCTTCCAACAGGTACATGGTTCCTATGTGGTTCTGATTATTGCTTATATGGAAATCGTACATATCAATTTTTTCTTCAGTTATCATATTTACTGGATTAATTGCAGTATGAGCAGAAAGATATAGGGGATTAGGGCAATTGAATTCCTTGAAAACCATGTGTGAGGAGAAATAAAAGGTTGCAACTTACCCTATTCTCCCCGGCCCCATTCAACCACCCAGACCTCGTGGTCGGCGCCGCGGTGCACGCACTTTGTATGTTCGATTTTCACGGGAGAGTTCACTATTAATTCCACAAGCCCTCCAAAATAATAAGTTAGAAACTCACAGAAAATGGGATCTTCTGATATTTCGTAACCATGAATCTCCGCTTTTCCACTGTTTATCATTTTCCCCTCCAATCTTCCAAAATTATAAAAAACGTGCCAGTAATCATTTGCCATTTTTACGAGCTCCTCCGGATTCGATGGCCATTTCAACAATAAGCCCACAATATCCACGGTTGCCCTCGGAGACTCCTTTGCCAATCTTTTAAATGCATTCATTCCGAATAATTCTTTGAATGCTTTCAAAAACAAAATGTTGTATTTTTGAGGATACCACCCCGCTATTTTTATGGATTTTTCATCTAAATTACCCGCAAATCCGTACTCTTTCATCTTTCTTATGACAGAATTCAATCCTTCGATTCCATATTTTTCTTTTACATACTCAACCCTCGTAATGTATATCCCTCCTTTGCTCATGCCCCCTTTAATCATAGCATGACGGTTTTATTGACTTTATATAAGGTTTTTCTTGTTAGTATCCATTAAGATTATAAAAATTGAAAAAGTGAAAATAATTCTAATTTAATTAAGACCACTCCACCACATACTTGCAATCTTCCTCGCTATCCGGCTCAATGGGCGTGACCTTGCCCTTGGTTTTTGTAATTTCCAGTATCCCCAGAAGCGCACCTTCCCACGCGAGGCACGAAGGCTCCGGCTCACGCGCATTTTTTATCGTTATGGTTGCTTTCTTATCCCCTTCCTCTATTATGAACTCCCCGTAATTGAATAGAGTTTTATATGTGTCCCTGGCCCTCCTTATGAACTTTTCAACGCTCATGAACGAGGCAACTATGTATGTAAAAACTCCCAGATCCGTGCTTGCGTATTTTCCCGCTTCTATAACATATTTCTCCCCCTTCTTTTCTTTTATCCACATGAGCACGCTGGTGGACATCTCCGCAGGAATCCACTCCCCATCCTTCGGATTTTCTTCTATTCCTGCATATTTGGCGGCCTCCTGAAGCCCTGCAAGACCCCACTTCTTCTTTATAAATTTCAAATATCCGTTCAATACCGCACCTTTCGCCATTTTTTCGCTCATAGTTAGGAGAAAAAATCGAGGTATAAAAACATATTCTTAAAAACCGCCAATGAAATTTCATTTCCATGTCATCAAAAATCTACAATCCTTCGGGTCCTCAGGTTCAAGCGGTTCGA
Source organism: DHVE2 group archaeon (assembly GCA_015523125.1). Lineage (GTDB taxonomy): Archaea > Thermoplasmatota > Thermoplasmata > Thermoplasmatales > Aciduliprofundaceae > JAADDK01. The sequence goes on along the minus strand of WAKX01000058.1, from coordinate 18,119 downwards.
TTGTTCCTTTGGTGTGGGTGATTATAAGTATTCCCTCAAGTGCTCCCTTCCAGGCCAAACAAGAAGGCTCTGGCTCTTTAGCATCTTTTATGGTAACCACTGCCCCGTGTTCATTGGAATCAATAAGGAACTCTCCATAGTTGAATAGCGTTTTATACGTAGCACTTGCTCTTTTCATGAATTTTTCAATATTTATGAAAGCGGCAATCATCTGGGTAAACACGCCCAAATCCGTCGAGGCGTATCTTCCAGCGTACTCCACGTATTCCTCACCTTTGTTCTCCTTTATCCATTCCAAAACACCTGTGGTCGCCTCCGCGGGGATCCACTCGCCGTCCTTGGGGTTTACATCCATTCCCACATACTTCAAAGCTTCTTTAACCCCCTCAATACCCCATTTTCTCTTAACAAATCTCAAATACCCGTTCATCACAGCCCCTTTCACCATCTTCTTATCTGGCATAGAGGAGGAATATAAAAAAAGTATAAAAATTTATCTTTTAAAATTTTCTCAAAGTATATCAAAAAGCCTCCCTGCACCTTCCCGCAGAACGTCCACCACGGGCATGCCCAATTTTTCTTCCATTATATTTTGGTATTTTTCGTATTCTTCATCGCTCATTTTCTCGCCATCAACTGCGATGCCCACCACCTTTCCTCCGGATACACTTTCAGCGAGGCGCTCGTATGTTTCTATTTGCCATTCCAAATTTGGTATTTTGAATCCCGGATAGTCGTGATGCTCCTTCCTCTTGGGGTCATGCGCTAAAATTATCTTCTTTGGATAAGAGCCATGTAGAATCGCTAACGTGACTCCGCTGTACGCCGGATGAGTCAAAGCACCTTGGCCCTCCACGAAAACGATTTCTCTATTTTTGGCCACATTAACCACGAGTTCTTCCACGGCACCAGCCATGAAATCACCGGGTATGCGATCAATCACATAACCAGCGTCGGCGCCGATCATTATTCCCGTCTGCCCGGTGGCCACGAATCCAGCGTTCACACCTCTTCTCCTCGCTTCGTTGGTCAGTTCGACGGCAGTGATCATCTTTCCAACGCTGCAATCTGTACCAGCGATGAGAACTGAATTAACTCCCCTTCCTGAGCCATCGGCCACCCTAAGATTTTCGGGGGGTTTGCGCACGTCCCATATCTCCGCTCCATATAGCCCTGCGATTTTTTTAAACTCTCTATCTTCGCTCAGAAAATCATGGAGTCCGGAGATCACCTTCTTTCCATGCTCCAAAGCGTATTTTATCTCGGTTCTCCACGCATCTGGCAATTTTCCACCAATCGGTGCAACGCCGATTATCAGAGCATCGTAGTCATCTTTTATCTCCTGAATATTGGAATATATCCTCACGTGCCTGCGGCCTGGGAAAAATTCATCCGCATATCTTCCGCTTAATGTTCTATCGATTATGCCCACTATTTCGTGGGTGGAGTAAAAATACACGCCCCTCGCCGTTTTCCCGCCCATCTTCGTAAATTTCTCATGTGCAAGGAGAACTACGCGCATAGGGGAACATGGAACACCTAACCTTAAAAATTCCGCACAATTGGAAAAATTATATATCATCGAGGGCATGCGCCATCATGGACGAGGCGATGAAGGTCACGGAGGCTGTGCTTTTTTCAACGGACAAGCCCATGCGTGTGGGCGAGATTGCCAAGCTCTCTGGGTTAAAGTCCGAAGAGATCAGCAAGGCGATGAAAAAACTGATAAAAGAATACGAGAAAAGGGACGGGGCGATAGAAATCGTTAGAATTGGGAACAAGTACGTGATGCAACTCAAAGACGAGTACGTGCAATACGGGTACAAAGTGGGAAAAAAGGAGATGTCCCAGGACCTTCTCAAGACGCTGGCGGTGATAGCGTATTACCAGCCCATATCAAAGAGAAAACTCAGGGAGATGCTGGGCACCAAAGTATACCCTCATGTGGACGAGCTGAAAAAGAGGGGCTTCGTTTACGGAAAGAAATCCGGAAAAACGGAGATTTTGAGAACTACCAAAAAATTCAACGAGTATTTCGGAATCGATGCGTCCAAGCCGGAAGAGGTGAAGAAATTTTTCGAAAAATCAGGAGGTGAGAAAGATGAATAAAGTTCTGCTTATCGGAGCAGGTGGGAGAGAGCATGCAATAGGTAAAGCCCTCAAAGAAGGAGGAGCGAAGATATACGCGGTGATGAAGCACAAGAACCCAGGAATAGCGAGGCTCTCTGAGGATTACATAATAGGAGATCATAATTCCGTAAGCTTCGTGAAGAATCTGGAATGGGTTAAGTTCAGGAAGGTTGATTTCGCGTTCATAGGTCCCGAGGACCCGCTGATAAGGGGCATGGCGGACATGCTGGAAGAGCAGGGAATTCCCGTAGTGGGCCCGAAGAAAAACGCGGCAATAATCGAGGGTTCCAAAGAATTCATGCGCGATTTGATGAAGAAACATGGAATTGAGGGTTTCGTTGACTATTACGTTTTCACCGACGCGAAGAGAGTTGAAGAATTTCTTAGAGCTTATGAGAAGCCATTCGTTATAAAACCAGTGGGCGTGACCGGGGGCAAGGGCGTGTGGGTCATGGGCGATCATTTCCACACCAAAGAAGAGGGAATAGCATATGCGAAGAAAGTAATAGAGGAAAAAATAGGTGGAGAGGGAAAGGTAATAATCGAAGAAAAGCTCGAGGGGGAAGAGTTCACCCTGCAGATTTTCACGGATGGAAAGAATCTGAAAGGAATGCCCCTTGTGCAAGATTTCAAGAGAGCGTACGAGGGAGACAAGGGACCGAACACGGGGGGAATGGGCTCGTACAGCATGGAGAATCATCTTCTCCCGTTCATGGACGAGAAAGATTACGCAAAAGCGATGAAGATTCTGGAGGATATAATCGCGGCTATGCGCAGGGAGGGAAGGATATACAAAGGAGTACTCTACGGACAGTTCATGCTCACCGCCGAGGGTCCGAAGGTAATCGAAATCAATTGCAGATTCGGGGATCCTGAGGCGATGAACGCTCTCTCCATCCTCAAAAGCAATCTGGTGGACATATCATGGAGCATTATAGAGGGAAAACTGAAAGAGAAAATCGAATTCGAAAATTTAGCCACCGTCGTGAAATATGTGGTTCCCGAAGGTTACGGCACGAAACCGCTGAAGGGTGAAGTGATTAAAATACGGGAAGATAAAATAAGAGAAAAAGGAGCTCTGCTTTACTACGCCTCCGTGGACGAAAAAGAGGGAAAAATATACACCACTACATCTCGATCACTGGCTGTGGTGGGAATGGGAGAAAATCTGGAAAAGGCCGAGAGAATAGCAGAGGATGCGTTGCAGTTCATCGAAGGAAGGGTGTTCTCGAGGCACGACATTGCGAAAAGCTCCATGATTCAGAGAAAAATCGAGAAGATGAAGAAACTGAGAGAGACGTAAGAGTTTTAAATGCAAAATTTAAATACGTGTGAAATCTTAACCTTTCTATGCGAGCGATGGGTAGATTTGGAAGTTTGGCAATCTTTGTGATTGCAGTGGTTGTGCTTTCGGGGTTTTTCGTTCCGAGGGCATACGCAACGAACGCAAGCAGTGAACATTTTGGAGAAATAAACGGAATAACGATGAAATACCACTATCTGACTGCTGAGGAAATGAATTACTTGAAAAAGCATGTGGGTGTGTTCGACCCAAATAAAAATTACAATAAAATTGTGGATGGTCACGGCACAGGGTTGGCACCTCCGAGCGATAAGGATTGGAAGAGAATGATGGATAAATTGAAGGTAACAGATGGGGCCATGGTAAGTACCAGGGCTCTACCAACGAAGGTTGATCTATCAAAGACCAAGTACTTCCCACCGATAGGTAACCAGGGACAGCAGGGCTCATGCGCAGCTTGGGCCGTGACCTACTATGGAGACACATACATAGAAGCGAAGGACAACAACTGGGACGCCTCGTCTGGTAACAGAACATACCTAATGAGCCCGGCTTGGACATACAACAAAATTAACAACGGCCTTGATCAAGGATCAACATTCACCGATAACGCAGAAGTTATTAAGAACTGGGGAGCAGCGAGCATAGCAACGATGCCGTATTTTGATTCATCACTCACAAGCTGGGGAAGTACCGCTGCAATGCGCGAGGCCCCGCTTCACAGGGTAAAAGATTACTCTTTCATAGAGAACAACGGTTCTCTTATAAGCACGATAAAAAGTCTCATAAATCAGGGCATACCCGTCAATTTCGGCATTGACGCAGACATTTATGACGACGCATTTAAGGATGGAAATTACATAATATCCTCCAGCGAATACTCGAAGAACCTCACACCCAACCACGGACAGACCATAATAGGCTACGATGACACTATCACCGATGATGGCGATGTGGGAGCGTTTAAGATTGCGAATTCTTGGGGTTCTTCGTGGGGAGATCATGGATTCTACTGGGTAACATACAAAGCATTCAAAGATGAAGTGGATTACAACGACCAGGGATTCCCCATGTACCTCATTGACGAGCCCCATTATAAACCCACGACCCTCGCAATACTGGAATTCAACCATCCGCCGGAATGGGACGTAAACATAAGCTTCACATTCGGTACGAACACAAAGCCTCTTTATTACGGAAAAGAGCTTCCAAAAGTACACGTAAAGATGCCAAACTACATAGCATATGATATCTCAGACATAGTTCCCCAAAACGTAGGTTCGAGTCTCACCGTAAATATCAATATAACCGGTAGCGAGGATAAAAATGCCACAATCGACAAAGTATACTTAGAGAGATACACGGGAACATGGGGGTATATACCAGGATTCCCCTCTCAGCTTTCGCAAAACCTAATTACCTCGGCATCTACTCTTCCGTTTAACAAGGATGTGAGCTTCAATATCTATCCGTTTTCCGATTTCAATACCGCGATAGATAGTAATGCCCTAAACTTGACCATACCCCAGTACAATCCCCTACATTCCCACTGGGTAAGTGAGCCTTACGTTCACATGAAAGGAAACAGCGCCATGCAAACTGTGCCCGTGGGCGACAACGGGAGATGCGTACTTAAAGCCACCGTGTATGGCCCCGGACTCCTCACCTTTAGCTGGAAGGTGTCTTCCGAGGAGAACCATGATATCCTTTACTTCTACGTAGAAAATAAGAGCATCGCAAACATCAGCGGAGAGAGGGATTGGAGCACCGTATCCGCATTAGTAGGGGGCGGTGTGCATAACCTCACATGGGTTTATCAGAAAGATGGAACTGGCTCAGCGGGACAGGACATGGCATGGCTCGACAACGTGGTATGGGAGAAGAAAAACGACAAAGTACCCTCTGCACCGACTAATCCAAAAGCGGTCTTTGGAAATAATTATGTGAATGTAACATGGGGTGCGCCCGTCAGCAACGGCGGTGCAGATATTTGGGGATACTACATATACAGAGGAATAAACGGAACTAACTACTCCCGCATTGGCCACGTGGACAACAAAACGTTCTACTTTAACGACACAACAGCTAAGAACGGTGTGAATTACACATACTTCATAAGGGCGGAAAACTATGTGGGTCTCGGTAATAAGAGCGAGCTTGTAACAGGCGTACCCGGCATACCCGGACCAGTGCTTAACCTGAAGGCAAAAGGCGGTAGCGGCGCGGTGACGCTCACATGGAACCCTCCAAGCTACAAAGGAGGTGCAGACATAACAGAGTACAAAATATATAGAAAAGAAGGAGATCAGTGGATTTTAGTAGGCACGGTAAGCGGAGATAAGACGAGCTTCATTGACAAAACGGTGAAAAACAACCGCTTCTACGAGTACAGGGTCTCCGCTGTGAATAAATATGGAGAGGGACCCATGAGCGAGACCACCAAGGCTCAAACAGCCGATTTAGTGTTCGGCTCCACTTACATGAGTTACACCGAGTTCTCAATGTACATAGGAATTATCGTCGTAATTATAGTGGCAATAGTTTTAGCAGTAATAATGGCTAAAAAGAAAAAGGCTAAAAAAGGAGAACAAGAAGAAGAGCAGGAAGAGTCGAACGAAGAAGAGAATGAGGAAGAGGAGTAATCCTCCCTCAATATATTTTTTCTAAATTTATGAATGTTTCATCCAACATTATGTCATGAAATTTTGCGTAGTTCTCGTACTCCATCTTCAGCATATTGTAATGTCCCTCTTCCATTTGCGCCAAGTAATCGAATATCATTCTCGTTTTATCATCTGTGAATTTCTTCGCAGTTTGCCTGTAAAACTCCGCGCTTTCCCTCTCGAACCGCATTGCTTCCTCTAAAATGTACAAAATTCCCTTCAAAGCACCGCTTTTTTCGTAAAGTTCCACTGGCACTATGTCCATATCCGTTTTTTCTGGTATACTTACTTCCTCACCGAATCTTTTCCGGTAAAAATCCTCCAGATAGATATGATGCTTTCTCTCCTCCTCAACCAGATACTTCAAAGTCTCGTTCAGAAACGGAGATTTAATGGCTTTGCGAAGAGCTTCGTACATCCTCTCGCTCTCTATCTCGTTTTTTATCGCAGATATGAGCACATCTTTAATGTCATGCTTTGCTATATTGCCCATGTCCACAGTATCACCCCCACATAAACACCAACGAGTTTTATATTTAAAATTTTCCCCCTGAAAATGCACAAATGTCCAAAACATTTAAATATTAAATCGCATTTGTGTAAAATGGTGATTAAAATGCCAAATGGAGATTGCACTGGTCCAGATGGAAGAGGTCCCAGAAGAAGGTTGTTCGATAGATTTGGTGGATTTTTCAGAGGAAGGGAATACGATGATTATTCCTATCCACAAAACGCAGGATATGGAATGGGCCGTGGCCAAGGCCGCGGGCAAGGTCGCGGCGCAGGAAGAGGTGCTGGCATGGGCAGAGGCCAAGGCGGTGGAAGAGGCAACGGAATGGGGAATGGACGAGGAAGGAAAGGCAGAGGAAGAGGAGGGAACTGGTAAATGCCTCGCTACGGGAACAGGTATTTTTCCCCATACCGAAGGGTTTCGTCGTTTTGGATAATCAACTTATTGATTGATGTGGGCATTATTGCAATTCTAATTACGCTATTCTTCATAGCTATGCCCTTTGTTATTCTCCTTTTGATTCTCTTCGGTGGGAAATACGCATTACGATACTTCCCAAGAAGGTATTATGGAAGATGGAGGTGATAAAAAATGTATGGATATTATGGCTACGGATATGGATATGGTTACGGCTTCGGAAGAGGCAGAGGACGCGGCTGGGGCCGTGGCAGAGGAATGGGATTTGGTAGAGGATTCGGATACGGAGCTACGCTGGGCTATTGCCCGTGGACCGGCATGCCCAGAGGCTGGAGATGGATGTACCCATACCCCACGAGCTATGGGGCACCATATGGTGCGCCTTACGGAACTTATAATTACGGATACGGGTATTACCCGAGAAATTATCCTCTGGGATACACCAGCTATTCCCCGATGACCCCATATGGAAACACGGCTCAAGACGAAAAGAGCATGCTGGAAAACGAGGAAAAAATGCTGGAAGAGAGATTGAAAGAAATCGAGAAAAGACTTAAAGATTTGAAAAGGTGAAAAACATGAGAGTGGCAATAACAGCAGACGTACCCGATGAAAACTCTCCCGTATCAGCAGTATTTGGTAGATGTGCCTACTATGCAATATACGACACCTCATTAGATAAATTGGACTTTGTCCCCAATCCCGGAGGCATGATGGCCCGCGGTGCAGGAGTTCAAGCTGGACAGTTTCTCATAGAGCAAGGAGTGACCACGCTTATAACCGCAGGTGTTGTGGGTCCAAATGCGTCCATGGTTCTCGGCCAAGCAGGAATTCAGGTAATTAACGGATTTCAGGGAAGAATAAGAGATGCGATAGAAGCAGCAAAGAGCGGAAATTTGAGACCTGGATATCCGCAGCAACCCCTGCAGCCTTCTCCGTACCAGCAATACTATCCTCCGCCGATGGAGATTCCACCCGAAGAAGAGATCAGAATGCTGGAAGAGGAGAAGATGAGAATCGAAGAGAGACTGGACGAGATAAAAAAGAGGCTCAAAGAGCTGAAAAAATAACCTTTTCCCATATTTTCATTTGTAATAATCACTGCATAAAATTTAAATAAATTCGCAACGCTTTCCCATATATGAGGATTAGAACAGGGATCACAGGTTTCGATGATATTGTGCAAGGGGGCTTAATTCCCAACAGGGTGTACATCGTCGCTGGCCCACCCGGCGCTGGAAAAACCACATTCGGAATTCATTTTCTAGTTCAAGGTGCCAAGGAAGGAGAGAGGGGGTTGTACGTGTCGCTCACGGAAGACCCGAGGAACATTATAGAAGATATGTCAACTTTCACATTCAACATTAAGAGGTACACCCTCGGAGGACTGATTTTATTTGTGGACATGGGACCTCTGAGCATCCAGTACCTGAACGTGATAAAAAATAGAGATAAGATGAAGAACACTTACGCGGAGGAAGTTTTCAAAAAGATAAGCGCGTTGGTGCAGATGAAAGGGGTAAAAAGAATAGTTATTGATTCTGTCCTCACACTCAGATACGGAAGCGGAAAGGAAGATGAACAAAACAGGGAAATTGCGAGATTTTTCAGGAGCTTGAAGGATTTGAAAGCCACAACCCTTATTCTCTCTGAGATGACCGACCTATCCAATTACAGCCCGGAGCACTACATGGCGCATGGCGTGATTTTCCTTCACAACTTTCTAAACGGGAATACGATGACCCGCGCAATACAGATAATAAAAATGCGGGGGACGAAGCACGATTGCGATATGCACAAGATGGAAATAGGCGTTGATGGAATAAGAGTATTTCCCACGAAGGTGTGAGCCATGAGATGCCCGGTATGTGGTTCAAGAAATGTTACGAAGCTGAAAACCGGAAGCTATAAATGCAACGACTGCGGGTTCGTATTTTATCCAGATCGGGAAGCAATAATAGACCTCAGGGATTTGATAGATGCGGAAGAATTGAGCGATGAGGAGATTGAGGTAATAGGAGAGAGAATAAAAAACGCCTCTGAAGACATGGGTAAAAAGCTCTACGGGGAGAACGTGCGCAACGTTTTCAGGAAGGATGTGACCATGGAGGACATAGCGACCAGATATGAGGAAGAAGAGCATCTTTACGGGGTCTTTATAGATTTCAAAGACGATATAAGAGGAACCCTGCTGATAATCATCCCAGAGTCAGATATTGGAGTGATTCTCTCAAAATACGAAGGAAGTGTGATTCAATCCCTGAAACAACTGGCCAAGGAGGCTTTCGAAGAGTTCAGAAATAATCTCTCATGGAACGCAGAGATAACGGGAATAGATATTGCGTACGACAACATATCACCCATGCTGAATTTTCTCACCTCGGAAATTGGAAGAAACAAAACTGTGCTTATGCTCAACTACCAGTTTATTTCGCAGGAGAAATGGAGAGGAGAAATGATATTTGTGCCCTCAAAAAATAGCTTAGGGATGCTTAGGAGAATAATTTGATCCCTCCAACATCTCTTTGATTTCCCTGTCGTATATCTTTATCCAGGTCTTTCTTATGGGCATCATAGTTACTCATCCCCATTTTCTTATTTAAAAAAACCGAGGTGAAAATCTCGGGAGATTATCATCTCTGATTTTTTCTCAAAAACTTTGGGAGGTGAAAAAATTTTGGTTCTCTCTTTGGTATAGCGATTGCTTCCAGCCCGCGGACAGGATGATGTCTCTCTTTCACAACCACCTTTTTCTCCTGCACCAGATCCTGACTTTTCTTTCTCTCTCCGTCCACTTTGCCGCGCTCGTACGCCTTTTTCATTTCTTCTCGGATTCCGTAATCCTCCCCCATTTTTTCTAGATCTTCTCTCTTTTTACGAACCCAGCCTACCGCTTCGTAATGTTTGTAGTATCCAACCTCATAGCCGAGCAAATACGCCTGCTTTAGCAACTCCTTTTTTTCCTCCTTGCTCTTTTTCTTGCGGAACATTTTCACACCTCAGTATATCTGAACGTACCTATTTAACATTATTGCCGGTATTCTTATCTCCTTGTAAATGGGTATTCCGTCGCCGGGGATGATCTTCATCTGAATGGTGGTTTGAGGAGTGAGTGTAAGACCAACTTTGCCGGCGTTGATGTACATCTTCACAACGGCTCCTTCATCTAAGATGTAGCTCTGCATGAACTCCCCCGTGGGGTCGTTTATGACCTCCATTCCATAATGCGAGGAATCGCTCGCGTTAACACCGAATCCGCTGGAATTTAATTTAAGAGATGCGTCTATCTTCCCATCGGTCAATTCCACTATCACGGTGTTGAAATCTACGGGCTTGGATCCGGGCCCGAGGGCCAGCTTGATTTCCAATACCTGTATCGAACTCTGCGGATATATCAACTGGCAGTAATTGCTTGCGTTGTCCACTGCAACCACTGCGTAATAGTACATCTGATAGGGCGTAAATCTGAAGTCTTCAAAGTGCGTATCTTTAACGAAAGCATAGGGCTTGCTGTTGAAAAGCTCGGACGTGGTGAGGGAAAGATAATCCACACTCCTGTATATGTAGTAGCCTTTTATACCGCTCTTGTTGTCGCTGGCAGGGAGCCAATTAAGCACGATGGAATACTGTCCCGTTTCCGCGTGGAGACCCCTGATGCCAGTGGGTCTTTCATCATCCACCGCGCTCACAGAAACATGATCCACTGATGCAGTGTAAAGGGCAGAATTTCCGGCCCAATCCTCGCCCACTATGGCGTAGTACCATGTGCCATTGGAGGGCGGATAATCCATATAACTCCAAGTATCATTACTCACGGTGGCAATTAAGATTGTGTTATTTAGATTCGAACTCGTGATCGGTTCATTTGAGCGGTAAATCTTCTGGTCTTTTATCCCGCTCCCGCTGTCCGAGGCATGCCAAGATATCAAAACACCATATCCAGATTCCTTTATGTCATCGATGTTACCCGTTGGTGCATTCGTATCTCTTGTTCCGGAGGATATGGTTATCGTTTGATTAATCGCTTCGTAAAGTTTCCCGTTACCCGCTCGATCATAGCCTATTATGGCGTACCCGTAAGTGTTGCCAGAGTCAGCTGTGTAATCTATGAATTCTCTATTATCCCCAAAATTATCAGTTAGAACTGCAACTACCTTTCCAGTTATTTTCACGTAATTTATGTCGTGAAGAACATAATTCAAAGTGGAATAATCACCCTCTACTCTGTAAATAACCTCCTTTCCCATTCCCGTACCTTTATCCACCGCAGAATCCCAGACTATCTTCACTCCCAGCGGATTTGTGGAATAAATGGTAACGTTCCTTATCAAACCCCCAGTTGGGGGGTCTCTATCCATCTGTATTGGCGCCTTCACAGAGATGATATTGGAATCCATGCCGTTCACGTCCCTGTCCCCGAGAATATTGAGAATTCGCACTGAGCTGGTAATCTGAGATATTGCATCCGATGCAACCTTTTCTCCCTGCTCTCTAAGAGTTACGCCAACGTAGATTATTAGAGATGAAGCTATGGCTGCCACTATTATTATTGCTATAAATAGAATCAGCGTAGCGATGCCTATGTCTCCTTCTTCCTCCTTTGAGTATATCTTTTTCATAATTCCACATCCCCAAATTTCTTATATAAAGAATTACATGTGATTATCAGGGTATAAAATCACGAGAGAAACGACAGCATTTGCAGAAAAAATGGCAAAAATTTATATCCATGATTGACATTATACGCATTAATGGACTTAGATGCAATGATTGAGATAGAGTTGAAAAAGAAGTTGGAAAAGCTCATAGATGGTCTCAGCAGTACTATTGTAGAGCTTCACAAGAAGAGGCTGGGGCTATCAGGGAAATCTTTAAGTAAAGAAGAATATATCCTGCTGCTGAAAGAGATAAGGGAGTCCATTGAGAGGTTTGCAGGAAGCAAGGTTGCTGATGAAATATATACTGACATGATAAATTTGGTAAATAAGGAGTACGCAGGGTGATGAAATATGGTAGAATATCTAAAAACATATGTTGAGGGCCTTGACGAGAAAATCGAGCACGGCATTCCGAAGGGACATGTGGTACTTGTATCTGGACCCACGGGAAGTATGAAATCCACGCTAACTTACTACATGGCGTATAAATACCTGCAGAACATGAAAAAGGGAAACGTTGTTTACGTGTCTTTGGAGCAGAGCAGGGAGAGCTTGATTAGGCAGATGGTAAGTATAGGCATGGACATAGAGAAGCTCCCGAAGGGCACCGAGTTCAACGTGTTCGACTGGGGTCTTGTGAGAAAAATGGTGAAGGAATCGGGAACCTATGAGAATGTTGACTGGATCAAGGCCATAGAAACACCGATTAGGGAATATGCAAAAGAGAAAAAAATCGACATTCTCATCCTTGACTCACTTCAGGCCCTTTATGCAATTGCAGAGATGGAAAATCCGAGAAATCAGTTGTTCTTCCTCTTCGAGACAATGAGGGAATTGGGAGCAACGTCCTTCATAATATCAGAAACCACGTACAACTCAATGAAATTCGGCAGCTACGACGTGGAGGGATTCCTGGCTGACGGTATCATACACCTCTCCATGGAGCGTGTGGGGAGAACCCTCGGAAGATACATCTCCGTAATAAAAATGAGAGGCATAAAGCACAGCACCGACTACTATCCGCTGTTGGTAGATAGCCGTGGATTTAGAATAGTTTCTCACTGATTTTTTCTTCTAATCGTTATCTTTTTATAGCATTATGATGATTGTTGGGTATGGATTGTTCCGATTGCGTTGAGAGCATAGTTAAAGATTTGAAAAAGGCGCTGAAAAGCGATGATCTCAAGGGAGAAGTGGAGAAAATTATCAAAAAATACCACAAGAAGAAAAAGAGGGAGGTAAAGGGGGATTACTACGTGAAAGCTGGCGAGGCGTATTTGATCCCAGAGGAAAGGGTAAATCTTTCATACAAAGTATTCAAGCAGATACTCAAATGGAACTACAGGGGGCTTTACATCACGAGAAACAAGCCTGAAAACCTTGAGTTTTACAATCTTCTGGAAAATACAGAATTTTACTGGATCAGCAGCATAAAGGGTGAGAATCGAGTGTCACCCGTGGATTTGCCCAAAATGCTCTCCATCATAAAGGAATTTCTTAAGAAAGAGGGTAGGGGAGTGATAATGCTAGACGGCGCGGATTCATTGATAATCAACAACGGATTCAACAAGTTCCTGAAGTTTATACAGAACGCAAAGGATGCGGTGAGCGAGCACCACGGCATATTGCTGGTTCCAATAAACACCAAAACCATCGAAGACAGGGAAATGGCACTATTGGAGAATGAGTTGATGGAGATTTCAAAGAAAAAATAAGATTTTGAGAGCGAAAGGTTTATATTTCCAAAAACGATGTTTAATATATGTACGCTCCCAAAAACATTTCAGACTTCCTTAAACAGAGGGGTTTCGTTCTTCTGATTAGGGGAAAACCGGGTACTGGAAAGAGCACCTTCTCGCTTGGATTGATGAAAAAATACAATATGGCTTACTTGGCCACAAAGAAAATAATTGAAAAGATAGATTTTGAGTACCCGTGGGTTGACAAAGATATGAAAAAAATGATGTTTGCAATTGAGGAGAAATACAATTATCACGAATCCGAGAAATTCGGGCAGATGTTCTATCTCCTTCCCGAAGCGCTCCGCCATGTGCTGAACCTCTTCGAAGAGGGAAAAATAAACGGAATAATAATTGATAGCTGGCACGCAATAATAAGCGAGCTGAACATAAAGACGATGGAAGAAAAAGAGAGGGAGAAAATATACGACCCAAACACCTTCTTTTTGAAATTGATAAAGTTCGCAGATTCCGGAGTGAAGTTCGTAATCGTCCGGGAAGGAGATGAAGACGATGAATTATCATATCTCTCCGATGGATTGCTCACATTCAAAAGCAAGGTGGAAGATGGAAGGGTATACAGGTGGTTCAAAATAGACAAGCTGAGGGGGGAGGAGATTGATAGGCACATGTATTTCTTCACACTGAAAAACTCGAAGTTCAAATACTTGGAATCTGGAAGTTTCAAGCACCCCTCTCGAATCATAGGTTTTAAAAAGGAAGAACTCGGTAGGATATCCAGTGTGTACTTTGACGACATATTCCCCCTCAAAAGGGGAGATACTCTGCTCTTCGATTTCGGCGAATACATACCAAAGAGGTACAAAACAACAGCGCTAATGGGTATAATCTCCAATTTTTTAGTTGAAAACTCGAAAGTAATAATGATTCCACCAAACGAGATGGACATGAGCGAACTGAAGTACGGAATATACATGTACGGATTGGAGAGGTACTATGGAAACTTGGTGTATCTTTACGGGGAGAAAAACTTAGAAGAGTTCTCTAAAAAGGTGAATTTCTCCAAGCCCCAGGATGTCGTGGCAAGTGTAAGCGAAGAGCTGGCAATGTATGAGGGGGGAATGCCTCCGTTGGTGATAATCGGCTACGATAGGCTCTATAGCTATCTAACGGCTAAGGAGATGATGCACACCCTGTACAGAATTAAGGATGTGGTTCGAGAAAAATCTGGAATTTTGCTAATAGTCGGAAACATATCAGATAAGGAGATAAAGAGGTTCGGCTCCAGCATATCTGACATCTACCTGAAGTTCAACAACCACGACGGATACATACTCATGTACGGCATACAGCCGTGGACAAGGGTGTACGTGCTGGATTTGAAATATAAAGATTACCCGAGAATAGTTAAGAGGGTGATAGTATGAAGACTGTGCTCCTCGTCGAAGATTCGGAAATGTTTTACCACCTACTCAAAAAGATGATAAAAGGAGTTAGCGTAGAATGGGCCCGGCTCGGCGAGGAAGCCATTGAAAGATACAAAGAGAAAAAACCAGAGCTTGTGATAATGGACGTTGTCCTTCCGGACATGAGCGGCATAGAGGCAATAAAGGAAATTAAAAAAATAGACAACAATGCGAAAATAATCGTGCTGAGTGGGATAGACCACGATGAAGTGATTCAAGACGCGAAAAAGGCCGGTGCAACGGCGTACATATCAAAGAGCGCCGGCGTGAATTATCTGAGATCGAAAATATACGAAGAATTGAAAAACTAAAAGTTCTCGGCCGGGCAGGGGCCCATGCAATCGAGGCAATGCACGCATAGTTCTTCCCTTATCCTTATTTTTTTCTCCTCGTCCAGATAAAGCGCGTTTGTGGGACATCTTCCGAGGCACACCCCGCAGCCCACGCAGCCAATTGCCCTGAGGATCAGCGATTTCGCTTCTTTCTCTTCATCTTCCCTCACTTCTAATTTCTCTTCGAATTTCCATGTTCCAGGAGGGAGCGCGAATAACATGTTTTTTATCCTCTCTTCGTCCACATTTCTATCGAAATTCATCATTTTCCACGTATCTCCTTCGAATTCCACGCGGGGATAATCGCGCCTCACCTTCTCGGTTCCGGCCCACCGGGGCGGGTTTCTCCACCGCCACGATGAACGGGCCCATTTCTCCGCTATCCCGTGCTCCAGAGCAAAATTTCTCAGGTAATTTTCCCATCTTTCCAACCCATTAAAATTCTTCATCTCTATCTCGAAATCCGCGAGATCAGAGGACGGACAGAGATAACAACCAATCCTCGTTAAACCACGGGAATACCAGATGTTGAACGGGGCTTTTTTCCACAGTATATATAGCCATACCTCAAGCGAGCTCCAGTTCTGAATCGGACTCGCAGATAGTTGATTTGGAACCCATTCGTTCTTCCACACCCTCCCTTTTTTCATCCTTTCTTCGCTCTCATAGCGCCTCTGACCAATCAAGGTGAGAAGCCCCTTAGGATAATTCTCCAATATGTACCTCGTGGTCGGCCCTAACTTTGTGACTTTGCAGCACCATCTGTAGTCGCGAGCTGGAGGTCCGAATATTTCGAGGGATTTCCAGAACGCATCTCCGGCGCTTATTTTATCTATTTTCAATCCATATTTCTTCTCGATTTCATTCACGTATTCTATCGTCTCTGGCAATTCTATGCCCGTGTCCAAGAAAAACACATGAAAATCTAACCCGCTCTCCATCGCCAGAAGCAAAGTGGCAAGGGAATCCTTCCCGCCGCTGAAAGAGACCGCTAAAGGTAAATCGTTCTCCCTGCTCACCTTCTTTATGAAATCCACCGCTTCGTTTTCTATTTTTTTCAAATGCTCCTCATTGGCCCTGATGATTTCTTCGATTCCCGCTTTCTTTCCGAGCTTCAATTCTCCGTATCCAGCGTAGCGAATTTTCACGGCAACTCCTCTGTTCTCGGACTTCATCTCCTCAGAGCTCATCTTGGCAATGCCCACGGCGAAGGCCCTGCCGCTGGGGTCTCTCACAATTATTTCATCGCCTTTCTCTATTCCATCGCTGCAATCCTTAACCCCGGGGACCATAAGGTTTTTGCCCGAGAGTATTGGCTCTATCGCACCTTCATCCGCAACCACTATTCCCTTTTTGGCGCAGGAATTTAACAGGTATGCCCCCTCCAATCTGAGAGTAAATATAAAGAGAAAAAGCTCAGGATCGTAGCGCAGATTGCCTATAACATGACCGTCTACAATGACCTCGTCCATCCTGTCCCGATGCGGAACTCGATTGAAAAGAACGAGCTTATCATCTAAGGAGCAGCCGAATTGACGATTCAGCACCTCGTTTAGAATTTTCAAATCTCCTTCAAAACCTATTCTCACCTCTCCCGGCGGGGTGATTTTCACCTTTCTCCCGATAGAGCCGCAGGAGGAGCAACGCTCACCCACCAACGGTACGTTGCAGTTATCGCACCATCTGAACTTTACCTTTCCCAAGTAAACCGGTTTTCCCATTACTTCGCCGTAGGCAGTTCAATTACAAAAACACTTCCCCTAGGCTCATTGGCCTCCACCCATATCTTCCCATCGTGAAGCTTCACTATCCTCATCACTATGGACAAACCAAGCCCCGTGCCTCCGGCGCCGTAGCGCACGAAGGGCTCGAATATCCTCTCTCTGTTCTCCTCGCTTATGCCGTACCCATCATCCTCCACCCTCGCAACCACACTATCCCCCTTTTTGCTTATTCTCACAACCACGTTGGTGGCCCCGTACTTGAACGCATTGTCTAAGAGATTCTGGAACAATTCTTTGAGCAAAATGGAGTACCCTATTACCTCCACATTTCTACCACGAACCTGAACCCTCACCCCAGGATACCTCTTCTTTATAAGGGCAACCATTTCTAAAATAACTTTTTTCAACTCAATTTCGTCCACCTGGGCATCAATCATTCCCAGATCCAACTTGGAAAGAAGCCTCGCCTTGTCCATGATCTCTATCGCTTTCTCCACGGCATCTTTTATCTCGTCCACATACTCCTGTTTCATCTCTTCCTTTATAAGTTCCGCGTATCCGTTTATCACCGCCAGAGGCGTTTTCAGGTCATGGCTAACGATATGGAGCATCAATTCCTGCAGCTCTTTGGATTCTCGCAACTTCTTTTCATCTTCCCAACCTTCTATGGAGAGAGCCAAATGAGATGCCACTATGTCCACAAGAAACCTATCGTAAGGGCTTATGGAATCGACCTTCTCACGCTCCACATCAATGACCCCGTATATTTTTTCGGATGTAGATATGGGAGTGACGTATTCGCATCTGGCTCCCTCTACTCCCTCAATGTATCTCTCTTCCTTCTTTGTATCCGGAATGTAGTATGGCCGGTTTTCTTTAACAGCCATTACCGATACTCCTTTATCCCCATTTAATGGTATCTCCACCATTCCCTTATAATTACCCACATAAACCACTGAAGAGATTACATCGCCCCTGACCTCGGCTATCCCCACGTGCTCGAATTTTAAATCTTTATGCAAAGTGTTGACCACGATGTCGAACATCTCCTCCTTGGTTTTTACAGATTTCAATTTTTTAATCATCTCAGTTATCGCAAGCAACTTAGTTTCCCTTTCTTTTAGAGTTGTTATATCAACCATGCTTATCAAATCGGCTGGTTTTCCATCGTAATCCACCTTTTTCCCTCGAATATATACCCACATGAGCTCGTTT
>WAKX01000057.1 GCA_015523125.1 DHVE2 group archaeon | reverse complement strand
GATTATCAAAAACTGAAAATTATATGGAAAAAATTTAGCAAAAGTTTTTATTCAATATCGACATAGCATTTTTATGCGTGTTAAAATGTTTGCTTTTGGAATAGTAGTGATTCTTTTCTTTGCTCCCCTTTTGCTGGGCGCTTTTGAGCAAACCGCGAATTTTGCAGGTGAAAATAACATGAAGGCTCTCAAGGCAACTGGCTCATGGCCCATGTTCCGCGGCGATGCTAGGCACACGGGATTGAGTTCTTACGATACGAGCAACAACAAAGGCGGTTTGCTGTGGAAGTACCACATAGGAAGGCCCGCCAGCGGTGGAATTGTGAAGACCTCGCCGGTTGTGGACGGGAATGGAAATATTTACGTGGGCGTGGGAAAGAGCATGTATTCCTTATCCTCCGACGGCAAGCTGAGATGGAAATTTGAGGTGCAGGGTGATATAGAATCATCCGCCGCAGTGGGCACGGATGGCAACATTTATTTCGGTGCGAAAGACGGATATTTCTATTCTCTCACCCCTGACGGAAAGCTAAGGTGGAAATTCAACGCAACCACATGGGTCGTTTCGAGCCCGGTGATTGATGATAGCGGGGACATTTATTTCGGCTCCTACGACTATTATTTCTACGCACTTCACCCTGATGGAACGCTTAAATGGAAGTTCTATGCGGGAGATGCAATAGCAAGCAGTCCCGCAATTGGCAATGGCTACGTTTATTTCACCACCGATTTCACCCGGGAGATATACGCTCTATATATTAACAATGGAACGATGAAGTGGAAGGACAGCATCGGCTTTTACTTTTCATCTCGCGGTCCTGCAATTGGATCAAACGGTGAGGTGTATATTTGCGACTCAGAGGACATGGTGCATGCATGGAGCGTTGATGGAAGCAACGGGAGAACAATCGGAGTGGGGGGAGATGTGGCCATTGGCCGCGACGGCACGCTCTACGCCGGTACTAACATGTTCTACGCAATCAACCCGGACGGCACGTACAAATGGAAATTCAAAATTCCGACGAATCCTGATGGAATTAACATGGACAACGTTCCCGCAATAGGGAGCGATGGCACAATTTATTTCGGAACGTCTACTGGATTTCTTTATGCGCTAAATTCAGATGGCTCAGTGCGGTGGAAATACACGCTAAATTCTGAGATATCGGTGGGCCCGGCAATCGGAAAGAGCGGAGATATTTACGTAATCACCGACGACGGAGAACTCTATGCAATTGGCGGCTCATCTGGCAACGGAGGAAATGATGGAGAGAATGGCAGTTCGGGAGGATCTTTTGGGAGCCTCATGGATTCTCCCGAGACACAGATGATGGTCATTGCGGGAATAGGGATTGTAAGCGTAGCCGTCGTCGCTGCCGTGCTGCTACATAAGAGGCGGTGAATAGGGCAAATTAAATCACAACCGCCTCGTACATCTCTTCTTTTTTAAGAATATCGCTCGGGTCTTTCATTTCCTCGTATTCTATTTCGCCAATCTTTATGGCTCCGTAGCTGGCTGTGAGGCTCATAGAGTCCCCTAGATTGTGAATTGAATCACTCAAAAGTGATATGCTTCCTGAAAATAAACCACCGATAATTTACACAATGGTTATGGTGATGTTCAGAAATATCGATATTATCAATTTCTTCTTCAGATCTCCCTTCACATGTTATAGTAGGAATTCCTTTTAAAAACTTTGGGGGCGTTATTTAAAGAAAATTTGAAATATTCTTTAGGTATACCGAAAGCATGTATGACGAGATATTTGAACCAATAAAAATAGGAAAAAAAGAGAGTCAAAACCGCGCTATATTTCCTCCCATATCCACAAATTTCGGGTGCGAGGATGGTCATCTCAGCGAATTGTTCATAAAACATTACGAAACTCGCGCCAAAGGCGGCGTTGGATTGCTCATAGTGGAGAACTCATGCGTGTCGTATCCCGAAGGGAAGCACGGCGCCTACGAGCCCCGCATAGATTCATGGGATTTTCACGAAGACTGGAAAAATATAGCTAAAAGATTGAAAAAATACGACTCGCTCATTTCCGTGGAGTTAACGCATGAGGGCTGGAAAAAGAGGGGTGTGAATTTCCTGAGCGATGAAAAAATAAGAGAAATAATAGAAAACTACGGCACCGCCGCGGAAATTGCGTGCAAAGCGGGATTTGACATGGTGGAAGTGCAGGGTGCCCATGGTTTATTGGTGAATCAATTTCTCTCCCCTCTAACAAATACCCGGGACGATTCATGGGGCGAGCGAACAAAATTTGCAATCGAAATACGAAAAGAGATTGCTAAGCGCTGCGGCTGGGATTTTCCCGTGACAATTCGCCTCGCGGTGGACGATTTCTTAGAAGGAGGGATAACTCTCGATGAGGGAAAGAGAATCGCAGAGGAACTTCAAGATTATTACCAGATGATTCAGGCGGATATTGGACTCGGCCCCAAAGAGCTTCGATTGGAGCCAATGCCTTTCCAGCAGGGATGGCGCGCTTATCTCGCAGAAAAAATCAGACCATTAAAGGTGCCCGTTGCCGCGGTTGGCATGATTCGCGAGCCGGAGGTTGCGGTGGATATTCTAAAGAGCAAAGCGGATATGATCGTGTTGGGAAGAACTTTGATCGCGGACCCGGAGTGGTTAATAAAGGTTCGCGAAGGAAGGGTAAATGAAATAAGAAAATGCATTGGTTGTAGCGAGTGCATCAAAGCGCGACACGACGAAGACATGAGAATAAGATGCGGCGCAAACCCCCAGGTTGGTAGGGAAATAGAAATAAAAAAAGCGGAGGAGAAGAAGAGAGTGGTTATAGTGGGAGGTGGCCCCGGCGGTTTAGAAGCGGCGAGAATTTCAGCAATGCGAGAACACGAGGTGCATCTCTTTTATGATGAATTCGGGGGCACATTGAACTTAGCGGCACTTCCTCCGGGTAAAGAGAAGATAAGGTGGTTAATTGAATACTATCGCGAGGAATTGAAAAAATACGATAATTTGAAGATGTACAATAAAAAAGCGCTAAAGAACGATGTACTCGCTTTGGATCCGGATGCCATAATAATGGCCACCGGGAGCAAGCCGTTCCTGCCATGCCCATTGCTCCGAGATTTTGTGTATCTCTACGATGATGTGCTCAGAGGTGAAGTTAAATTCGAAGGGAAGAAAATAGTCGTTGGCGGTGGCGGTCTCGTGGGCTGTGAAACCGCAAATCTGCTCGCGGAGAAAAATAAAGTTGTAATCGTTGAAATGATGCCCGAGGTTGCACAGGGGATGGAAACGCTCTCCAAGAAATATCTTTTGAAAGAATTAGAAGATAAGGGAGTGAAAATATTCACCAACACAAAAATCGTGGACGTGGCGCGGGGAGAGGTAATTGTGGAAAAAGAAGGAGTGAAAATGCTAATCGAAGTGGAAGCTATGGTAGCAGCATTCGGTTCCAAGCCATTTGTGCCTTTTCAAATCAAAGATATTCCAACACATGTTATCGGTGATGCAAAGAGCGTTCGCAATATATATTCCGCAGTGAGTGAAGGTTTTGAGGTAGCCATGCAAATCTAACTTTTTTCTATTTCTTTAATTTCGTTTTCATGTTTTGCCATCTGCGCCTGATACTGCTTCGCAGTTTCCAACATTTGCTGCGCAAACTTCTCTTCTAACATCTTTTTCACCTTTGTGAATATTTTGTTTTTTCTCGCCGCTTCTCTGGCCACCTCTGGCGATGGAAATTCAATCGCTCCTACGGGGCAAAGATTGGCGCATGTTTGGCATCCAACTAAACAATTGAAGGGTTTTGTAACTATCGGCTTTTTTGAGACGAGGTCATAGGAGTAAACGCCGCGGCCGCAGATAACAGCGCAAAGACCGCACCCAATGCATGCCGCCGGATCTATTTTTGGGTACCATTTGATCTCTTTTCTCGGCACCCCGAACCAGTAATCAAATTTCTTATCACCCATTTTTATCACCATACCTACATGCGTTTCAGGTATTTCAATTTTTTTTGAAATAACTTTTTAATATGAAAATTTAATTCCCTAATTACGATGGTCAAAAAGATGCCCGAGAACGTGCCTGATGACATCGCGGAGGAAATAGAAAATAAGGGGGGGCTAAAAGAAATACTGAAAAATGTGCCATCTCAACGAGAACTCGGAAGAAGTGCGAAGATGTTCAAGGCCCTTTCTGACCCACTTCGATTGAAAATTATATGCCTTCTGAGGGTTCAGGATTCATGCGTCTGTCTCATAAGGAGCGTGGTAAACATTGCTTATTCAAAGCTTTCTTATCATCTGTCAATATTGAAAAATTCGGGCCTCATTGAAGGAGAGAGAAAGGGGAATTACATAATCTACCGCCTCACCGACTTAGGAAAAAAAGTTGCCGGGGAAGTGTGCAAGAAATAGAATTAGGGCTTCGGTGCGCCGGCTAACTTTTCCAACGCCTCCTCTTCTGTGAAATGCAAATTCCCTGGAAGAACGAGAGAGTGCAGCGGCGGGCCAAAATCCTCGTGGATCAATTCCCCCAGAAATCCGGCGCGAACCAAGCAATCGGGCGCTCCCGCTCGGGCTATTACAGCGAATAATGTTTTTTCGTTGAACAATCCCTTTCCTTTTTTTCTCTCCATGTCTAAAAGGATTTGCATGGCCTCGTTTGCACTCATAGGTCTCGGATTGATATCGAGAAGAATTAAAGTGTGTAGCCCCCGCGAGTAATTCTCGTAGATGAAATCGTAGGCGCTGGTTGGAAAATAATTCTCCTGAGGAAAAGGAATTGAAACGGTTCTTCCGAATTTGTAGTTCTGCAATCCTAAGAGGCCGGGCGCCGCGCTTATTATCGATGCGTTGTGCACGATTTTTGTTTTTATTCCCCTCTCCTCCGCAATGATTCTGAGAGCCACGTGGGTGGTGGCAATCATGGGGTCTCCGGCCACAAGAAGAACCACGTTTTTATTCGAGGCATTTTCGATTATCATTTTCCCATCCTCAACCTCTTCCCTCGATAATATCTTTATCTCTTTGCCGAGTGCTTTTTCAATTTCATCGGGATTCATCCCCACTAAGCGCGAAGTGTAGAATTCCGCAAATACTATATCCGCTTCATCGATTGCTTTTTTGCCCCTGAGCGTCAAATCTTCCACGTCGTAAAGTCCCAAGCCGACAAAGGTGAGCATGGGGATTAATTGAAGCGGGTATTTAAAAAGT
>WAKX01000056.1 GCA_015523125.1 DHVE2 group archaeon | reverse complement strand
CTTTATAGTGGTTATTTCCATTATTTAAAAAAGGGTAAAATAAATAAGCAGACAAAAGAAATATTGATGTGATAACAACAATTATAAAAATCCAATAACTTCTCATTATTGAATCACCTCAAGCATATTAATCATAGAAACAAGATAGATTAAATCACTCGAAAGATAATTATGCATTTATTTACTCCCCCCGCAGCGCCGCTTCCTCGCGCAACTCCAGCGAAACTGCTGAAGAGCATGAGCAGAAAAATGGAAATCACTATCTTTTTAATCCACTTCCCCGTTTTCATATTTGTGATATTATGCCTTTATTGTATTTATATGTTTCTTTGCATAGGTGAGTTCAACTAGATCTCAATATAGAAGATATTAAATTTACCGCTTCCATGCCCCTGTTATGAATCTGAAAGACGTTGTTCAGGCCTTCGGAGTGCCCGGCTTCGAGGACGAGATAAGGAAATTAGTTCGAGAGAAAATGGAGAAACATGCGGACGAGGTTTTTGTGGACCGCATGGGCAATGTGATAGGCGTGAAGAAAGGAGGAGAACGCAAAGTGATGCTCGCCGCGCACATGGATCAAATTGGGTTCATGGTGAAGAGCATAACTGAAGATGGATATCTTATAATCGCTCCAATTGGCGGAATTCACACAACAGTTCTTCGCTCTTCCGTGGTGAGAATCAAGACTTCCAAGGGCTTCATTTACGGTGTGATAGGAGAGAAGCCTCCACATTTGGGGAAAGAGAAGAAGAGCGTGGAGTTTAAAGATCTGAGGGTTGACATCGGCGCAAAGGATAGGAAAGAAGCGGAAAAGAGCGTTAAGATAGGAGACGTTGGATCATTCGAGCCGCGCTACATGGAACTGGGGGACAAGATAGTTGCAAATTCCTTAGATGACAGGGTGGGAGTTTACACCCTCCTAAAAGTTATGGAGAAGGTGGAGAGCGATGCCACACTTTATTTCGTCGCCACCGTTCAGGAGGAAATCGGATTAAAAGGTGCAAGAACCTCTTCCTTCGGAATCGCCCCGGATATCGGAATAGCGGTGGATGTGACCCACGCCACCATGCCCGGAGTTTCCTCGGATGAGGTTCCAATAAAAATCGGAGAGGGCCCGGTGCTCGGAGTGGGGGCTACGGCGAATCCAAAAGTTTATAGGCATATAATGGAAGTGGCCAAAAAGAAGAAAATCCCGCTCCAAATCGAGGCGAATCCCTCGTGGTCAGGTACGGATGCGGATATAATTCAATTGGCTCGAGATGGCGTGGCCACCGCGGTCATATCCATTCCAGAGAGGTACATGCATTCCCCCGTTGAACTCATTTCCAAGAAGGATGTGAACAACACAATAAAATTGATAAAAGAGGCGCTGAAAAATATAGGGAAGGTGAGTTTGGAGTGGTGAAACTCAGCGGAACTTCGGCCTCATGCTCAGGTACTTGGGCAGCGGAAGTTTCCTGAACGGCTTATCCTTAGTTTTTTCTTTTATTATCTTCGCGAGATCTTCAATGGGCATCGTTTTCACATCGCCGCCCCTTATTCTCACCGTTATGTTCCCCTCTTTCACTTCTCTCTCTCCCACCACCACTATGTAGGGAATCCACTCCTTCTCCGCTTCCCTTATTTTACGGGAAACGGTCATATCCCTGTCGTCCAGATCAACCCTTATCTTTTCATCCTCTAAGCTCATCATTATTTTCTCTCCGTATTCTTTGAACTCGTCTTTCACTGGAATTATGCGCACCTGCACCGGTGAGAGCCACACCGGGAACATGGGTTTGATTCCCTTCTTCGAGTCCATGCTTGCCTTCTCGAGCATCGAGTAAATGACACGCTCCACGGCGCCGCTGGGCGAGCAATGCAGGATGTACGGGTATTTCTTATCTCCGTTCTCGTCGTAGTAGGTTATTCCGTAACGCTCGGCGTTTTCCACGTCGATTTGCACTGTACTTAGAGCTGCAGCTTTGTTCATTGCGTCCACGAAGTTGAACTCGAATTTGAGAACGAAGTAGAAAAAGCGCTCATCCCACATCTGAATCAGAACGGGCCTGTTCACCAGTTCAACCAGTGACCTTATGAACTCTTTGTTCTCTTCGTAGAACTTGCGGGTAAACCTGATTGCAACTTCATAGTCTCCTAAGTTCAACCCGAAATCTTTCAGTACCTCTATCGCCATCTCGTACTGCCTCTTGAAATCCTCCTTGGCCTGCTCCATGTCCGCTGCGAAGGTGTGCATGTCGGGCATTGTGAACGCGCGCAATCTTCTCAATCCCACGAGCTCTCCTTTCTGCTCTCTTCTGAACGCGTATTTTGCCAGCTCGTAAACCCTGATGGGTAATTGCCGATAGGACACGGTGGCGTCGTGCATGAGCAGGAACTGCCCGAAGCACGCGGCGAATCTCAAAAAGTACTTGTCCTTGCCGCTGAGAACCTGATACTGCCTAGCCGGAAATCGGTTTAGATATGATTTCAGCGATGGGTGATTGAAATCGTACATTATCGGGGTCTCCACTTCCATGGCCCCGAAGTCTAAAACACGAGACTCCACGTAATCTTCGATGAGTGATTTGATTAACTTGCCCTTGGGGTAGTAGCGCATGTTTCCCGAATCGCTGCCGGGCTCGTAGTCCGCAAGCTCCAATTTTTGCATTAGCTCCACGTGTGGCGGAATCTGCTTCACGGCCCTGGTGCCCGAGATTTCGTAATCTACGAATTTTTTGAGGTTGGGATAATTTTTGTAATCGAATTCGTCCACGCTTTTAAATTCTCCATCGGGGGTCATTATGTTCCAGTAGGTGGTTCTCTTCTCCGCTTTCAGAGCTTCGCTCTCCTCCTCTTTTTCTCCTCTTATCTCTTTGCTGAGCTCGCTGAGCGGGTGGCCTTTGCACGAAATCACGAAGCTCTTGTACCAGCCGAATGGGGCGCGATGCACCTCGTAATTATCGCGGAGCTCTTTTTCCAGTTCTTTCAGAACCTTCATTGCCTCATCTGGACTTGCCAATTTATTGCTTAGATGAGCGTACGGATAAAGCACGATGGTTTTAACGTTCAATTTTTTCGCCACGTCTTCTATTTCCCCAACTACCCTTCCTATGATATTCGAGTCCCCCTCTTCCACAGAGATAAACGAAACGAGGCATTCCTCGATTCGCTCTCTTTTCTCTTCGATTTCTTCGGCGTTTTTAATCGCTTTCTCCTTCGCTTCGTACTCTATGTAGTCCGAATGTATGAAAAGTATTCGCATGCTGGGGAATTTTGCACATGGTATAAAATTGTTTTCTCCAATTAAGATGATAGGTGCAACAGCCATCTCCAGAGCGGAATGTATTTTATTTTCTTTCCGTCAACATTCTCCTCTCCCTCGTAGTCCCATGTAATTATCTTAAGCTCATTGCATTTCAGCTCTTTGGACGCATGAATGAGACCCCTTATCTCTCTCTTTTTCGTTTCGACTTCCGTGGGGTCGTAGCATACCTGAATGAGTTCTTTGACCCTCTGCCCCTCGTATACCACAAAATCCACCTCTCTGTTTTCTCCCAAGTAATAAGAGATCTCGTAAGTGGGATGGCTGTAATATTTTCTGCGCATAAGCTCCACAGCCACTAAGTTCTCCATTCTCCTTCCTAAATCTTTCACTCCGTATATGGTCGGGAAGCCGTTGTCTACCACGTACAATTTGGGCATGCTCCTCATTTTATCCATTTCGCTGTAACTGAATTTTCTCACAGGTATGATAAACCCGATGTCTTCCAGATACGAGAAATACTCGTAAATCTTGTTCTTGCTCAGTTCTCTCCCAGATGATAGTATGATGCCGTACAATTTCCTCACGGACATGCGATTTCCGAAGTTTTTCACCGTCACCCTTATAAGCTCTTTCATCACTCCGATTTTCTTTATTTCATAGCGTTCCACTATGTCTTTGTATATCATCATATCCAAATATTCCTGGAGTGTTCTTATCTTCAGCAATTCTTCATAATCCACGATCTCGGGAAATCCGCCAAAATGTACATACTCATCGAGATATTTCCTTATCAAACCGCGGTCATCTTCTATCAAGGGCTCTCTGATTTTAAGCTCTTTGAATCTAAGATACTCTTTGAAAGAGAGGGGAAACAGGCGATAAGTTAAACTCCTCCCTCGCAGTGCAGTAGAAATTTCGCCGCTCAAAAGCTTGGAAGATGAGCCGGTTATGAAAATCCTTGCGTTTTTTCTTTCCAATAGCCTCCTCACAAATTTCTCCCAGCCATTCACGTTTTGAATCTCGTCTAAAAACAGATACATGGTCTTCGCGTCGGGATTGTATTTTTTGTAGAGTTCCACAATCTGCGATAGATTTTGAGGGACCAATCCTGCCAATCTTTCATCTTCGAAGTTGATGTAGAACAATCGCTCGATGTTCATTGTGCGAGTTAATTCTTTCATTGCCTGATACATCAGGTAAGTTTTCCCTGTCCTTCTCAGACCGGTGATCGCTATTGCTTTATTTAAATCCAAAGGCAGCTCCAAACTTCTCTCTTTCAATTTCGGAATACCAAACCGGTGGAACTCGGTTATGACTTCCTCCAGACTCATCGCTATCATTTTGTATTATACAACTAATACATATTTAAATTTTTTGTCTTATTCTAATATGAAAAATTTGAGAGATTTGAAAAAGCCCAAAAAGAAGGATTTGTAGCTCTATGAAACCCGAAGGGACGGAAACCCTTATAAACAATCCCGAAATATAAAAAGCGATGGAAGAGGAAGTTCGGCTCATAAGCGCATCGTATTCGAGGGAGGAGGACGGGGTCGTAGTTGAGCTTTACGGAAAGACCAAGGAGGGAAAATCCATAGTAGGCAGATATCACGGCTTCTTACCTTATTTCTATCTCGTGGAGCCTCCAGCTGTGTTGCTGGAGAAATTGAGCGAGGACGAGGAGATAAAGAACATGGAAGATGTGGAGCTATGGTATCGCGGCAAGATGAGGAAATGCGTCAAAGTCACTCTCTCTTCCCCGTGGAAAACTCCAAATTACCGAAGATTTGCCTCCGAATTCTGCGAGGTTCTGGCAGCGGATATTCCATTTCACCAGAGGTTCATTTACGATTTTGATTTAGGTTCATGTGTGAAGTTTGTGGGTGATTACAAGCCAAACGATAAGTACACCGCGGAGATAGTCATGGAGTTAGAAAGCGTGGAGAACATCGAAGATTTCAAGCCCGAGCTGAAAATTTTTAGCTTCGACATCGAGAATTCCATGAAGGATGGGACCATTTTCACCATCGGCTACGCAATATGGGAGAACGGGGAGATAAAGGAGGGGCATGTGGAAGGCGATGAGAAGGAGCTCCTGGAAAATTTCGTCAAAGTGATACGGAAAGAGGACCCGGATGTGATCACCGGCTATAATATCGACGGCTACGATTTGGAAGTGATAACGGATCGAGCTAAAAAGTTGGGGGTGGAGTTGAACATAGGGAGGGACGGGAGCAAGCCCCAGCGCATCGGCGGGCAGTTCTGGCGCGTTCATGGAAGAGTTATAGAGGATGCATGGTGGGCCGTGAAGAAGGAATTGAGGCTGAAGCAAGAGTCTCTCGAGGCCGTTTCCCAGGAGCTTTTGGGCGAGGGAAAGATGGACGTTGACCGGGTGAACATCGACGAAGAGTGGGAAAAAGACAGGGATAAGGTGATAAAGTACTGCGTGAAGGACGCCGAGTTGGCTTTGAGAATCCTCCTGAAAATAGGGATAATCGGAAAGTACATGGATTTGGCGACGGTCACAAAATTCCCACTGGACGATGTGATGCACTCGGGGACATCCACGTGGGTTGACTCGCTTCTGATAAGGGAAGCTGATCGAAGAAAAATAGGCGTGCCGCTGCAGGGTCAGGAAAGGAAGAGAGGGAAGATTGAAGGTGGCTACGTGCATTCTCTGGAGCCGGGGCTCTATCACTGGATTTGCGTTTTGGACTTCAAGAGCATGTATCCCAGCATCATAATCAAGTACAACATATGCTTCACCACCCTGAGCGAAGATGGAGATATCGTGAGTCCCACTGGAGCTAAATTCCTGAGCAAAGAGAGGAGAGAAGGGATCATACCGAAGATACTGAAAGATTTAATGGCCAAGAGGGACGAGCTCAAGAGGAAGATGAAGGAAGCGGCCACGGAAGAGGAGAGAAATTACTACGATGGATTGCAAAAGGCGGTGAAAATCCTCATGAACACATTCTACGGAGTTTTAGCCTCATCGTTCTATCGATTCACGGACCCGCGGATAGGGGCAAGCATCACCTCGTTCGCAAGGGAGACCATAAGGAAGATAATCGGAAATTTAGAATCCCGCGGATTGAAAGTCGTGTACGGGGATACGGACTCCATATTCTTCGAGTCTCCGCATCAAAATCTGGATGGCTCGGTGAAATTCGGAACGGAAATGGCGAAGGAGATATCCGAGAAGGAAGAGTTGATTTTAGAATTCGAGAAAATTTTAGAGCCGTTTTTCTCGCATGGTGCCAAGAAGAGATATGTAGGTCGCATAGTCTGGCCCGAGGACAAGAGGGGAGAGATGATTGTCCGGGGCTACGAAATACGAAGAACGGATTCCTTCGACCTGCAGAGCGAAGCGCAAAAGATGGTATTCGAGAAGATTTTGGACGGGGACGTGGAAGGCGCAATTTCCCTCGCGAAAGAAATCGTGAGCAAGGTTCGCCGCGGAGAAGTGGAAATTGAAAAATTAGTAATATCGCGCACAGTTCGAGATTTTAAAAGGTACAAGAATCCAAATTCAATGGCGAATGTTCAGGCCGCTAAAAAACTGATGAAGAAGGGGTTCAAGTTCATACCCGGTATGAAGGTCTCGTGGATTGTGGTTAATGCGAGGGGCTCGAAGCAGGACGTGGAACCTTATATTCCGGGCAAGGAATTCCCTTATCGTCCAGATTTTCAGTACTACGCGAGGAGAATCGCTGAAACTTTAGCGAGGATAACGGAGGTATTCGGAATAGACCAAGAGGAACTGCTCACAGGAAAGAAGCAGAGCTCTTTATCCGCATTCGGAGAGAAAAAGAAGATGAAGACCCTCTTCGACTACGAGTGAGCTCCAGTGGAAAGGTAAGGGTGTTTGCAGTAAAGCGGGAAAATATTTTATACGCAATTCTTATGAGTCAACGCGATGAAGTACACCCGGGAAGAGATTAAGCAGCTATGGCTCGATTTTCTAAGCCAGACCGAATACGGACGCAAATTATTGGATATCACATACAACTATCCGGATTTGAAGTCGTTGGTCGTTTCATTTGAAGATATAGCCAACTACGACGACGATTTCGCCGAGGACCTTCTGAGATTTCCGGAAGAATATTTGGAAATCGGGGAATTGGCCCTGAGGGAATACGGGGAAACTTCTTACCATATTCACCTTAGAATTGCCGAGATACCCGAAAGGGATAGAGTGAAAGAAATAAAAAATCTCAGGACCGCGCATTTGGGCAAATTCGTGAGCATAGAGGGCATAATAAGGAGGGCCACGGAAATCAGGCCAAAATTGAAGGTGGGCGCGTTCAAGTGCAGCGATTGCGGCGGTATAACCATGATGGAGCAGGAGGGCATGAGGCTCTTCGAGCCGGACAAGTGCGCATCCTGCGGAAAGCCCAGGGGAAAGGTGAAATTCAAATTAATTCTCGGACAATCTGTTTTCGAAGATTATCAGAGTTTGGAGATTCAGGATATGCCCGAAAATTTGAGGGGCGGGGAGCAGCCCCAGAGGATAATTGCGGTTGTGGAAGATGATCTCGCCGGCTTAGTGGTCCCGGGAGATAGAGTGATTCTGAACGGCATACTCCGTGCGAGGGAGATGAGGATACAGAACATAAAGAGCACGGAGTTCAAGATGTACTTGGATGTGAACAGCATCGACAAGTTAGACGAGAACATGGAGGACATGGAATCTCTTACCGATGAGGAATTGGAAGCCATAAAGGAATTCGCCAGAAGCGGCGAGGTAATAGAGAGGCTCAGAGATTCAATCGCACCAACAATTTACGGAATGGAATTGATAAAGGAATCCCTCGTTCTTCAAATGTTTGGAGGCGTGGCCAAGAAGATGCCCGACGGCACTAAAATCAGGGGCGATATACATGTTCTTTTGGTCGGTGATCCTGGTACCGCAAAATCGCAGTTGCTACAGAAGATGTCAGAATTGGCACCACGCGGTATATACACCTCAGGAAAAGGCTCGTCGGCCGCAGGCTTAACCGCTACCGCTGTGAAGGATGAAACTGGGCGCTGGACTCTGGAAGCAGGAGCTTTGGTGCTGGCGGATCAGGGTCTCGCAGCTATTGATGAAATCGATAAGATGAGCACAACTGATCGAGATTCGATTTATCAGGCAATGGAGCAGCAAATAGTGTCCGTGACTAAGGCGGGAATATACGCTACTCTAATGTCCAGATGCTCCATACTGGCGGCTGCGAATCCCAAGTACGGTCGATTCGATCCGGAGGAGTCTCTGCCGAGCCAGATCAACCTTCCAATTCCCCTCCTTTCGAGGTTCGACGTGATTTTCAAAATATTGGATATCCCGAAGGAGAAGGTGGACAGGGAGATGGCGGATTACATACTTAAGGTTCATTTGGTGGGCGAGAAATTAATGCTGGGCGAGGAAGAGGACGCACTGGTGAAAGAGCAGGAGCAGAAATTATCGCCGGAATTCGTGAAGAAATACGTATCCTATGCGAAAAAGAACGTCATTCCAAAGCTCAGCGACGAGGCCATGAGCGCCATTGAGGAGGAATACCTTAAGATTAGGAACCAGTTTAAAGAGACACACAGCGTGGCGATAACCCCAAGACAGTTGGAAGCGATGATTCGATTGTCCGAGGCGTCAGCGAGGGCGCGGCTCAGCGACATCGTAACGAGGGAAGATGCCCTTAGAGCAATAAGAATAGTTAAGTACTTCCTGCAGGATGTGGCCAGCGAAGGGGGTGTAATTGACATCGATGTGGTGAATTCGGGCGTGAGCAAGAGCAAGAGAGATAAGATACGAATTCTAAGGGATGTTCTGAAAGAATTAGTGGCCGAGGGTGACGGAAGCGCCAAGGAGAGAGACATATACTCTCGAGCTAAGGAAGAAGGGCTGAGCGATGAGGAGATAGACAATTTACTAAGAGAGATGAGGTACAAGGGGGAGATTTACCGTGACACCGGAGGAAGATGGCACTTCGCATAACATATCGATGAAGATGTACAAAAGACGAGGGGAAGTGGTGCTGGCTGCATGCGACCGAGAGCTTCTGGGGAAGAAGTTTGAGGAAGGGGAACTTCATATCCACGTGCGGGAAGAATTCTACTACGAGAGCTTTGTTTCCGAGCAAACTCTTATCAATTCCATGAAGCTAGCGACTATAATCAACTTGGTGGGTGAGAATGTGGTCAGGATAGCGATAAGGGAAGGTTATATTGACAAGGACAACGTTCTAAGAATAGCCGGAGTTCCCCATGCCCAGATGGTTCTATTTTAATCACTCTCTCCAGTCTGTGTTTACCGTTTTCACTCCAATCTTCGGGATGTAGAGCAGAACCCTCTTGTGCCTCGAGTTTTCGTAGAGGGAGAAAACATGCTCTACGAGCTTTGCATCTCCAACAATTTCCGCAATTTTATCCTTTTTCAATCCCAGCTCTATGCCGTATAGAATTCGGTCTAAAATCTCGTAATTTATCCCAAGCTCATCCTCGTCGTACTGCCCCGGCAATAGATTCGCGCTGGGTTTTTTTCTTATTATGCCCTCTGGCACACCGATCTCTCTGGCCAATGCTCTAACCTGAGTCTTGTAGAGATCCCCGATGGGCGCAAAGTCGCTTGCCCCATCCCCATACTTTGTGAAGTATCCCGTTAGAATCTCGCTTTTATTGCTAGTCCCCGCCACTAGCCTCGATTCCTCGTTGGCTATGGCGTAGAGAATATTCATTCTCGTCCTAACTTTTATGTTCCCTATTGTTTTATCTTTTTTCACATTCAGTGCTTCCACATATGAGCGTACGATTTCATCAATTTTTATCTCCCTGTATCCCACGCTCCATGCCTTTGCGATTTCTCTGGAGTCCTCGCTTTCTTTTCTCGGCGTAACCTCGTCGGGCATGTGAACCGCAAGAACTTTCTCAGGGCCGAGGGCATCGACGCAAAGCTTTAGCACAACGGTGGAGTCAAGTCCGCCGCTTATCCCCACCACAACCTCTTTACCTCGTGTAAAATCGGAGATGAAACGGGTTATAACTTCCCGCGCAAAATTTGGAAGAGCAGGGTCAAGATTCATTTTCTTCTGGCTCCCAATCTTCCTCCCACGGTATATTCTCGACGATGTGCTTCAGCAGGTCGTATAGGTTGTCCAGATCCTCATCATTGCCAATTAGAACGTACTCCTCTCGATCTCCGGTAGCGATGTACCACATGTTCTCGGCGTTGTCGTAGTATATTTCTATATCTTTCTCGTCTGGAGAACGAGTTATTGAGAGAATTTCGCCCATTTTCAGAGAATCTCGTATGGAGGTCATCCTACCACCTTCACCACTGCCATTAAGAACTCATCGAATTTATTGCTTAATTCGTCAAATTTTTTCTTTATGCTCTCCATGTCGTCGTTTTCGTCCACAACGCTGAGCATGTCGTTCATTTCCCCTATGTATTTTTTCACTTTCTTTAAATCATTTAGCGCTTCCTCGTCCCCGTCGTCGATTCTCGCCAGAATGTCCAAAAGGGTTTCTTCTATGGAGTCAAACATATCTTCGATTTTCATAGTGGGTAATTTCTTTGGAGTTATTTAAGTTTTGTTGAATGCGCGAAAAATTTTTTATAATACGAGGCGGATTATGTATCATGGTCCTCGACATCTACGAACTCAAAAAGATAGATTTGAGGGATGCAGTCATTTTAGATGGTTTTCCCTCCGTTGGCCTCGTGAGCTCCATTGTGGCGAATTACGTGATAGAGAGCTTGGGGCTGGAGCAAATTGCCATAGTGGACAGCGATTATTTTCCATCAGTGGCGCTGGTTCGCGGATGGGAGCCCCTTAATCCCGTTCGCGTCTACGGAGGAAAAATAAAGAGAAACACAAAAATCGCCGTGTTCGTCTCTGAATTTCAGATTCCAACACCGGTAGTTAAGCCCTTAGCATCCCTGATGCTGGACTGGGCCGACGAGAAGAGGGCCAGCATGGTTATAACTCCCGAAGGGTTAATAGTGGAAAAAATGAAGGAGAACGTGGATGTTTACGGAATTGCAAGCACCAACTACGCGTCGAAAAAGATTCCCGACTACGTGCTCAAATTCGAGGAAGGAGTTATAACCGGTGTCACTGGAGTTCTTCTAACCGAGGGAAAGAAAAGGGAAAGGGATGTAATCGCATTGCTGGCCGAGGCGCATCCCGATTATCCGGATGCCCGGGCCGCAGGGAGGATAGTGGAGGTTCTCAACGATATGCTTAGAGGTGTGAAGATTGACCCAAAGCCCCTGTACGACGAAGCCGAGAAGATAGAGAAAAACATAGCGGATATAAGGAAGCAGGCATCGCAGGTCAAGCAGGTGCCCAAGAATTACATGTACGCGTGAATCTCCTCTCCTTTTATCTTTGTTTTTCCTCCGAATTGCTCCAGAACCCAGAGATTTGTCTTAGCATGTTCCGTGAGCTCGCTAACCCTGTATTTCACCTCTTTGGTCAGGGCTGAGAATATTGGAAGATGATCAGCCATGTGCCTGTCCACTGTCGCTATGCTTTTCTCCTCGAAGCTCAAATTCTCCAGCGCTCTCTTAACAACCTTTTCCGTGGGCACGCCCCTTTTGCAGAGCGAATCCCCGCCAATTATCGTTTTTTCGTACTTTGAAACCAATACGATTCCGCAACCCCTGCTTATGCCTGAATTTCTTACGTCGGCGATGAATTCAAAATCTTCCAGAATTTTTTTCGCTCTCTTGACTATGTGCTCCGGCAGGTTTCTGAGGTTGAAGTATGCCTCTTTTTCTCTCTTTTCTCCTCTCTCATCGATTACGATTTTTCTCATTTCATTCGCGATTGAATGAACCCTGACAATTCCCCCACCCTGGGGATAATAGCCCCTTTCAATCACCTCTCCCCCTATTTCCGCGCCCGCATATCGAAGCAGGGGAAAGAGAACATGTAAATAGTAATCGATGGGCGGAGAGAAGGGGACATCGGTGCCCCCACGAATCTCTATCTCTATTTCTGGTGAGAGAAGCATTATTGGAAGCGCCGTTTGGAGAATCAGCGATATACTTCCCGCGGTCCCCACGTCCACCTTGTATTTTCCCCCTTTTATCTTCCCCGGTCTGAATTTGATGCTCGTCGCTCCAATTTTTAGTCCTTCAACCTGAGCATCGCAAATCTGCGCGGCTAATTTTATCCCGTGCAGGTGCTGATTCTTAATACCCGGATTTTTCCTATTTTTCCTGATGTTCACAATCTCAACTTCTTCCCCTAAAATGCACGATAGGGCTATGGAGGACCTAAGAATCTGCCCGCCGCCCTCGCCGTGTGAGCCGTCGATTCTCATCTTATCACCTGTAAATTCTGTACTTTTTCCCATCCGCTTCTGCTATTTTCCCCTCTATTTTCACCTCTCCAAACTTCTTGCGGAAGAACTCTTCAATCCACATTTTCCTTATCTTTTCATCCTCTTCTCCCGTTATTCTCTCTTTTATCTCGCGGAGCTTTTCGTCGGTGGCAAGTTCCTCGAATAGCGCGAGGTTCAATTCTCTTTTCTTCTCCACCCCTATTCCTTTTTTGAGGTAGTAATAGCCCATGAACGCTCCCGCTATGGCGCCCATCACGTGTGCTCCATGCGCCACATTGTCGTTTACCCAGAGCATGGTGGCCAGGAATTCCACCACGAGCATGGTCATTATTGCGATTTTCACCTTAACCCTTGGCATCAGTATTGGCCCTAAGAACATGGTAATCTCTTCGTTTGGATACATTACGATGAAGGCCCCCATTATCCCGAATATGGCCCCGGAAGCGCCTATCAAAATCGAGTTTATTCCGTAGAAATGCAGGAATAGGGAGTACAGGAGATTCGCCACCATGCCTGATATGAGGAATATGCTCGTTATTCTTTTACTCCCGATCCTCTGCTCGAAGGGCATCCCTGCCAAGAAGAAAAACAGGATGTTGAAGAAAATGTGCATCGGGGAAAGGGAGTGGATGTATATGGCCGAATATATTCCGATGTCCGGAGGATATTTAGCTCCGAGGGTGTAGATGAAATCTACGAAATACTGAGGGGAGATGTAATAAAGAGCGATTTCGATGAGATAAATCACGGTGAAAGATATTGAGAGCATCGCCACTGCGTTTCTTCTGAAAGCTAAAATGGTGAAGGCGAACATCACTATGAGGGCGATTATGTAAATCATCGAAGCGTTATTCTCTCGTTGGTTATTTAGATTTCTCTCAAAGCAAAATTTTTAATCTTGCAACAGGATTACCAGATATGGTGGAGCTGAAAGTAATAACCGTTGAGAAGCCCAGCGAGGAAGTGAATGTCATAATGGGGTACACGCATTTCATAAAG
This sequence comes from DHVE2 group archaeon, assembly GCA_015523125.1. Taxonomy (GTDB): domain Archaea; phylum Thermoplasmatota; class Thermoplasmata; order Thermoplasmatales; family Aciduliprofundaceae; genus JAADDK01. The sequence continues at coordinate 4,431 of WAKX01000056.1, read as the reverse complement.
AGCGCCGAGGATATATACGAAGCTCTTGTGACCAGTATGCCCGGAATAAAGTTCGGCTTTGCGTTCTGCGAAGCATCGGGAGATCGCCTTGTGAGATACGAGGGAACCGATGACGAGCTCGTGAAATTTGCTATTAAGAATTGCGAGAGCATCGGCGCGGGGCACGCTTTCGTAATTCTCTTAGGGAATGCGTATCCAATCAACGTTCTCAACGCACTAAAGAATGTGCAGGAAATCACGAGAATTCTAGTGGCGAGCGCCAATCCTCTGCAAGTCATAGTGGCGGAGACGGAGCAGGGTCGCGCAATTCTTGGCGTGGTTGACGGAGCATCGCCCGTTGGCGTGGAAGACGAGGAGAAGAGAAAAGAGAGGAAAGAGTTCCTCAGGAAGATAGGGTACAAGCTATGAAATTCTACGATGTGGAGTCGGAATTCTACGACCTTTTTTACTTTTCTTTTGATAAGGATATCGAAGTTTACCGCAGGTACATCTGTTCGAATGTTCTCGACCTCATGTGCGGCACCGGAAGAATATTGCATCATCTTAACCCAGATTATGGGGTGGGAATCGACATAAATGAGAACATGCTCATCCACGCCAGAAAGAATTTAGAGGGAAGAAATGTGAAATTAATTCGCGGCGATGTTCTCAACTTCTCCCTCGATGAGAGATTTTGCCTCGTAATAATCGGGTTCAACTCCCTGTTGATGTTTTCCAAGGACGAACGAGTGAAAATTCTGAAGAACGCTGAGAAGCATCTGAGCGATGATGGAAAGGTAATCGTGGATATACTCAACCCCTTCATGATGGTAGAGGGCATAGTGCACCACGGGGACACAATCGAAAAAGATGGAATTTACTACTCCCGGTTCTTCGTGCCGAGGTGGAAAGGCGATAAATGGGAGCTCCTTTACTTTTACGACATCGTTGAGAATGAAGTGGTGAGAAGAAAATACGCAAAGTTGTACCTTTACTCCGTGTTCCTTGAGGATTTGAGAGAGGAAGCGGAGCAAGCTGGGCTGGAGATAAAGGAAATATTCGGCGATTACGATTTTTCCGAGTTCGACGAAGAGGAAAGCGAGAGGATAATTGCAGTGATGGAGCGGAGAATATGAAGGGAATCAGGGCGTATAAGAACGGGGTGGCCATCGACATCGAGGTCTCGCCCAACGCAAAGAAAGAAGAAATAAGGGGCTACAATGAATGGAGGGCGAGGATAATTGTGGCGATGAAGGAGAAGCCCGAGAAGTTCAAGGTGAATAAAGAACTGATTTCCTTCTTCTCCTCGTTTTTCAATGTTCCTCAGGAGAACGTGCATATAATTGCAGGGGAGAAAAATCCCCATAAGACCATATATGTGGAGGGTGTGAGCGAAGATGCTGCGAGAGATGCTATCGGAAAGAGAATTGGAAGAGCTTGAAAAATTTTTGGAAAGAGTGAAAGAGATGAACAAAGAGATTCCCATAGTGGTGGAGGGTAAGCACGATGAGAGCGCGTTGAGAAATCTGGGATTTTCGGGGGAAATAATAAAGATAAACACCGGCGTGAGCATGGTCTCTCTCGCGGATTCTCTATCGTCTTTATATTCTGAAGTAATTCTCCTTCTGGACTGGGACGAGAGGGGAGAGCGGAACGCGAAGCGCCTTTCGGAGCTTTTGATAGAGCACGGGGTAAATCCCCATTTAGAAATACGCGAAGAATTAAAGAGGAGAGTGTATCACATTAGAACCGTTGAGTCCCTCATAATTTAATTCGTTTATTGCCGAATTGAAAAACGATAAAGGATAAATACTTCTTTCCATTTGTGGGATACAGGTGAGAAAATGGTAGGCATTGTGACGTATGGAAGTTATATACCTCTTTACAGAATAAAGACTGCGGAAATCGCTAGAATATGGGGCGATAACCCGGAGCATCCCGAGAAGGGTCTCGGAATAAAGAGCAAATCCGTGCCCGGATACGACGAAGACGCCGCGACTATTGCTGTGGAAGCGCTTCGCAACGCGCTAAAGAGGAAGAACATCCCCGGCGAAAAGATTGGTGCGATTTTTGTGGGTAGCGAATCGCATCCCTATGCGGTTAAACCAACGGCATCGCTAATTGCTGAGGTGGTTGGTGCGTATAAGGCGCATGCGGCTGACTTGGAATTTGCATGCAAAGCTGGAACCGCCGCAATGCAGAATGTGTACGCCATGGTCAAAGCGGGGATGATTGATTATGGCGTTGCCATAGGAACGGACACCTCCCAGGGTCAACCGGGAGACGCGCTGGATTATTCCGCGTCCGCTGGTGGAACCGCTTATATAATCGGAAAGGATGAGGTAATCGCTGAGATAAATCACACCGTTTCATTTGTAACCGATACCCCCGATTTCTGGCGCCGCGAAGGTCAGAGGTACCCGTCGCACGGAGGGAGGTTCACCGGAGAGCCAGCGTATTTCAAGCACGTTATGACCGCAGCCAAGATGCTCATGGAAGAAGCAGGCACGAAGCCAGAAGATTACGATTACGTGGTGTTTCACCAGCCCAACGGCAAGTTCCCCCTGCGTGTTGGAAAGAGATTAGGGTTTACGAAGGAGCAGATTCAGCAAGGCCTTTTGACTCCGTATATTGGTAACACTTATTCTGGTGCTACGCCAACCGGGCTCAGCGCAGTGCTCGATGTTGCCAAGCCCGGCGATAGAATTCTCGCGGTGTCATTCGGAAGCGGCGCGGGGAGCGATGCCTTCGATATAACCGTCACAGATGAAATTGAAAAATTGGATAGGGACGCTGCGCTAAAGGTATGGGATCAGGTGAACAGAGCAAAGTACATAGACTACGCGCAGTATCTCAAATTCCGCCGTATGATTGTGGAGGTGGATTAAATGAGAGAAGTTGCAATTATTGGAGCTGGAGAGACCAAGTACGGAGAGCACTGGGACAAAAGTCTCAGGAGCTTGGCAGTTGAAGCTGGTCTGAAAGCTATAGAAGATGCAAATATAAGTGCTGAGGATATTCAGGCCATATTTGGAGGCAATATGAGCGCAGGAAGTTTTGTGGGTCAAGACCATGTAGGCGCACTTATGGCCGATTTTGCAGGCCTTGCCGAGACCAATGTACCCGCAATGAGGATTGAGTCCGCCTGTGCAAGCGGTGCTGCCGCTCTTCATGCTGGATATATGGCAGTTGCGTCTGGCATGTACGACATCGTTCTCGTGGGTGGCGTTGAGAAGATGACCGACTTACCGGGAGACATGGTCACCGATATCCTTGCAGGCGCTGCCGATAGGGAGTGGGAGGTTTTTCTCGGTGCTACTTTCCCCGCTCTCGCGGCGATGATGGCGCGTCGCTACATGCACGAATTTGGCATGACTAAGGAGCAGATGGCTTTGTTCCCCGTGATTGCGCATAAGCACGGTGCCATGAATCCAGATGCCCATTTCCAGAGGGAAGTGACCGTGGAGCAGGTTCTAAATGCCCCTATGGTCGCAGACCCACTGACTGTGATGAACTGCTCACCGGTGAGCGACGGTTCCGCTGCATTGATACTCACTTCTGCGGACATGGCTAAGAAGTACACAGACTCTCCAATTAAAATATCCGCTTCCACCTTTGCCAACGAGTACATATCCTTGCATTCTAGGGACTCGCTAACAAAATCCGTTTCTACGATAGAGGCAGGTAAGAAGGCGTTCAAGATGGCTAAGAAGGAGCCCAAGGACATAGATCTTGTAGAAATTCATGACGCGTTTTCGATAATTGCCATAGAGGGTATAGAGGATCTTGGGTTTGCAAAGAAAGGAGAAGCGTGGAAATTGGCAGAAGAAGGCCAGTTGTACTACGATGGTGACCTCCCATACAATGTATCCGGTGGATTGAAAGCGAAGGGACATCCCGTCGGCGCCACGGGCGTTGGGCAGGTCGTGGAATTAGTGAAGCAATTGCGCAACGAAGCTGGTAAGAGACAAGTTGCGGATGCGAAGGTTGGCTTAGCTCATAATGTCGGTGGAACCATGACTTCAAGCATAATTCACATAGTGGAGGTGATGTAAATGGTCGTACCGCGCTTCTGGAGAGAAAGAAGATATCGCTATTCCCTCATTGGCACGCGCTGCCCTGTGTGCGGCACCGTTTATTTCCCTCCAAGAGATGTATGCCCCAAATGCGGCCGCGAGAGCGTTGGAAAGATGGAAGAAGTGCAGCTCAGCGGCAAGGGAAAAGTGTACTCGTACACCGTTGTGCATCAGAACGTTCTTGGATACAAATATCAGAAGCCATATGTGATGGCGATCATAGAGACTCCCGAGGGCCCGAAGCTCACGGGGCAAATCGTTGATGTAGACCCCGAGGAAGTGCACATCGGCATGCCCGTGCACGCCGTTTTCAGAAGAATCGGCGAGGACGGCAAGGCGGGCATAATCCAGTACGGGTACAAATTCGTGCCCGACG
>WAKX01000055.1 GCA_015523125.1 DHVE2 group archaeon | reverse complement strand
TTAGAGATATCGTGGAAAATCCACCACTTATGGGGTCTCCGCTTACCCCGTTCACTTCCCCGTATGCTTTGTCGTTCTTCACCGCAGTCACTTTGAGGTAATCGTTAACGAAGGTGTTCGATATCGTTCCATCGTTCCCTCTGCTCAGATCCCACAAGAGATCCTGCGAGCTCAAATACAATTTACCTCCGTTGTTCAAATATGTGATTAACGCGTTCTGCTCATCAGTGGTCAATGTGTTCTGCCACAATGCACCCACGTTCCAGATTACCACTTTGTAATTCTCTAAGTCGCTGGCACTTGGTGCACCTTTTGCACTGGTGTCCCACACATCGTAGGTGAATCCGGCGCCATTCAACGCCTGCGTGAAATAGGTCTGGTAATCCTTTCCTCCATCTCCATCCACCAATAGAATCTTGTTGGTGGGCTGATTTGCATGAGGTGTTGCGCTCACTTCGTTGCTCTTTCCGCTTTCTCCTGCGGAATTAACGGCGGTCACATAATAGTAATAGGTTACGCCGTTTGTAACGGAATGATCAGTATATGTGAATGTTCCTCCGGAAACTTCCGTCAAATAAGTCTCACCTCTGCTGCTCGTTCCACGATATATTTTGAAATGATCCACACTTCCTCCGTGTGTGGGTGTGAAGTAATACATTCTCTTTCCCCCGCCGGCCCAAGAGGGCGGCGTGCCCTGCCAGTAATAAATTCCCCCATCAGCATAGGCCAAGCGGTTTCCAACGTAATCTCCCACAGGGTAAGGCATGGATGGAAGAGATGTCCACGTATTTGTGGAGATATGATACTCGGAGAAATTATAACCGGGGGTTTCGTTGCACCCGTTGCCATCCAAAGCAAATATCACATCACTAAGCGAAGAATCATAATGACCGAGCCAGAGCAAAGAGCCGCCGTCTCCAACACCATCTTGTGTTGGAATATCTGTCATCTTCACCCACTGGTCCGTGGTTATGTCGTATCTGGCGAATCCCCTAAGCGGAGAATTCTCGTAAAATTCACCCTCGAGCCCGAATATGTATTTACCACCGGTCCAAGCAAGGGAAGCCCCATCATCAGTGCCACCATCGGGCCACCATGACGGGAAAGATAACGTTTTCCATGTGTTCGTAGATGGATCGTATCTGGCAAATATACTATACGTACCCGGGTTGTACGAACCAAGATAATGTGCCCGCCCCAAAAACGCGTAAACCATGTGGTCGTATCCGGAATAAACAATAGCATCCCCCGGACCCTCAACGTGGGGCGCATCCGCGAGCCGGGTCCATGTGTTTGAAGATATATCGTACCGGTAGAAATAAACCCTATCCTCGTTGCTCCTGTAAGACCCGCCGGCAAGAACGTAAATTGATGAGGAATAATCATAGGCCATGGCCACGCCGTTCTGGAAGTTTATATTTGGCAGGGAAGAGCTCAAATCCGTCCAAGTGTTTGAAGAGGGATCGTAGCGATAAAATTGTGGCGCATAGTTATCATCCCTCTGCCGAAGCACATATATGTAATGAGAATCGCCCACGATGCACTCCCCATAGCCCCCGTCGAAGGGCGCGCGCGTGGCATAAGTCCACGATGAGTTCTGAGCGGTGTTTTCTTCCCAAGTTAGCTTAACATATTTGTCTCCAGCCACGGCATTTAAATTAGTGGGCGCCACCGGGGGTAAATTTCCTGAAGAGCCTCCGTTGGAAGATCCCATTCCCGCGGCCCACTTCACCATATCAACAGCCAGTGTGGAATCATCGTATTTGCTCCATTCATCGTATAGGTTATCCCCATGATTCTGAGAATCGGGGGTGCCATCGTCGAAGGTGGATGAATCCCCATGCACGATTACACGGCCATTACCGTATGTGGAATACGCGAGAACGGCGTACTTGCTTCCACCAATTGTCTGATATGCCACCGCTTTTGCGTTTCCGCTCACCTGCATGGTGGTTCCGGCCCATATCCCGAAGGAAGAGACATTGTCAGTGAGAACGGGGACATGTTGAATATCCGTAATCTTGTTTCCACTGGTTCCTGCCTCTTTGGAGAGGAGAGTTATTCCAAACACAGAGTCAAAATTAAGATTGTTGTTCCATATATCCCATGAGGAATGGCCGTTGTTGTTCCTATCCGAGCCATGGTGATCCGATATATATATCAATCCTCCGCCGTTGCTAACGAAATTCAGTATTGCATTTTTCTCCGAGGAAGAGAAAGAATCCTGCGGTTCTGGAATAACTAAAACATCGTAACCCTGGAGGTCCGCAGACGTTATCGTTCCGTGCCCCGAACCCAAAGAATCAACGGTGAATCCTACAGCTCTAAGAGCATTTGCAAAATTAGAGTAGGCACCGTCGATGCGCCAATCCGCATTTCCCGCGTCTTCGTCCTTGGTGAAGTCGAAAAGAACCTTGCCAATGGTTGCGCTAGAATTGGTCGCAGATGTAGAATGAGAAAATGTATAGACGCCTGTCATCACCAGCATCAGGCCAAAGAGCACCACTATGCCCTTAACACCACCCACCATAGAGAGCATTTATTGCACCTTCAAAAGGGATATCACCAGAGAATATAAAAATATTCCCATCATCTTTAAATATAGATATTTACGCTTTTTAATGTAGCAAATGGGCATAATTTTTTATAACTCCACGCAATCATTCCACTATGTTTCAGAAGCTCAAGGGATTCCGCGACTTATACCCCGAGAAGATGCGCGCCCGCAGGATCGTGTTCGACAAAATTAATTCAACCGCACGCAGTTTCGGGTTTCACGAAATCGACGCTCCGAGTGTTGAACTTCTCGAGCTCTTTCGAGTTAAGAGTGGGGATGAAATCGTGAAGCAGACCTTCAGCTTCGTGGATAAAGGTGGCCGCGAGATTACTCTCATACCAGAATTGACACCGACGGTGGCCAGAATGCTCGCCTCCCGCAAAGATTTAGTGAAGCCGGTGAAGTGGTTCTCGTTCCCGAAGATGTGGCGCTACGAGGAGCCACAGAGCGGGAGATTGCGCGAATTCTATCAATTCAATGCGGACATATTCGGCATAGCGGGAATAGAGGCGGATGCGGAAGTTCTTGCTCTCGCAATGGAAATTTTAGATTCCCTCGGTCTTGAAGGAAAATATGTCATGAGGGTTAGCGATAGAATTCTGATGGAAGAGCTTCTTAAAAAATTCGGAGTGGAGAAAATAGAAGAAACTTTCCGAATAATTGACAAAAAGGACAAGATTCCCGAAGAAACCTTCATGGAGAATCTGCAGAACATAGCAGGGGATGCCGCCGAGAAAATAGCCGATGTTTTAAATGTAAAAGGCTCCGTAGAAGATGTAATTTCAAAAATAGGCAATTCGCCTCGGGGAGAAATTCTTCTCAAGCTACAGGAATTACTGGATGGCTACGGGAAGAAAATCACCCTTGATCTCTCAATTGTTCGCGGTCTCGCCTATTACACGGGCATAGTGTTTGAGGCGCATGACGCAAAGGGCGAATTCCGCGCAATTTTAGGCGGTGGAAGGTACGATAACGTTGTTGAACTGTTCGGCGGGGAGCACACGCCGGCGGTGGGCTTCGGCATGGGTGATGCGGTTCTTGAATTAATTATGAAGAGAGAGGGCGTTTGGCCCGAGGAGAGAATGGAATTGGATGTCTTCGTGGCCATAGTTCCAGGATTCAGGAAAGAGGCAACGCAAATCGCTATGGATCTGAGAAAAGAAGGATTTCGCGTGGATATCGACCTCACGGGGCGCTCTCTCGGAAAGCAATTGAAGTATGCGAATCGCATAAACGCGAAATATGCGATAATCGTGGGCGAGGAAATTCGCGATGGGAAAGTGGTGGTGAAGAACATGCGGAGCGGGGAGCAGGGAACGGTGGAAATCAGAAAATTGAAAGAAATTATAAGAAAAGATTAATCGCACAGCTCATCGCGTATTGTGCCATCCGGAAGCATGCAATCCTCGTGCGGCTCGCCTCTCTCTTCCATCTGATATCTCACACATTTTTTCCAGTCACCCAAACAATAATGCTCAACCCAATATTCTTCTAATCTCCCCTCCTCGTAAAATCTCACGATGGGGCAGCAGCATGTCCATTTGCATTTCTTTTTTACTTTACTCAGATCTATGCGTTCCTCTTTCATTGTCCATGGATAAAGCCTTCGAAAATATTAATTTGCTTATCTCGCTGCTTTCTGACATAACATTTGGCGGATATCTGAAGATTGCGGAGCGTAGCGAAGCTAGATGCCAGCTTGTTAAGCAAAGGATGCGTATTTTTCTCCCCATAAATTTCCTATAGTTGTCATAAAGTCTTCTGGCTGAAACGTTGCACTACATAGTACAATATCTACGTTTGCTCTAACGTTAGTGTAATTTATCAAGGTAGCATATTGGTTGATTGTGTCCTTGTTTATTTTGGGATATACCAAACATCCTATTCTCTTTTCTTTCGTTGAGCTGCCCATGTAAGATAAAAGCTGATGAATGTCATGTCGGTGTTCTTCTAGGATTTCTTTAGGATGTTTCCCATATTGAAGATACAAAAGATGTTTTTTATATTTTACTTCTAGAATCAATGTTTTTGAGTCTTTTTCAATTATTATATCTGGCTTTAACTGTTTTAAACTTTTCCAATGTCCAAGATTATAAAATCTTATTTTTGAGTTTTTTCTTATATCTGAATAGAATCGGGCCCCTATTCTCTTAGAGAAAATGTATGCCCAATGCTCTACCCAATACTCAAATAATCTATCCATTTCCAATGACCAAGGTAAACCGTAAAAATTACCAGCTTCTATCGAAAACTTACTTTGGTGAAGATATTCTATGCAAGCCATGATTGCTTTTTCATATTCCCTACGATAGAAATTTGGAATACTTATTTTTTTCAATATTTCAATATCTGGATTTGTGGGTTTTACATTCTCAAGTTTCTTCTCTATGGTAGATATTAATCGTTTAGCTCTATTTTTTATTTTAATAGGAACTTTTGGATTTGAAATATCATCATTTATCATTTTAATGATTCCTTTAAATTGGCGGTGAACTTCTATATCAATAGAATAATCAGTAATCCTACTAATAAATCGGTCATATCTTCCATATGGAACGCTTTTAGTAGAGTATGAGTTCCAATCAATGGTGCCCATAGGAACCCTTGAAATTATTTTTTTATCATCCATTCCTTTCATAAAAAGATTAAGCGCTCGGAAGATAGCCTCTAATGTATTAATTGCTTTAAACCATCTAGGTAAAACACCATTGCTAACGATAGGTTCCTCATCTTTTAAGAAATTAGGTTGATATCTCCACTCTATAAGCTCTAATGTTTCATATATCTTAATCCAACCTAGCCTGGGGTTTACAACTATGCTTCCATAAACTTCGCCCCCATATGGATTTCTTAAAGGTGCAAGTCCAATTCTATTACCTGGGATAAGTATAAAACTTTTCTTTTCATCATCCCATTTGTAAGAGACCCCTAGAAATTCAAGATAATTAGCATTTATACGAATCCATTTCTTTAAATAATCCAGAGGATATCTTTTGTCAAACTTACCTGAGGGAAACCAACTTTTCAGTTGTCCTAATGGAAATATCTTTTCGTCTCCAAATTCCACCAACGATATTTTTATTTTCAATTTTTATTCACCTTGTACACTATCTATAAACGCAAGAATTTCATTTTTTGCAAGAGATAATCTGCCTTCATTTATGTATTCACGAAGCAGTGGAACGATTTCGTATTTTAGTTTATTTTCAAAAACTTCTTTCGATTCAGCAATAAAATAGGTATGTCCTGGTTGCAAGTGCAATTCTTCATCGGATGCAAACCTGAAAAATAAATCTTGAATTTTGTTATAACGCTTTAAAATTAAACTTTTAGTATCCGCATCTACCGGCTTTTCATCTAAAATTTCTTTCAATTTTTTCTCCGATGGCCAAACATCAATAAATGCAAATCTTCTGCGAATAGCAAAATCTAAAATTGCAATTGTTCTATCTGCGGTATTCATTGTGCCGATTATGTAAAGGTTTTTAGGCATCATTATTTCCTTTCCTGATCTCAATCTTATCTTTCTTTCTTCATTGGGTTCAAAAAGAAATATGGCTTCTCCGAGAATTTTTGCTAAATCACCTCTATTTATCTCATCAATTATGAGTACATATCCTTTATCTTCCTTCGCAGCATTGATAGCCTCTTTTATACTCTCTAATAGGGGTCCCTCAAACTCTTTAAAAATCAACTGATTCGAATTTACATCTGGTTTTATCCCTTCGATAAAGTCTTCGTATGATACTGATGCATGGAATTGAATAATTTTATAATCTGTTATTTTAGAGGTTGCTTTAAGAGATTTAGCTATTTCTTCAGCCAAGTATGTTTTCCCAGTTCCCGGTGGTCCTTGCAATATCAGATATTTCCTTTGAAGCAAATAATTTGACAATACCTCAGAAGAGGGATAAGATCTCCATAACTCAATCAAGTTAGGTAATAATTTGTATTCCAATATCTCCTGAAAATCTTTTCTCAAAGGCCAATTTCTAAATTTTGCATATAAAATTAAGTGAGAAAGGAAAGCTTTTGCTCCTTTGTCATCTGGAGTTATTACACAAACAGAAGGTAAATATTTGCCGTATTTTCTCCATAGCTCTGTATAATCAGAGAAATTTCCTAGATTATTCTTTATGGTATCAGGAATTTCCGAATATTCATCGGTAATATCATATTTAACGAATATATTTGTATTTTCTACATTCCATCCTTCATTATGAATATATCTTAAAAGAAGTTTTATGCTTCTTCTAACCCATGGAATCCCCAACCACTCCGCATCATCAGTTATTCCACCGGTACCTATTCCATAACATAAAAGCAATTGTTCAGGATTCTCTTTATTGTCAGGAAATACAACAAGTGAAAAATTTTCGTAAACACCACTTTGTGAAGCAGTCTCATATAGCACACCTAAATACTGTATATTTTCTTCTGGGCCGCTCAAAGAATTGTACCTTAATATACCGTTTTTATCTATCTCCTCAGCAAAGCGCTTACCAAAAATATCTTCAAAAAGTTGTTTTGCATTTTCTAAACTTTGTTCAGCACTTTTATTTCTGATAGATTTTAAAAGTTTTTTTGCAGACTCTATATATTTTTGCTTAAACATTTCTGTTCAGCCCCCTAAAGCATCTTTCGCCTAACTTCAGATCATGTAAAATACGCATAATCCACTTGTTATGCGAATTTTCCAGAAGTTTTACTGCCCCATAACTCATTACAAAGTATATCTCATTGGAGAATAAAAACATTGCTACGAAGTAAGCGCATGATCTCAAGGCAAAGCCTTGCAGCTATCTCTTCACCCCTCCCGGCGCGCGTTAGGGAATATATTTCTGCCACAGCATGGTATTGTGAGGAGATAGTTGAAATGTACACAGGACAAGGATACTTATGAATTTTCTTCGCATTTGAGCATCTCCTTAAGCTCCGCGGCGAAGGAAAGAAGCGTATCAAACTCCTCTCGAGATTTGGGTGTTTTTGCACACACCCCAAGATAGCGGTGAGTATAAAGACCACCGAGCGACACCCCACACACCATATGCCTTCTCTTAATCGCGTCAATTGCCATTTTTGCAATGTTACACATATCCTTTGTAAAGCAGATATAACATACGTTCTTGTAACTCTTTATGGAGTCCTTATATAGTTTGTAATAAGACCAGTCTAAATCGCAAGTAATTTTCTGAAAAATAACACTGCGACCTTTAAATTTAAAAGATGTGTGTCCTGCGTATCTGTAAAGCCATGTGTGAAAAGACACCATCCTATACCCTATGTGCAAGTCCTTACATTTTGCATCAATATCATACGGGAAATCAAAATCATCATTGCCGGATGGGGAAAGCAAGTATATATACTCGTTATTGGGAATAACGAGCCATCTGTCCCAGTTATATTCTATTACAACCGCACCCTTTACATCAATCATCCATTTGAAGTCCTCGAAATACTCTGTGTCCTGAGATACCGTATAATATTGACTTATACAATCGACCATTATCCTGTCAGCCGGCTGTTTTGCTAACTCTTTTCCATATATGATAACGAGAAGAAAAAACATAGGGACAGCCGTCCAACATATAAGTGAAAGCACATCTACCCCTATAAAAACCATTTTGAATCCCACAATAAGGCCAACGAAGTATATTAGCACCAATAAAATGGTGAACAGAAAAATTCCCACCATTAAATTGCTGTGATGCCCCTCTTTGTAATTCACTCTACTGGCACGGCCCCAGCAATCCAGCGAGCTTTCAGATTCCACAATGGAGAATCCTCTTAAAGTATATTTACATTTTTAATACGGTGAATTCAAAACCCGGTATTACAAAGAATTTTCAAAGGTTACACCACCCTGTTCTCCGGCTCCTCTCCTCTGAGCACGCGAACAACGTCTTTACATACCATTTCAGCCATCTTTCTCCGAGTTTTTTCGGTTGCGCTCCCGATGTGAGGAGTCAGAACAACATTTTTCAATTCGAAAAGCTCCGGATTAACCTTGGGCTCTCCGTAGAAGACATCTAGACCGGCGGCGAATAATTTACCGGATTTCAATGCGCGGATCATGGCGGCCTCGTTCACGACTTCCCCGCGGGCCGTGTTCACAAGGATTGCGCCGTCCTTCATTATTTCGAATTCCCTCTCGCCTATGAGGTGCTTTGTCTCCGGAGTAAGGGGCACGTGCAGAGTGACTATGTCTGATTCCCGCAGCAAGTCATCAAGATTCCGGTACTCCGCACCCACTTCTCTTTCGAAATCCTGTTTGCGAGTGCGGGAATAATAGAGAATTCGCATGTTGAATCCCCTCGCCCTTCTCGCTACCGCCTGCCCTATCCTTCCGGCGCCCACAATGCCGAGCGTGGCCCCGTAAACCTCTTTGCCCAAGAGGAGCATGGGCGCCCATCCATGAAACTTGCCGTCGCGCATGAATTTATCACCCTCCACAACCCTGCGGGATGCCGCTAAAATCAGGGCAAAAGCTAAATCGGCGGTTGTTTCCGTTAGAACGCCGGGGGTATTCACCACCACTATTCCCTTCTTCTTCGCGTATTCCACATCTATGTTGTTGAATCCTACGGCGTAATTGCCTATGACTTTCAACTTCGGCGAGGAATCAATCACTTCGCGGTCAATGGGGTCCGAGAGAAGAGAGATTAAAGCGTCCGCATTTCTTACCCCGTGAATTATTTCCTCCTTGGTGGGCTGCCTGTCTTCGGGGAAAATGTCCACTTCTAACCCTGCATCTTCCAGTATTTTTATGCCCTCTTCGGGAATCCGGCGAGTCAGGAACACGCGCATGCTGGGGCATGCGTGAAAGAATATTAAGGGTTCACTCTTCAACCTTCTCAATCTTTATTCTGTTCTCTTTTAACCATTTCGCGTAGAGCTCAATGAAATTCAATCTCTCTTCGAAATTTTTTCTCTTCATCTCCTCTAACTCCTTCAAATTTATTTTCGGGACATTCATTATAAATCAATCTCCATCGCTATCGGCGCGTGGTCCGAGCCCATGACATCGCTCAGAATCCATGATCTTTTCACCTTATCCTTCAGATCTGGACTCACTATGAAGTAATCCACTCTCCATCCAATATTACGGGCGCGGGCGTTGAAGCGGTAGGACCACCACGTGTAGTGCCCGCCTTCCTTGGTGAATAACCTGAAGGTGTCAATCCATCCATCTTCGATGAACTCGTCCATCCATGCCCGCTCCTCCGGAGTGAATCCAGCGTTCTTCACGTTCTGCTTCGGGTTCGCCAAATCTATTTCCTTATGCGCCACGTTGAAATCACCGGTCAGAATCACGCCCTTCTTCTCTCGCAATTCATTAAGATATCGATGAATTTTGCGGTCGAATTCGATTTTGAAATCCAGACGAGGCAATCCATGTTGAGAGTTAGGAAAGTAAGCATTGACGAAGTAGAATTTTTCGTATTCCGCAGTTATCACGCGACCTTCCGAATCGAATTTCTCCTCGCCTATTCCGTAATCAACCCTGATGGGTTTTATCTTGGTGAACAATGCGGTGCCGGCGTAGCCCTTCTTCTTGGCTGGATTGAAAAATTTGTAGTATCCCGGGTAATTCTTCACTTCCATGGGAATGTCCTTCTCGCTTGCCTTTATCTCTTGCAGTGCGAGGATATCAGGATCGTAATTCCTCAAAAAATCCAGAAATCCCTTGCGCATGCACGCGCGAATCCCGTTGACGTTCCACGACATTAGGAGCATGAATGTAGATTGAAAAGCCATATATTTTTGTTTGCTCTGCGTAGATGCTCAACGAAAGGTATATATATCTGCGTTAATTTGGAGTTGTTGTAATGAAGAAGGCTATAACTGGACTACCGGATGAGCTGTTTGCTTGGGAAGAGATTTCCAAGGAACAGCAAGTGATAAAGATATACACGGATCGCAGGCGCTACGGAAAAACGGTGACAATCATCGAGGGGTTTAATGAGAAGGATGTTAATTTGAAGGACATAGCAAAGGCGCTAAAGAGAAAGGTTGCCAGCGGCGGAACAGTTAAAGATGGGCGCATAGAATTGCAGGGAGACCAGCGCGATAAGGCGCGAAAGTTTTTAGAGGATATGGGATACGTTGTGGAAATAATTGAGTGAGCATGCTGTCCCATATTCTTGAGGCCGCAAAACACGCGGAGAGATGCAACTATCGCCATTTGATAGTCTTAGCGGAAGAGAGAGACGAAGGCATAGCCCATCTGAAAAAAATAATTGCCAGCGTTCCCTATGAGAGAAAAATAGTTTTCACGTGGAAAAAAGATTTCTCGGTGGACGGGGAAATTGACGAACTTAAAAACTCGGAAAAATATCTTGGTTCCACTTATGATTTCTTGGCCATCGATTTCCACCATTCCTTCGTGCCCAACGATTTGGGAAAATTGGTGAACATAGTGCGCGGCGGCGGTTTGCTCATCTTCCTTACTCCCGAGCTGGAAAAATGGAAAAAAAGCACCAATTATTTCCACGAGAGCATTCTTACGCCACCATATTCTCTCGAAGACATCAGGCACAACTTCATACCGTGGGTCATTAAAAATCTGCTCAATCACGAAGGTATTTCCATATACTCAAATGAGGAATGGATCAAAAAAGATATTGTTAACTGTGAAAAAAGAGAAGAAAAAGTGGACGATTCTTTTCTCCCTGCGGAGCTTCGAGGCATGGCAAAAACGCAGGATCAGGCTCGAGTCATCGGAAAAATAATAGGCGATAAGAGAAAAATAAAGATTCTAACTGCGGACCGCGGCCGAGGGAAGAGCAGCGCGCTGGGAATCTCAATTGCGTATCTCATAGCTTCGGGAAAGCTCAGAAGGGTGGGTGTGACTGCGCCCGAATACGAGAATCTGGGCGAGTTCTTCAAATTTTTGAAATTCTCGTTGGACAAATTCGGAGTAAAATACGCGGTTAAAAAGAAAAGAATCGAGGGGAAGCGGTTCTTCGTGGAGTTCGAAACTTCTCCCTCCATATCGCCGAAAAAATATGATATGTTAGTTGTGGACGAGGCCGCTGGAATCCCGGTTCCGCTCCTTCTCAGCATGGCAAGGGCGAGGAATGTGATTTACTCCACAACCGTGCACGGATACGAAGGAACTGGAAGAGCGTTCGCGATACGGTTCTTAGGAGAGTTGAGAAAAAGGGAGAAAAAAATATTGGAGATGGAGATGAAAGCCCCCATTCGCTACGCCCCCGATGACTCCATGGAAAAATGGTTATTCGATACGCTTCTCTTAGATTCCGAGCCGGCGGACATTGAAAAGGTTGACACGAAGAAATTAGAGTACAAAAAATACAGGATTGAGGATCTCCTAAGAAATGAGGAAAAATTGAGGGAATACTACGGGATATTCGTGCTTGCGCACTACAGAAACAACCCAAATGATTTCGGAATCATATGCGACGCGCCAAATCAGGAGATACGAACTTTAGAATACGATGGCCATGTGGTCTGCTCGGTGCAAATAGCGAGGGAAGGGAGAATCGAGGACTTTGCGGAAGAGATGTACTACGGCTACACCCCGCCGGGAAACATAGTGCCGGATGTGATGCTCAAACACTATAAAAATAGAGAATTTGCGAAGCTCTCCGGGCTTAGAATCGTGCGCATTGCCACGCATCCTAAATTTATGAACATGGGCATCGGCTCGCTGATGCTCAGCAAAATTACCCAAGAGGATTACGATTGGTTCGGCTCTTCGTTCGGGGCAACCCCGCAGCTGCTCAATTTCTGGACCAAGAACGGATTCTTTCCCATTCATATATCCCCGAGAATGAACGAGAAAACAGGAGAGTATTCCGTCGTGGTGCTCAAATGGCCGCATTCAAAAGAGATACGGCGGGAATTAGGCAAAAGATTAGTACTCTCTCTGGGAGATGTGCATTCATCCATGGATCCCGAGCTGGCGCGGGTTATTCTGTGGAGCATACCCAAGAAAGGAAAGGTAAAATTGGATGATTTGGACTGGCACAGGCTCATCTCTTACGCGTGGGGCCCGGGAAATTACGAAGTCACCATGGACGTGATTTACCGCATCGCCCAGCAATACTTCTTTGCGAAAAAAGTTCCAAAGCTGAACGAGGAGCAGGAGAAAATCCTGATAGCGAAGGTTCTTCAGCATCGCTCGTGGAAAGATGCGGGGAGAGAGATAAATCGCGGGGATGTGTATGTGGTTATTGAATTGCGGGAAATTATGAGAAAGTTCATAGGGAGTGAGTACGATGACGAAGTATCTGAATTTCAGCGAAGATTTCACGGAGAAGATTAAGAAAGGGGAGAAGAAGGCCACCTTGAGACTTGGCGTTAAGGATTATCACGAAGGTGAAGAAGTGATTATCCGCGCGGGAAGCGAGGAGTTGGGACACGCTAAAATCATAGCGGTGCGCTTGAAGAAATTCTCAGAGATAACCGAAGAAGACGCAAAAATAGACGGTTTTGAAAATAGAGATGATTTGAAAAAAGAGTTGGAGAGATTTTACGGAAAATTTTCATCTGACGCCGTATTTACGCAAATAATTTTCGAGCTCATTTGAAATAACTTAAATCTATTTCTTCTTGAAATTCGAGCATTTTATTTCTCAGGTCTTTCACCGATTTGTTGTAATCCGTGAATATTCTCCTGCCCCGCTCCACTTCCAACTCTATTTTTCTGATTGTCTTCTCCGCGGCGGTGAGTTGCCGAAGGTTGAGATTGTGGTTCAGGGAATTAACCAATGAGAAGAAATACCCCAGCCAGATTTGCGCTTTTGTATAAGAGGCAATGACGTTCATCAAAAGGGTGTAATTCTCCGAGTTCGGTGGTGTGTTCTGATACGTGCTCACAATCCATGTCATGGCGTTTGTGTCCATGTCGAATCCTTTGAAATACGCGGTGAAACCCTCCACGCTCTTGCTCACAGAAGAGAATCTCTTCATTATTTTGAAAATCCTCTTATTTGGCTTGGTCTTCTTGGCTTCCTCCTGAATAATATCCCTTTGCTCATCAGTGAGATACGCCAAATCAACGGGAGTCAATCCGAATATCTCCTTCACTTCCTTCTCCGCCCCTGCCATGAATATGCATTCGATTATGGTTATTTAAGGTTTGGGTTTACCGCCTCCGGAACAGCGAGACGGCGTAAATGGCCGCGGCGATGAGCCCCGCCAGCGAGCTGGGCGCAACTGCGAGATAGTACGAAAGGTAAATTCCCCCGAGTCCGCTTATTAGGGTTATCACGAAAGCACCCACTATGGTACCAGAAACGCTGGGGAACATCCTTCGAGATGCGGCCGCGGGAACTATTAAAAGCGCGTAAACCAAAATTGCGCCGACACATTTCAGAAGCGCAACCACGCCCACGGCGATGAGGATGAACATCAAAGTGTCGTACCACATCACATGCAACCCGGAAGCCTCGGCGCTTTCAGGGTCGAATATGGAATACATTATCTTCCGGTAAAAAATGAGGAAAATCAGAACTATTGTTATGACGGAAACAACCAAAATCGTAAGATCCTCCTGGGATAGGAGAAGCAAATCTCCAATTAGCAATCCCCATGCAATAGATGCGTATTCCCTAAGCATAGATAAAAAGAGAACCGCAAGGCTCATGGAGAATGCGAACATCACGCCTACGGCTACATCCACATCTTCCCTGCGGGATGTGGCATACCCTATGGCGAGGGCAAAGAAAACAGAAAAAATCATTGCCATCAAAAGCGGGTCAATTGGGAAAAGCGCGAGAGTGAGAAATATGCCCAGCGCCGCGCCCGCCAGAGCCCCATGAGCAATGCCCGACACGAAGAACGTGCTTCCCCGGAACACAGAGAAGCTCCCCACCGTAGCCGAAACGATGGAGATGAGAAAAACCGCAATTATGCCCCGAATCACAAGGATATCAAGCATGGCGGTCACCCCCCACGATGTAGCACACGTTATCCCTGCGAATCATTGGCACCTTAGTTCCGTAGAGCTTCTCCAAGTTCTCTGGAGTGAGAACTTCACTAACTGTACCGAAAGAGAGAAGTGTTTTCTGTATAAGCATCACCATGTCCGTGCACTCAACCAGCGGATTTATGTCGTGGAGAACGATGAATATGGTCTTCTCTCCTTTCAGACGATGAAGCAACTCAACAAGCTCCATCTTGGTCTTCACATCCGTGGCCGAGAAGGGCTCATCCAAAATTAGTACCTTAGGCTCGGTGACAAGAGCTCGCGCAAAGAGAACACGCTGCTGCTGCCCGCCGCTCAGTGAATCGAATCGGTCGTTCCAGCGATCCAGCATGCCCACGAATTCCAGGTATTTTTTAGCCTTTTCCACGTGTTCCTTCTTAATGGTAAAGCTCTTTGAGACGAGGGGAAGCAAAACAACCTCTTTCACTTTCAGGGGCATGTTTGTGTTGATGCTATCCCTTTGGGGTAAGTACCCGATCAGCGACCTCGCTTTTTTAGGATCTTTGCCGAATATTTTTATCTCTCCCTCGTAGGGAATCAACCCCAAAAGAGATTTCAAAAACGTGGTCTTTCCCGCGCCGTTTGGGCCCATTATTACCACTAAAGAAGGATGCTCAACCTTCACATTCACATTTTCCAGCGCGATTTTATTGTCGTAGCGTACTGTTAGATTGTAAACTTCAATACTCATTACTCACCACTTCCGGTATGGGCCTCCCGTGCGGACACTGCTTTGGATATCCCAAAAACTTACATATGCTTTCAACACTGCCGTCGTCTAAAATGCACTGCATCTGGGTGGCTATTTTGCACGCTTTGTCCAAATTCACACCCGCCTCGTAAAGCAGGGTCTCGATTACCCGATGATGCCGTATTATTCTCAAAGATTCCTCCACACCCGATGATGTGAGAAGGTACTCCCTTCCCGATTTCTCCACATACCCTTCATTTTCCAACTTTTTTATGAACTCGAAGGCCGTAGGTCTCGATACACCCATCTCCTCGGCCAGAGTCTTCGGCGTTATTTTCTTCTCTCTCTCTTTCATCTCGTAAATTTTGAGGAGATAGGTAGAAGTGGTAGAGGTAAGCATTGTTAGGTAATACCTAACGAAATATTTAAGATTTTTTAAATGCCCATTCTCTCAGAGCTAAAACCACAAATATCGCCAGAATCATCATCGAGATTATGAGCCATGAGCCGTAATCTACTCCTATTGGTATTTTCACATCTTTTCCCTCTCCTTCTCCTAAAGCATTCACAGGCACAATTTTTATTTCTCTCCATCCTCCGAATAGTCCCTTCGTCATTTTTATTTCCGCATGGGTGCTCGAGGTGTTTGTCAGAACAATCCATTTCCCCTCTTTCTTCTCGTAAACCCGATAGTACATTATTTTCGGAATCCCACTCGTGTTTTTCGGCTCATTCCAAAAGATTTTAACAGTGTCTCCTTCAATTCTAACGCTCATGTTTTCCACTGCCGGCGGAGTCTTCAGAGTAACATTAACCGTATTGCTCGCATTACCCTCCTCACCGCTGCAAACAGCGGTCACATAATACTCGTAAGTGTGATTCATCTTCGCATCGACGTCCACGTAACTCAAATCTTCCCTGGTGGCTATTTTCTCTCCATTCCTGTAAACATTGTACCCGCTTATGTTTAGCGCCCTGCTGTTTACCGGTGGCTCCCATGTTAGAACCACGTGTCCATCTTCTATATTCAGATTCAAATCTCTCGGTGCGCCAATTACGAACTCGGTTATGACCTGAATCTCGTTGCTTCCCGGGCTTTCCCCGTAGTCGTTCACGGCGGTGACGTAATAGAAATACGTTTTTCCGTAACTTATGTTGTAATCCCAATAACTCTCTCCCTTCACCTCGGAGATTCTCTTCTCTCCCCCTGCGCTGGTTCCGCGGTAAATGTAGTAAGAAGAGATAGGAGAGCCACCGTCGTTCCCCGGGGGGTTCCATGTGAGAATTATACCTGCGCCTTTTTGCGTTCCAGTCAAATTCTGCGGCGCGCCCGGGGCACCTTTCGGAACCCCATACACTTCGTTGCTTCTCCCACTCGCTCCCCCGCAATTCTCCGCAACAATGTAATAATAATACTTCAGCCCGGGAGTTACATTGAAATCCACGTAAGTGGTGTGAGAGACATTCAATTCCGAGATTAAGCCTTCATCTCCCGGCGTCAATCCCCGATACACCCTATAATAAGCCACGTTGGAATCGCTCTCGTTCCATTGCAAAAACACGTATCCGCTTCCAAATATTGCTTTTAGCTCAGGAGCGGGGGGCGGGGAGCAGGGTGTGGCGTTCACTTCATTGCTTTCTGCGCTTTCACCCATGGAATTGACAGCGGTCACATAATAAAAATAAGTGAGGTTGTTAATCACATCCGTGTCATTGTAGCTCAGATTCGCCCCGCTCACAGACGCGAGGAACTCTTCTCCGCCAGAATAATTGCCCCGGTATATTCTATATTCCGTTATGTTATAGCCTCCATCGTACAAAGGAGGGTTCCACGATAAGAAGACGAATCCGTTCCCGGGCTTTGCACTCAGATTGACCGGAGGATTGGGTACACCTTTCAAAGTGACGTTTATCTCTTCGCTGGGCGGGGATTCGCCGATGCCGTTAACCGCAGTTACATAGTAGAAATAAGTGGTGCCGTTCTCCACGCTTTTATCCTCATAATAAAGGGTATCCACGGATTTTAAGAATTTCTCCCCGCCGCTCTCCGTGCCGCGATATATTTTGTAGTATTCGATTTTCGAGCCTCCGAGATTCTCCGGGGCGCCCCATGATAAATAAACAGAACTACTTTCAGCGAATGCACTTAAATTTAAAGGCGCTGAAGTAACATTGCCCCTAATGTAAATATACGCGGATAGAGCGTTGTTCTCTTCGTTGCTCTCATTAATTCGCATAGAAGAATCAACGAACGCGATTAACTTCCGCTCCCCACCTAACAGAGAAGTGTTCCACCCGAACACCATATTCTCCTTATCCCTCGGGTTAAGAGATATATTTCCCACAGTATCAATCAGAGTCCCAGGTGAGGGAGAATCGTAATAGAGAGATAGGGAAAAATTATCAGCCTTCATTCCACCCGAATTCTCGATTTCCACGTTCACACTCACCACTTCCCCTGCGCTCGGAGAAGTGTTGTTGAAAGAAATATCATCCACTTTTAGATCCGGCTTCCTCGAGATCACATTTATTTCCACAACGCTGGGCAGGGAGAACATGTCTCCATTGTAGGATCTGGCGTATATCCTGTGCTCTCCCGGCGTTAGGGAATTAAGAGAAAGAGAATAGTTCCAACTGGTATTCCCATGGGCGAGATGCCAATCCCCGCCGTCCACGCGCACCTGCACATAAGAAACATTTCCATCCAAATCGCTGGCCGTTCCATTAACCACTATTGTTTGATTGGTGTAGAATTGCCCACCCTGCGGAGAGGTGATTGAACATGTGGGCGGCGGCAAAGTATCGTCCTCTTTCACTATGTAAACCTGCCTAAGCATTTCGTCCCATTCCGCGTCTTTGAAAATTTGAAAATTGGAATTTATCTCGCCCGTGGAGCTCGTCTCTCCCATTATAATTTTTCTTCCCGCGGTGTCGGTGTCAAAATAATTTATTACGGAATAACTGATATTTTCAAGCAATCTCTGGGCCCAGTAATCTACTTTTTCATCCTTCACATATTCAATTACCTTCTTCGCGAAGTCACCCACATCTCTACCGGAGGACCAGTAACCCCTGTCGGAAATCGCACTCTCGTTGAATGCTTCTCTTATCTCGCTTCCGTTAGTTCTCGCACGCGCCCTCAAAGCCTGCGCAAATTGATTGTACGCAACCATGAATCCTTCGGACCAGCGAGTTAAATTTATTGCAACCATGGTGGTTATATCTTGCCTGTTGTATTCATCGTCCACGTGAACCACATGGCTGTACGCATATTCCTCCGGGCTCTGCTCCGGATTAGAAGTTAAATTGCCAATGAGCGCTTTGTAGTCCCAGCCATCGCCGCCCTCCGTGTGCTCGGAGCCGACGAATATCTTAGCTCCATCTTTTATCTGATATATGTCCGCACCCGCATCCATGAGGCACGCATCGTAGCCCCATATGTCGATTTTAATACCCAGATCCTCGCGAATCCGGCTCGCCGCTTTTCCCAAATCGAGCACGCTCATGTGCGTACCTGATGTTTCATCCCACATGGCCCCGTAATAATAAAGCCCGTGGTCCCAGAGATCAAGGAAATAGTGCTTGGCTGGATAATTCTTCACTGCCCACTCAACAAAATCCACCAGGGTGTGATAATCTCCCGAGTCCATCTCGCTTTTGAGCCATGAAGCTGCTTGCTCCGATATGTCATGGGCGCCGAAGTTGTCCACGTAGTAAATCCGTGTGTCCCCATTGCCCCCGCGATCGTCGTAAACAATCACGTTTACTTTACCACGAGCGGAAAAATTGTATCCAGAAATCATCTCTTTCATATCGCCATTGTAGCCGTAGCCGTTTAGCGAGTTGTCCTCGTCCATGTAAACGAGGTATGTCCAATCGGGAAGCGCGCCCCTTGTCTTTGTCGGATAATTCCCGAATCCCTCAATTTTTTTCTCTTCCCTTTCCTCACTTATCTCAATCCAAGAGGCTTTTTTCAAGTAGGTCACGTTCAACCATTCGCGCAGACCCTCTTCACTTAACTTTATTTCATTCGCACTAATTATTTTTATCTCCCTCACAGGGTAAATTTCCTCGGCAACTTCTTCAGGCTCTGTGAAATTTTTTCCGTTGAAACGCGTGACGAATACTTTATGATCCCCGCGCCATGCGGCGATTACTCCGTGCTCGGTGGATATGTTTGTAACCGTGGACCATGTTTGATTGAAAACCACCTTTTTCCACTGCCCAGTTGTTTTGTAATAAATGGTGGGCCGATGCTCCAATGAAGAGATAATAAAAATACCCTTCGCGCAGACGCCCATGCTCGCATGCTCCCCGCCAACGAACACGGGCTTGCTCCATCCATTTTCTCCCTTTTCCGTGTAATAAGTCTCCGGATTTTTCGAGAAAAGAGTATAGATAACATGTAATTTTCCGCCGAAGAAGATACGCTGCTCTTCCACAGTCATACCCTTTAACCACGGGGGCTCCGCACCCTCATCTGTGGCATTTTTGAGAGCGGGAATATAACTTATCAGAAGGAGCGCGATGAGCGCGAGGGCTGAAATTTTCATGAATTTTCGCATTGTCCATGAATTATACGAACTGGTATTAATTCTTTCCTCTCATTTTCCCCGCTGAGCTCCGCAAAATTCAAATATTTCTCATGTGTTAAGCGAGGTGTAATTGTGAGGGAAAAACATGGGTAAAAAAGCAATAATAATCGGGGCGGGCATCGCGGGCCTATCTACTGGTATTTATCTGCAAATGAACGGCTACGATACAGAAATCTTTGAAATGTACGCTCTCCCCGGCGGATTGTGCACATCTTGGAAAAGAAAAGAATACGTGTTCAACGGCGCAATTCACTGGCTCGTTGGAACGTGCGAAGAGATGAATCTTCATAAGATGTGGGATGAGTTGCACGCGCTTGACAACGCAAAAATTGTGAATCACAATGAATTTTTCAGGATAGAACTCGGCGATGGGGAATTTTTCAGGGGATTTGCAGATGCAAATAAGCTTGAGGGAGAGATGCTTAGAGTTGCACCCGAGGATGAAGAGAAAATAAAAGAATTGATTTCGGTGGTGAAAGAATTTGCAAAGTACGATTTTCCGGTGGACAAAGCACCCGAATTGTACGGAGCAGCATATGGAATTAAGTTTCTCCTCAAATACAAAACTCTCTTAAAACTGCTCAGAAAGTGGGGAAAAATAAGCGTTGGCGAATACATGAAAAAATTCAAAACCGAAAACATGAAATTGATTTTATCTCAGATGCTGGGCATCGATTCACGAATTTCCATGGCTATTCTTCTCATGACCCTCGCTTGGATTCACATAAAATGCGCAGGATATCCGCTCGGCGGCTCATTGAAATTTGCTAAAGCAATTGAGAGGAGATACATTTCTTTGGGGGGCAAAGTGCATTACAACTCAAAAGTTTCAAAAATAATAGTTGAAAAAAATCGGGCTGTTGGAGTAAAACTCGAAGATGACAATACTATTCGCGGAGATATAATCATTTCAGCAGCGGACGGGCACCGCACCATATTCGAGTTGTTGGATGGAAAATACGTGAACAAAAAAATCAAAGAAATGTATGAGAATTGGGCTTTGTTTCCCTCACTTTGTCAGATTTCGATTGGAGTCGCGAGGAGTTTTGATGGTTATCCCCATTCAATAAATTTCTCCCTAAAAAGCCCGCTGGAGATAGACCCGAAGAACAAAGTAAATAGAATGCTCGTGGAAATTTACAACTTCGATCCCACTCTTGCCCCGGAGGGAAAAACGTCGATAATTGTGACCCTTCCCGCCGATTACTCTTACTGGACATCTATGAGAGAAAATAAGAAAAAATACGAGGAATCAAAGAAAAATTTGGCAAATGATGTGATAAAAATACTGGATGAAAAAATCGGAAAAATATCGGATAAAATAGAAGTTATAGACGTCGCAACCCCTGTTACATATTTCAGGTACACGAATAACTGGAAGGGCAGTTTTGAAGGCTGGCTGCCAACGCCGAAAACATTCAGCAAAAGGGTAAAGAAAACCTTGCCGCGATTGAAAAACTTCTACATGGTGGGACAGTGGGTGGAGCCGGGCGGTGGAATACCAACGGTGACCCTGTCCGGAAGGAACTTGGCTCAAATCATATGCAAAAGAGACGGCAAAACGTTTAGATCTTTTTCTTGATTCTCAATTTCTCCGATTTTGCCCCATGCAAATCCTTATATACTTTTATGTTTGCTGATATGTTTACTTACATATAAGGTGATATAATGTTCCCTCAAAAATCTGGAAAAAAGGGCATGGCGCTCATTATCTTAGATATCATTAGAGAGGAAGAGCTCCACGGCTATGGCATAGCGGAGAGGATAGAGGAGAAATACGGGGTGAAAAGACCGGGCTCGGGGCTCATTTACCCCATTTTATCCGATTTAAAGAGAAAAGGGTACGTCGAGCTCGTTGAGAAGGGTAAACGGGACAAAAAAACATACAGGATCACGGAGAAGGGAAAAGGGCATTTGGAAGAGAAAAAAGAAGAATTAGAAAATGCGAAAAAAATGCTGTTTGCGCTGGGAGAATTTTCGAAGTTAGGCGGGCGAGAGCTGATTGATGCCATTAAGCTCCTCATGGAGAACATGGATGCTCTGGATTATGAGAGAAAAGAAAAGATAGGAAAGGTTCTTCGAGATTCCGCAAGGAGAATAAAGATGCTGGTGGAGTACGGTGAGTTCGATGAATGATAAAATAAACAAAAATGTGAAAATGCTTCTTGGAGACCCGAAGAAAGCAATTTTAAAGCTCGCAATACCCATAATAATAGGTGGCGCGGTGCAAACGCTTTACAACTTCGTGGACGGAATATGGGTCTCGGGGCTCGGGCAGGACTCCCTCGCGGCGGTGGGTATATTCATGCCCTTTATGATGATTCTCTCAGCTCTTGCCATGGGAATCGGTGTCGGTGGCAGTTCCGCAATTTCCCGTGCCATCGGGGCGAAGGACAGAAAAAGGGCCGGAAACATTGGGGATCACACAATAATCGTAGGTGTTTTGATTGGCGTGATAGCAGGATTCTCCATTTTTCCGTTTCTAAATTACATATTCCTCGCCATGGGTGCCAGCGCAAACACGGCCATGCTCGCAACCCAGTACGGCCAAATAATAATCTTAGGCTCACCTTTCCTATTCCTTTCCAGCTTGGGAAACGCTATTCTTCGAGGGGAGGGAGACACGAAGCGCGCAATGTACGTTATGATTATCAGCTCGGTGCTCAATATAATTCTAGACCCCATATTCATTTACACACTCAACATGGGCGTGGTCGGAGCTGCCATAGCAACGGTGATTTCCATCATTCTCTCCGCCACGGTGATTATGTACTGGCTAATCGTAAAGAAGGATACGTACGTGCAGCTACGCCTGAGATACTTCAAAATGAAAAAAGATATAATAAAGGAGATTTTCAAAGTTGGGTTGCCTTCCTCCCTATCTCAGATTTCCATGTCCTTCACTATGATCGTGCTCAACACAATCGTAATCATGGCCGGCGGAGATTACGGAATGGCCATTTTCTCAGGAGGGTGGAGAATTGTAATGCTTGCAATCGTTCCACTCATGGGCTTTGCCGCCGCGGTGACCGCAGTCACGGGCGCTGCCTACGGAGCGAAAAATATAGAAAATCTGAAAACGGGATATTATTACGCCATTAAAATCGGAACCTTGGTGGGATTGATAACC
>WAKX01000054.1 GCA_015523125.1 DHVE2 group archaeon | reverse complement strand
TGAAGCACGGGCCAGATGATGCCGCATAAAAACCCCCGGCAGGGTCAGGCACCTTGAAAAATGAGAGGTGCTGTTAATGTCGGGGGATATCACTTCTTAAAGAAATCGGCCAGCATCAACAGGACGGGGAATATCTCCAAACGTCCGAACCACATCTCCAAAATGAGAACAACTTTTTCCACCCACGGCATTAAAGGTGAGGTGATCCCCACGCTCAACCCCACGTTGCCCTCGGCGCTTGCCACTTCGAATAGCGAATCCGCGAGAGAGTGCCCGTAGAGCATGAACACCGTTGCACCTACCAAGAGGAAAAAGAGATAAGTAGTAGTGTAGATGGAAACGTCCCGCACTTCCGCAGGCTCGAATACCTTTTTACCGATTTTGAACGGAATAATCGCACTCCTCGGAGCCAATCTTACTTTTATGTACCAGAAAATCCCGTAAAATAGAACAACGACGCGTATCAATTTCAACGCGGAAGCGGTTGAGCCGTAAGCCCCGCCGAAAATCATCGAAATGGTCAATATGGTTTTATCGTAGTCGGAGAGAGTCGAGAGGTCCGAGATGTCAAATCCCGTTCCTGTTAGGGCGGAAACTATGTGAAAGCTGCTCTGCAGGAGGGCGCTCCAGAAATCCACACCTTTGAGCATAAGGTGGGGTGCCATCATTAGAATAAATATGGAAACGATAACCAGCATGGCTTTAACTTCGATTGTGAAGAAATCTCGGATTCGACCTTTGAATAGGTTTATGTGTGACACGAAGGATATTCCACCGAATGCCATCGCAAAAATCATGGCAAATGCGAGCCAAGGCGAATAAGCGGCTATGCTATTATTCGTCACCGCGAAGCCACCGGTGGCAAGGGCGGTCATTGCGATGTTTATAGAATCGAAAATTGGAGCACCCAGAAGAAAGAATATGAACGCGAAGAAGAACGTGTAAAAAACGTAAATAAGCCAAATCTTTCTTACGGTTCCGATTATCGTCGGCTCGGTCTTGTCGCTTCTTCCTTCGGCAAAATAAAGATTCTGCACAACTCTGCTGGTTCGGTACATAACCGAGAGGAAAAGAGCAATGACCCCGACTCCTCCAATCCACTCCGTAAGCGAGCGCCAGAGAAGTATGCTTCTCGGCAAACTCTCCACATCGGTGAACATCGTTAATCCCGTGGCCGTGAATCCGGACATGCTCTCGAACCACGCATCCAATGGAGAGAGGTAACCTGAAAGAAAATAAGGGATTCCTCCAATGAAAGACATAAGGAGCCAGCCCCCGGCGGCAATCTTGAAAGATTCTCTGAGCGTGAGTTTCTCCGGGGGCTTTTCGTTCATAACGAGGGTCCATATAAACAGAATCCAGATTGCAGGAAAAAGGAAAGATAGAGAAATAATCACATTTTTATCGGCTATCAGAGCGTAAGCGGATTCGAAGATCATGAACGGAGTTATGTACGTGGTAAGTTTCAGTACAAAGTACCACGCTCTCATCGTCTCACTTTCCGGTTATCAAATCTCGAACTTTATTTTCTACACCCTTCTTGTTGATAATCACAATCTCGTCGTTCTCCATTATTGTGACATCTTCAGTGGGAACGATTATATCTCCTTCCCTGAGTATTGCGGCAAGTATGCTACCCCACGGCATGTGGATATCCTTCACCTTCGCGTTCACTAACGGGGAATGCTTATTTATTGTGGCGTATATCAATTCCACGTCCCCGCTGAAAGTTAGAACCGCTGAGAATCCCTTTATTCCAGCGTATATTGCCTTTGCCGCCGCCTCGGTGGTGCTTATTACCACGTCCACGCCTAACTTTTCGTACAAAACTTTGTTGCTTGGGTTCGTGGTCCTCGCTATCACTTTCGGAACGTTGTAAGTACTTTTCGCAAGCTGGCACGCAACGAAGTTGATCTGATCGTGCCCGGTGCAAGCCACTAAAACATCCGCTTTGTGTATTCCCGCATCCTCTAAGTACTTTGCATCTCCACCATCACCCTTAATGACGAGAATGTCGTAATTTTCCGCCATATGATTCGCTTTCTCCGGGTCCTGCTCGATTAGCGCTATATCGTGGCCCTCTTCAATTAGCATGCTCACAAGATACTCCCCAACTCTGCCGCCACCGATGACGATAATGTACATAGGCGGTTATCTCCCTGTTGGATTTAAACCTTTTTATTTTATCCCGCCATCGAGAGAATTTGCATTTGTTATAAAAATATTTTTTACAAATTAAATTTCACGCCCCATGATAACAAATGTCACGAAAACTGAGCGAAAAATATCAACAAATTTTGCGAAAATTTTAAGTATTAAAATGAATATGTATTTCATAGCCCCTGTGTGGGCAGGAGGACTG
>WAKX01000053.1 GCA_015523125.1 DHVE2 group archaeon | reverse complement strand
TTGCACCGACCTATGTTTTTGTTAAACAGTCGGAGTCCCCTAGTCACTGCGACCTACTTCTTCACGAAGTAGGCACCCCTTCTTCCGAAGGTACAGGGCTAATTTGCCGAATTCCCTCGGGTTGATTGGTCCCACACGCCTTAGGCTTCTCACCCAGGGGCACCTGTGTCAGTTCTTGGTACGGTCGTGGGCTTGACCCCAACGGACTTTTCACGGGCTCCAGGCATCAGCCAAACCCTCCCTAGGAGGGCCTATCGCACTTTCACTCCCTTCTCTCCATTACGGAACTCCAGGAGTTTCAGTGCTTAGATACCGCGGCAACGGTACTTGGCCTAGCCCGAAGCGTCATCCGTTGGGCGAAACACCCACGGGGCCGGAATATTAACCGGCTTCCCATTCGGTACACTCCTTTTGGGGTGCACCTTAGGACCGCCTAACCCTCGGCTGATGAGCGTTGCCGAGGAACCCTTAGCCCCTACGGCGAAGCCGATTCTCACGGCTCTTTGCTCCTACTCCCGCCAGGATTCGCGATGCCGCGCGATCCACGTCTGCTCACGCAGGCGCTTCTCATCCCACGGCACGCCCCCCTACCGCATCGCCTCTCGGCGGCAGTGGGTCTCGGTGGCCGGCTTAGCCCCGTCCATTTTCGGGGCCCATGACCTCGGCGGGTGAGCTGTTACGCACTCTTTAAAGGATGGCTGCTTCTAAGCCAACCTCCCCGCTGTCTTAGGCCATGGACACCCTTTACATGACACTTAGCCGGCACTTGGGGACCTTAACCCACCTCTGGGTTGTTTCCCTCTCGGGCGTCAAGCTTATCCCGACGACCCTAGCTCCTCCCATCTACGGTGCCAGCAGGTTCGGAGTTTGAAAGGGAGCTGGGTCCTTTCGGTCCCTGGGCACCCAATCAGTAACTCTACCCCACTGGCTACCTCCGGGAAGGTCTACCTGCGGGCAGTCTCGGGGGGAACCCGCTAATGCCGGCCTAGATTGGCCTTTCACCCCTAGACCCAGGTCAACCGAACGATTTGCACGTCAGCACCGGTTCGGTCCTCCACCTCCCTTTCGAGAGGCTTCAACCTACCCAGGCCTAGATCGACCGGCTTCGGGTCTCCCTCCGCCGACTCCGGGCGAGCACACCCCGCCCCTGACCCCATTGCGGGGCTGCGGGCATGTTGCTTTCGCTCCGGTTACGCGCTTTCGCGCTTAGCCTCGCCGACGGACGGAACTCCCTGGCCCGTTCTTCAACACGGACGATGGGACGACGGTCCATCCCAGCTACGGGACTTCTTCCCTTTCTCGCCCCATCAGGTTGTCGCCGCCCGGTTTCAGGCTCTTTTCACCCCGCTTCCGCGGTACTTTTCAGTTTTCGGTCACCCTACTAGTGCGCTATCGGACTCGGGGTGTATTTAGAGTTGGATGCCTGATGTCACCCAGATTCCCGCGCCATATCCAAGGCACGGTACTCAGGATACCCAACCTCGTGGCCACCAGACTTACCCCTACGGGGCTTTCACCCTCTACGGCGCTCCTTTCCAGGAGACTTCGGGTTCGCCTGGGAGGCGTTGAGTTGGGTCCTACAACTCCACATCTCCCCATAGTTTCCTATGAGGATTCGGTTTGCTCTGTTCCGTTTTTCCTCGCCGGTACTCACGGAATCCCTATTGGTTTCTTCTCCTCCGGGTACTAAGATGTTTCAATTCCCCGGGTTCCCCCTCCCATGAGGGAGTGGCCGCCGTAACGGCCAGGAGGTCCCATTCGGAAATCCACGGATCTTAGGCTCCATACGCCTCCCCGTGGCGTATCGCCGCTGGGCACGTCCTTCATCGGCACCCGAGCCAAGCCATCCACCGGACGGCTTACGGTGCTACCTTCCAGTCCATTATGCCGGAACGCTTATGATTGGCCTCATCGATCGTGAGATCTAAGCCCTTCCCCGATAAAACTGCCTTATCGGGTGCATCTGAGTTCAAAAGCAATCCCTTGTATAGTGATCATGTATATAAGCATAACGATTTCGGCGAGATTTATATTTCTTTCGAAAATCACAAAATTTATAAACCTTCGGGGCATAATGATAGCGGGAGAAATAGTCATGATCTCACTAAATCACAAAATCACTCTCATTCCGATAATCACATCATTCGGATTCCGCATAGAGAGATGAGTCATGGCTATTTTTCCCAAGGAATCTGAAACAAGGAGGTGAACGAATTGTACAACGATCCCAATGCGGCAAAATATCTGATAAGTGCAAAAATAGAAGCAGATGGTGTTGTGGAAAGACCCGATGTTGTTGGCGCAATTTTCGGTCAAACTGAAGGTCTTTTAGGCGATGATTTAGATTTGAGAGATTTGCAGAAAAGCGGAAGAATAGGAAGAATAGAAGTTGAAATAAAATCTGAAAAGGGAAAATCGGTAGGCGAGATAAAGATTCCCTCCAGCCTTGATCAAGTGGAAACTGCGATTCTGGCGGCGGCTCTTGAAACAATTGATAGGGTTGGTCCATGCAGAGCTCACGTTCAAGTTCTGGGAATCGAAGATATCCGCGCGACAAAGAGGCAGAGGGTCATAGAGAGGGCGAAGCAGCTTCTCCAGGAGCTTTTGAATCAGGGCAAACATGTTAGCGAAGATATAATCAAAGCTGTTCGCGAGACCGTGGAAATCGAGGAAATAACCAGCTACGGAGATGAGCATCTCCCCGCGGGGCCCAACGTGGAGAAGAGCGACGCTATAATCGTAGTCGAGGGGAGAAGCGATGTGATAAATCTCCTGAAGCACGGAATTAAGAACACAATCGCCCTCAACGGAACGAGCGTTCCAAAAACAATTGTGGAGCTCAGCAAAAAGAAAATAGTGACTGCTTTCTTGGACGGCGATAGAGGAGGAGATCTGATACTCAAAGAATTACTTCAGGTGGCGGATATCGATTTCGTGGCCCGAGCACCTAAGGGTTATGAGGTGGAAGAACTTACTTACAAGCAGCTCACAAAGGCCCTGAGAAACAAGATGCCAGTGGAGCAGTATCTCGCTACGCATGACTTAGGGATAGAGAAGGAAGAGCACAAAGAACAGCCGAAAGAGGTGAAAAAGGAGAAAAAAGTAGATAAGAAAGAGGAAAACAAAGAGGAGAAAAAACTGAGCAAACTGGATTCGCTTTTCATCGAACTCAACGAGAAGAAGGAAGCGGCAATTTTGAAGAACGATAAGGTTCTGACGAGAATTCCGCTAAACGAGTTCATCGACAAATTGAAGGAATTCAAGGAGAAAGCGGATACCATAGTCACTGGCGGAGTGATATCCCAGAGGTTAGTGGACGTGGCCCTCCAGAAGGGAATAAATAAAATAATCGGGTACAAGATAGGAAACGTGACAAAAAGGCCGCTCTCCCTTAAAATAATCACCCACGATAAGGTGAAAAAATGATCGACCCCCGCAAAGGGCTCGTAATGAAGGATTTCGAAACAACCGAGGAAATCATAATCCCGAACGATCCCTTAGAGAGGGTAATAGGACAAGAGGAAGCAATATATATCGCGAAAATGGCGGCAAGGCAGCATCGAAATCTTCTTTTAGTAGGTCCACCGGGAACAGGGAAATCAATGATTGCCCAAGCCCTTTCCCTTCATCTACCAAGACCAACCGAAGAAATTGTGGTTGTTCAAAATCCACAGAACCCAGAGAGGCCCATGGTGGAAATCAGAACCGCGGAAGATGTGAAAAAGGAGCAGGAAGAGCAGAAATTCGCCGAGGGAAAGCTCATAGATCCGAAAGAGGCGCCAGTGCATGTGGCCGAGCGACTGGGATATCGATGTCCAAAATGCGGAGCTTATTCATCTCCTAGCGAGCCCGTGTGCCCCGTGTGCGGGCAGCCTAAGATAGTGAATACCTCAAATCCCTTCGGAGACATTTTCGGCTCAATAAGTGCAGCATTCGGCATATCTTCCGCACCCCCTAGGGTTACAACTACAGTATACGAAGAAGGCAGGGAAAAAGTAATCGTATATGAAAGAGCCGGCGAAAAAATTAGAGTATTGGACGAGAAAACCCTGGAGAAAAGAAGGGAAATAGAGAAGAAAAAACCGTACAAGGTAATAGTGCCCCTCAACAGAAAGCCCTTCGTTTTAGCGACGGGAGCAAGCGAGACCGAGCTTTTAGGGGATGTGCGGCATGACCCCTACGGAGGGCATCCTCAGTTAGGAACTCCCCCTTACAAAAGGGTGGTTGCCGGCGCTGTGCACGAGGCGCATCAGGGCGTGCTGTTCGTGGACGAAATAACCCATCTGGGCGATTTGCAGAGGCACATACTCACAGCCATGCAGGAGAAGAAATTCCCCATAACTGGAAGAAATCCCCAGAGCGCCGGGGCCGCGGTGAAGGTGGACGACGTGCCGTGCGATTTCATTCTGGTGGCTGCATGCAACATTCAGGATCTTCCGAATATCCTCTCACCCCTGCGCTCAAGAATAATAGGGGACGGGTACGAGGTGCTCATGGAAACCACAATGCCCGATAGCGAGGAAAACAGGGCCAAATATGTGCAGTTCATAGCACAGGAAATAGTAAAGGACGGAAAAATCCCCCATGCAAAAAGGGATGCGGTTATAGCAATAATAGAAGAGGGAAGAAGAAGGGCAAAAGCAATCGACGGAAAGGATAAAGCGTTAACCCTCAGATTGAGAGATTTGGGCGGTCTAATAAGGGCAGCCGGAGACCTCGCGGTAATGGAAGGCTCAAAGTACATCGAAGAAAAACACGTGAAAAGAGCAATAGAAATCGCCATGCCCGTCGAAGACAAAATCGAGAAGAAATATGGCTCTCTGGAATCGGGAATGATGAGGGATGTGAGCAAATCGCAAAAATCCCCGTACAATTACTGGAACGAGAGTGGCCCCGATGGATACCAATGAGCTGCTCAGCCATGCGATAAAAGCGAGGAGAAATTCATATTCTCCCTATTCCAATTTTTCCGTGGGGGCCGCCGTTTACGCATGCGGTAAAATTTACGAAGGTTGCAATATCGAAAACGCATCCTACGGATTGACCATGTGCGCAGAACGCGTGGCCATATTCAAAGCGGTGAGCGACGGGTGCAGAAAAATAGAAAAAATAGCCATATTCGCATCCTCTATGCCATATCCGTGCGGCGCGTGCCTTCAAGTCATGGAAGAATTCTGCTCTGAGGACTGCGAGGTGATAATCGCAACTCCTGAAAAAATGGAAAAGTACAAATTAAAAGATCTCTTACCGCATCCATTTTCAAAGGATGCTCTCTAACTTCTTTCTCAACGTTTCCAAATATTTTCTTCTCTCTTCTAATTCTTTTTCCTTCTTCTTCAACTCCTCCTCTTTTTTCTCTATCTCTTCGCTCTTCTTCTGTATCTCCCTGTATATTCCGTCAATTTCTTTTCTCTCTTCCTTCACTTTCTTCTCCTGCTCTTTTATTTCCTTCATCTTCTCCTCGATTTTCTTTTCTTTGTTCTCTATTTCCTTCTCCCTGCGCTTAAGCTCTTCTTCCATGCTCTTGAGCTTCTCGTAATTTTCCTTGTCAACCTTTAGAGCTTCCCTCTCTTTCTTAATCTCTTCCAGAAGTTTCTGCTTCTCTTCCATCTCCCTGCTCTTGGCGTAATTAAAGATGGAAAGTGCGGATTTTCTCATCTCTTCGGCTTCTTTCATCTTTATTTCTATCTCCTTAAGCTTTTCTTCGATTTCATTCTCCTTGCTCTCTATTTCTTTCTCCCTCTCCATAATTTTCTTTTCCCTCTCGTCCAAATTCTTCTTCTTCACCTCTAACTCTGCCAGTTTAGCGTCCCATTCGGAAATGAGCTTCTCCTTCTCCCCCAGAGTCTTCAGTTTATCTTCTATCTCTTTCTCCCATCTCTGAAGTCGATCGCGCTCTTTTATTATCTCCTCTTCCTCTCTGGCGAGCTTGGCCTTCTCCTTGGCTAAATTCTCCATTATTTCCTTTATTTCTTTCTCTTTGTCCTTAATCTCTTGAATTCTGGCTGTTATCTCGTTCTCCTTAACCATCACATCCTCTTCCCTCTGCTTGAGCTCTTCTATCCTCGTGGAGAGTGTGCTCTTTATTCCCTCTAACTTTTCTTTCTCTATCTTCAGCTTCTCTATCTCCTCGCCCATACTAGCCCAGAATTTCTCTATCTCTCTCTTCTCCTCTTTAACCTTCTCCACCTGTTCTTCAATTTCTCTCTCCCTCTCCTTAAGTTTCGATTCCCACAAGCTCAGCCTTTTCTTCTCCTTCTCTATATCCTTGAGAGCGATCTCCACTTTCTTTTCCCTTTCTGGAAGCTCCAGATACCTCTCTTCTAACTCTTTCTCCCTCTGCTTCATCTCTTCTTCTTTCTTCTTCACCTCTTTTTCCCTCTCACCTATAGTCTCTTCCCTAGCTTTGAGCGCCCCCTCCCTCTTCTTGAGCTCTTTCATGCGTTCTTCTATTTCCTTCTCCTTCTCATCTAAAATTGCCTTTCTCTCTTCCAACTCCGCCCTTGTGTTTTCAATTTCGAGCTCATTCTCCTTGAGCTTCTTCTCCATCGCTCTGAATTCCTGCTCCCTCTTGCTGAGCTCTTCTCTCTTCTCCTCTATCTTATTTTTCTCATTCTCCAGCGCTTTCTCCCTCGCATCCAGCTCGATTTTCTTATCCTGCAATTTTCTGTTTTCTTCGTACATCAATTCCCTTCTCTTTTCAAGCTCTTCTCCCAGCGATTGCAACTTCTTCTCTTTCTCCAAAATATTCTTCTCCTTGACCTTGAGCTCCTTCATTCTGGACTCGAATTCTTTTTCCTTCTCCTCCACTGCTACTTCTCTCTCATCTAACTCCTTGGCCCTGAACTCCAGCTCACCTTCCCTCTTTGTGAGCTCTTTCTCCTTTTTGTTCAGCTCCTTTTCCTTATCTTCCAATTCTTTGCTTTGAATTTCGATATTCTTCTGCTCCTCCGCGATTTTATCTTTGTCTTCTTTTATCTTGCTCTTCTCCTTCTCTATATTTTCCTTTTCCTTATCCACAACCTTCCTCTCTTCTTCAATTCCTTTCCTCATCTCTTCGAGTTCGGCCTTTTCCTTCTCCAAATTCTTTAATTCCCTCTCCAGCTTTCTCTCCTTCTCCTGAAGAAGCATCAAATCCTCTTCGACCCTGCTCTTCTCCTCCCCCAAATTCTTCTCCCTTTCCCTTAGTGATTCTTCCATCAGGGCATGCTTCTTTCTCAACTCGTCCAGAACACGCTGCTGCTCCTCCAAATCGCTTTTCTCCTTCCAGAGTTCTTCTTGCAAATTCTCTAAATTTTTCTTCTCCTCATCTATTTTCTTCCACTCTTCCTCGATTTTCCTCTTTTCTTCCTCAACCTTTTCTTCCCTCTCTTTAAGATCCTCTTCCTTCTTCTTCAACTTCTCAACGTAATCTTTCAGTTTCTCTTTCCGCTCTTCCAATTCTTTCCTGAGATTTTCCACAATCTGGCTCTCTTCTTCCACATGCTTCCTTATATCATCCACGCTCTCGCTTTCAATGGCCCTTTTCCTCTCAATCGATTTTTTGAGCTCGTCCAACTGCTCCCTAAGCTCCTCAACTTCTTTTTCCTTCTCTGCCAATTTGGCATTGAGTTCTTCAACTGCCTTCTTGAGTTGCACCTTCTCTGAATCCTCGATTTTTATCTTCTTCACTACGGGCACCTTTTTCTCCCCTTTTTCTTCCCCTTCTATTTTCTTCTCCTCTGCACTTTCTCCCTTCTCCTTGTTCCGTATGGCCTCCGCCTTATCAAGAAGACCCACTGCCACCACCCAGTCCGTACATTCCCATTACTTTCTTATAAAGGTCAAAGTCCTTCGATCTCGCGAATTCTTCTATCACTTCATCCGGTAGTTTTCCCAGAAGGTCGTCAAGAATCTTCAGCACTTCCTTCGTTAGCTTTTCTTTCTCACTAACCGCCGATTTCTTCACAACTTCTTCCCTGAGCTGATAGAGCTTCTCCTGTATCTTTCTCTGCTGCTCCATCCACTCTTCCTTTGAAATCTCCCCTTCTTCCATCGTTTTTCCTTTTTCAACGATTTCCTGAAGCTCATTTTCGATTGCCCTTTCCCTCTCCCTGAGTTTGTGCTCCCTCTCCAGAAGCTCTTTTTCCTTCTCCACCAGCATCTTAGCCTGTATCTTTCTCCTCTCCACCTCCTTCTGAAACTCGTCAATTCTCCCTTTCAAAAGCGCCTCCTTCTTTTTTAGAAGTTTTTGATAATTCTCCAGAAACTCCCCGTAATAATTCTGAATTTCTCTAATCCTGTCGAGGATTTTAATTCTCTCCTTCTCCATGTCCCCCAAAACGTCCAAATCGCTGAGTATCTCGTCTTTCTTCTCTTTTTTCATCTTGGCGAGCATTTCTTCAAATTTAGAATTTATATCCTGGTATTTCTGAGCGTAAAACTTCAAAATGGAAAGAATAGAGGAAAAGCGAGCGGGCGCGTTGATGTCCTCGATATCTCTCTTTATCTTATCAACATAGCTAACGTCAAGAACGGATGAACCCGTTACCATCCTGAAAATGCGAACCACCTCAGTGGTTTCGTCCTTATTCTCCTCGTCTGTGGGCAGTAGAAAGATCTCACTCTCTTCCTGCACTCCATCAAAATCCTCGCCGCAATCTGGGCATTTTTCAGCTTCTTTCTGAACCTCAGAACCACAAGATGAACATATGTATTCTCCCGTTTTAAGATGAACTTTTACAGCCATAACAAAACATTAATGCAGACAGGAATATTAAAACTTTTGCCATGATTTCTCTCACGTTCCCTTGCGAAGCGCTATGCCGAGATACTTGAAAAGCCTCGGGTTCTTTTTAACCAGTTTCCATGCCACGCGGGAAGGATAATCGATGTCCCCGTACTCGTTTATTATTTTCCTCATATCCTCTTTGTTCAACTCCTCTATCAATTTTTCGAACTCGTCGTCGGTGATTTTTTTGTAGAAATTGTGAATCCTAGCCGCATTGCTTAGCTCCTTCCCTATGTCATTTCTCCAGCAGTTCTCGTAATCCCGTAATGCGCTCTCGGAGAAATCGCCATCATTTAGAGCTCTTTCGGCCGTTTTTATGACACATAGAGAAGCTCGCAATCCGGGATACACCCCACCCCCACTGGTGGCCTTCACGTGCCCCGCCGCGTCCCCCACCAGCATGATACCCCGAGAATAAGTCCTCTCCACCATGCCAATGGGAATTCCTCCACCGCCTATTGAAATCGGATTTACCTTCATTTTCCTGAGAAGAGCCCTCAAATAGAACCATGAGTTGCCATAGCTCGCAACGCCGATTTTCGAGAATCCGGAGAATAATGGAATGCTCCACGCGAAGAATCCGGGAGCAACTTTGTTGCCCACGAAGATTTTTACGCTCTCCTCATCCTCGTAATCCACCTTGGCGATAACCTGCGCCGCGCCGATGATTTTTGGCGATTTTACCCCCATACTCTTTCTCACTATGCTGTTTATTCCGTCGGCTCCGATTATCAATCTCGCCCTATATTCTCCCCTTCTAGTCATTATTGAAGGGTAATTTATCTTCCTCACCCTCTCCTTTAGATGAATTTCGGAGCCGTTTTTTATTGCTCTTCTCCCCATCTCCCTGTCAAATTCCACCCGATCCACCACATAGCCATGAATTCTCTTGTCCCCTATTTTCAGAACCTTTCCCAGGGGGCTTATTATCTCCGCCCTCTTGGCAGCGTGCAACTTGGGCATTTCGCCGGTAATTTCGAAAATGTGCGTTGAGAACAGGCCCGAGCAGTGCGAGGGATTGCCTATGTCCGAATGCTCCTCGAACACCACCACTTCGTATCCTTCCTTGGCAAGTTCCGAAGCGATGAACAATCCCATGGGCCCCGCGCCCACCACTGCAACATCAAGCACGGGGAGAAAAAGGGGTAAAGAATTAATATTTTTTCCCTCACACCTTCACCTTCATCCACCTTCCACGGGAGAATTCATAGTACATCCATATTGCCCTTATGAAAGTCTCGAAGAACATGCCCAACCAAACGCCGAATAAACCTAGACCGAAGATGAACGCAAAGACAACCGCCAACCCGAGCCTTATGCCCAGAAGGCCGGAGAGGTTTATCACCATGGGCATGGTCGTGTATCCTGCCCCCCGCATGCCACCGGCTAGAGTGAACAGAGTTCCCAGCGCCGGCTCGGTGAAGCCCATCATGAAAAGATAGAGAGAAGCAAGGGAGATAATTTGCGGGTCGTCTGTGAATAGCAAAGCGATGTACTTGGGAAAGAGAATCATTATAATCCCCGCAACTCCCATGAACATTGCGGCCATCTTCGCCGCTTCCATTGCCGCTCTCTTGGCCTTCTTTTCGTCTTTTTTCCCGAGATATTGACCCACGAGGGTTGTGGCCGCTATGGAGAATCCGAACCCGGGCATGTATGCGATGCTTTCCGCTCGAAGCCCAACTTGGAACGAAGAGTAGCCTAATGAGCCGGAGACTGTAAAAATAAGAGCTGTGTAAATGAACGAGGTGAGTGCCCACATTCCTCGCTCCACCCCCGCCGGAATGCCTATGCGGAACAATTTTTTCACCGTGCTCCATCTCATTTTCTCTTTCGATTTCAAATCAGGGTAAATCACCAGCTTGCCCCTCTTCTGAAGAAGCAAATAGAAAAGGGTACCGGCCACATACGAAGATCCGGTGGCCAGTCCAGCTCCCAGCACACCTAATTCGGGAAAGCCCAAGTACCCAAATATCAGGAGAAAATTCCAGACCACGTTCCAAACGTTTGCGATTATGTCCACCAGCATTGGTGTTTTTGTGTCCCCTGCGGCTCTCAGAGACGATTGATAGACGGCCATGAACACCGCAAATGGATAGAAGGAGAATACACCCATTATGTATTTATACGCCTCTTCCACAACCTCTGTTCCAGCACCCATGGCAACGGGAAGGGTCCAGCCCAAAAACACGGCGAAGAGAGATATGGGAATTGAAATGAGAATTAGAAGAGAATAAAGAGAATTGAAAACTTCCTGCGCCTCCTTGTAATTCTTCTCTCCCCATCGCCGAGCGATTATTGCCACTCCTCCCGTTGTCAAACCCATGATTAGAGGAAACATGAGGAAATAAAGCATGCCACCTAAGCCCGCGGCGCTCAGGCTCACCGCAGGGTCCCTATAATGCCCTAGCATGATGGTATCCACTATGTTTTGAAATGTGTAGAGCAAATTGGAGACGATTACGGGTATCGCCAGCTTGAGAACTACCCTGCGCATTTGCACACACATGCAAAGGTTGCCCCATTAATAAATTTTCCTCTCAGGGAACATCTAATATACTACCACTCTTTTCTCGTAACGTGTTCGGGAAGATACCCACCGTTCTGCGTTCGGAAGAATTAATCGACAAGATGTTTCGCCGCGCCAAGAAAGTTGAGGTTGGCTACTCGAAGAACCGTTTAGCGATGGAGAAAAACCTTAGCATTGCGAAGATTTACACCGCTAGA
Source organism: DHVE2 group archaeon (assembly GCA_015523125.1). Taxonomy (GTDB): domain Archaea; phylum Thermoplasmatota; class Thermoplasmata; order Thermoplasmatales; family Aciduliprofundaceae; genus JAADDK01. Next base: position 59,058 of record WAKX01000053.1, on the reverse strand, counting down.
GATGTGGCGGTTAGCACACTTCAGAAATACGTGGATTCTTTTCCGTACATCAACAAATTGCACCCGTTTTACCGCACGCTTCTCGATTTACTCATGGATAAAAACATGTACAAAAAATCTCTAGCATCACTGAATTGGGCATCCCAAAGAATAGACGGTTTCGCATCGAAGTACGCATCGAAAATCAAAGGAGCGGGTAAGGTGGAGGAGGTTTTGAAATTCAGAAAAGAGTTCTACGGCAGGGCCGCTTCAATTCTCAAGGACATATCGAAAGAATTGAAGTACCTGAACCAAGCTCGCGATATCATAAGGAAATTGCCAATTGTGGACGTTAATATCCCCACCATAGTAATCGCTGGTTATCCCAATGTGGGAAAATCCGCTTTGGTGGAGAAACTGAGCTCCGCAAAGCCCGAAATCGCATCCTATCCTTTCACAACCAAGGGCATAACCGTGGGGCACATGGAAATAAAGGGGAGAAGAATGCAGGTGATAGACACCCCCGGTCTTCTGGACAGGCCGCTGGAGAAGAGGAACAAGATAGAGAAACAGGCAATTTTAGCTCTTAAATATCTCGCAAATCTCATAGTATTCGTTCTGGACCCCTCGGAGACATGCGGATACAAGATGGAGGAGCAGCTCAAATTGCTGGAAGAAATCAAGAAGGATTTCGATGTCCCAATTCTCGTAGTTGAGAATAAATCCGACATATTTCGGGGAGAGTCGGAAAACATCAAAATTTCCGCAAAAACCGGTGAGGGCTTAGATTCGCTTATTAATTCCATATCAAAAATTTTAAGCGAAAATTGAGAGCCACCGGGGGGATTCGAACCCCCGACCTGCTGATCACCCGGAGCCCATCTCTTTCCGCTGGAGCGCTTTCTCTTTAGAGAAAGGGCCCTTACAAGTCAGCCGCTCTTCCGGGCTAAGCTACGGTGGCACGCGGATGAGATGATTTTCTTCAGGTTTAAAAATTTTTCCATATTCGAATTTCGTCAAAAAAGGATTCCTTTATGAGCGATAAAATTAAATTATAATCAGCCATTTCCCACCGATGCCTTATGTTTGAGATACTGAATAAAAAAGAATTAGCCAAAAACATGGTGATGTATAGAGTTAAAGCACCGCATGTAGCTAAAAAGGTTCAACCCGGCCAGTTTGTGATTGTAAGGGCTTTTCCTACTGGAGAAAGGATTCCACTCACCCCTGCAAACTGGGACCCTCAAGAGGGTTGGGTTGATATCATCACCTTCATTAGGGGTAAAACCACACTAAAAATGGCCAAAGAGCTAAATATTGGTGACCACATATTGAACATTGCAGGGCCTTTGGGCAATCCAACACCCATGAAGAAATTTGGTAAGATTCTTGCTATAGGGCTTATTGCAGGCATAATTGAGGTATATCCCATTGCGAAGGCATGGCAGAGAGCAGGTAATGAAGTTGTATCTCTGCATGTTACACCCAATCCCATGATTATCCTCAAAGATGAATTCGAGGTTGCTGTGAGTAGGCATATTCTGGAGAGCTTCGATGTTCAGCCCCACTGGGGAATGGATGACATAAGCAAGGAGATAGTTAGAAGAGCAACAAAGAAAGTAAAGGAACTATTAGAAAACGAGCACTTTGATTTAGTGTTTGTAGTAGGGCCCGCCGGCGGAGAAAAAGCTGTTTTTAATGTAGTAAAAGAATACGGCGTGCCAATGGAGGCAGACCTTCACTCAATAATGGTAGATGGAACGGGAATGTGCGGAGCCTGCCGCGTTAATGTTGGGGGTGAGGTTAAGTTTGCGTGTATAGATGGCCCTGGTTTTGACGCTTACAAAGTCGATTGGGATGAACTCATACACAGGATTGGCTTCTATGCCCCAATGGAAAAGATAGCAATGGATAATTATCTCAAAGCTCTCGAAGATAGAGGTGAGCAATAATGGCAGCTAGAAAGATTATAAAAGAGCGCATACCAACACCAGAGAGACCTCCGGAAGAAAGAATCAAAGATTTTAAGGAGGTAAATAAGGGATATACTTTTGAACTTGCTATTAAGGAAGCGGAACGCTGCTTGAAATGTCCCTACAATTATGCCCCGTGTATAAAGGGATGCCCGGTTCACATAGATATACCTGGATTCATAAGCAAGCTTGTTGAGTATCAAGACGATCCTGATAAAGCTGTGAGAGAAGCACTCAGTGTTATCTGGCGTTGCAACACGCTTCCTGCAACCACTGGCAGAGTTTGTCCTCAGGAGGACCAGTGTGAAATGAACTGCGTAATGGGCAAGGTGGGAGATAAAATCAACATTGGAAAGCTTGAGAGATTCGTTGCGGACTACGCAAGGGAGCATGGTATTGATGAAGAGCTTCTCTCTGATATAATACCAACCATAGAGAAGAAGGAGCAAAGCGTTGCCATAGTTGGTGCAGGCCCCGCTGGGCTTACTGCAGCTGGAGAACTTGCAAAGCAGGGATACAATGTAACCATATTTGAGGCACTCCATGAGGCCGGTGGCGTACTCATGTATGGAATACCAGAATTTAGACTTCCAAAGGACATCGTGGAGAAGGAAATAAGTAAACTCAAAAAGTTAGGGGTGGATATAAGAACAGATCACATCGTTGGTCGTACTATAACAGTAGACGAGCTTATAAGAGAATATGATGCGGTGTTTATTGGCTCTGGAGCTGGGACACCAAGGCTTGTGAATGTACCAGGTGTAAATTTGAATGGCATTTACACTGCAAACGAATTTCTGACAAGAGTGAACTTAATGAAGGCATACAAATTCCCCGAGTACGATACACCTATATACGTTGGCAAGAAGGTGATTGTAATAGGAGCTGGTAACACTGCAATGGATGCCGCTAGAAGTGCAAGGCGCTTTGGAGTTGATGTGACTGTGACCTACCGCCGCGGTGAAGAATACGTAAGCGCAAGGAAAGAAGAAGTAAAACACGCGAAGGAAGAAGGTATAAAATTTGAATTCTTCCTAAACCCCGTGGAATTCATAGGTGATGAAAAAGGAAAAGTCAAAGCGGTAAAGTTTGAGAAAATGAGGTTTAGTGATGAGCTTGATTCTCGGGGCAAAAGGAAGATTGAAGGCACGGGAGAATACACAACGCTACCTGCAGACACAGTTATAATAGCGATTGGTAAAAGTCCAAACAGACTAATAATTAATACATCTAACTTCAATGTAGAGCACGGGAGAATCATAGTAGATGAGAATATGATGACTAGCGTTGATGGAGTGTTTGCAGGTGGTGACGCAATAAGAGGAGAGGCAACGGTAATTCTTGCTATGGGTGACGGCAGGAAGGCTGCAAAGGCAATAGATGAGTACCTGAAAAGTAAAAAGAAGTAACTTAAATATTTCTGAATTTTCCATTTTATTTTTCTACACATTTTCTTTAAACCCCTATTTGTTGGGACAATAATTCCCAACATAGTAAAGTTAAATAATCACCACTCATTTACTCCACTCAAGGTGATTAAATGAGGCTCGAAGAGCATCCAGTTATTGACTTCACGAGGAAAAGAGGGAAAAAGGTAACCATTTATTTTGAAGGAAAACCAATCGAAGCGTACGAAGGTGAGCCAATCGCGGAAGCACTGCACGCTGCGGGCGTTCGCGTTTTAAATTTTACCCCAAAGGGCCGACCGAGAGGATTGTTCTGCGCAATCGGTAAGTGTTCATCATGCTTGATGAAAGTGAACGGAATTCCGAACGTGAGGACATGCATCACCTTAGTGGAAGATGGCATGAAGGTTGAGAGACAGCACGGATTGGAGCCTTTGCCCAGAGATTACAAACCTCCGAAGTGGAAGGACGCGGAAAAAATCGAAGCGGACATCATAATCATCGGCGGCGGCCCCGCGGGATTGATGGCCGGGGTAAAAGCGGCAGAGCACGGCGCGAAGGTGGCGCTTCTGGATGAAAATCCGATTCTCGGAGGGCAATTGGTAAAGCAGACCCACAAGTTCTTCGGAAAGAGGGAGCAATTTGCTGGTGTGCGGGGTGTGAAAATCGCAGAAATAATCGCGGAGGAGGCGAAAAAGAAAGGCGTGGACATTCACCTGGAGACTTCGGCCATAGGTATATTCCCCAACGGTGAAGGAAAATTGGTAACTGCGGTGAAGAAGAACAAAAAATTGATGGAGTTCTACGGCAAGGCGGTAATCGTGGCCACTGGAGCCATGGAGAAAATGATTCCCTTCGAGAACAACGATTTGCCCGGCGTTTACGGGGCGGGTGCAATTCAAACCCTCATGAACACCTACGGAATTCAACCGGGAAAAAGAGTTTTGATCGTGGGCGCAGGCAACGTCGGCGTGATTTTAGCATACCAGCTTCTCCAAGCGGGTGTGGAAGTGGTTGCAGTTGTGGAAGCCATGCCCAAGGTTGGCGCTTACTTCGTGCACGCAGCCAAAATACGCCGCTTGGGAATTCCAATTTACACGAGGCACACAATTCTAAAGGCTGAGGGAAAAGAGAAAGTCGAGAGGGCGGTTATCGCGCAATTGGATGATAACTGGAAACCAATACCCGGCACTGAGAAATCTTACGATGTGGATATCATCGCTCTTGCAGTTGGGTTGAGGCCGAGCATTGAGCTTCTACATCAAGCGGGAGCGCAGGCCATATATGTTCGAGAATTGAGCGGCTACGTGGTGCGCCACGATGATAGATTAGAGACAACGATAAGAGGGATATTCGTTGCAGGAGATTCTTCCGGAATTGAGGAAGCAACAACTGCGATGCTGGAAGGCAAGCTGGCGGGAATTGCAGCCGCGTTATTTGTTGGAAAAGCCAATGTGAAGAATGCGATGGAGGAGATGGAAAAAGTGCGTAAAGATTTGGATGAATTCAGGAGCGGCCCGTTCGGGCAAAGAACCAGAATTGGTGAAGAGAAGGTGATGATAAAATGAATGACGAATACCTGTCAAGAGGATATCTCACAATTGATGAGATAAAGGAGATCACCGAGCTTCCGAGCGAAGAGAGATTAAAGAAAAAGCCGGTGGCGGTGCCCGAGTGCCCGCAGGAGATTCCGTGCACACCCTGCTCTGAAATATGCCCGGTGGGTGCAATAAGCATGCCCACGCCCAATGATAGACCCATCGTTGACTACGATAAATGCATTGGCTGCTCGCTCTGCGTGCAGATTTGCCCAGGTTTGGCGTTCTTCATGGTTCATTACAAGGGTGAGAAAGCGAGGATAACCATGCCCCACGAATTACTCCCCGTTCCGAAAAGAGGCGATGAAGTTATTCTACTGAATCGTAAGGGCGAAGAAATCGGAACGGGGAAAGTTGTGCTCGTGATCCCCCGCGACAAGAGCGTTGGAGACACACCGGTTTTGACCGTTGAAGTTCCCATAGAGTTAGCATGGGAAGCTAGAGCAGTAAGAGTGAAGGAGGCGAGAGAATGAGCGATGATCCTAGGGAGAGAATAATAATATGCAGGTGCAACGAAGTCACTCAGAAGCAAATCGAAGATTTAATCGACCAAGGCATCACAGATATTGAGATGATTAAGAGAATCACTCATATCGGAATGGGGCCATGCCAAGGGAGAACGTGCATACCTCTGGTTGCGGGAATAATTGCGAGGAAGACTGGAAAAAAAATAGAGGATATAAAAATCCCCGCAACTCGAGTACCTGTTAGGCCAGTACAAATGGGAGTCTTAGTGGGTGATGAGGATGAAGAATAAGGTAGATATTGCCATTATTGGTGGAGGTATAATCGGTTTATACACGGCATACGAGCTTGCCAAAAGAGGAGTAGAGAATATCGCCATTTATGAAAAGAAATACACTGGCTCTGGTTCTACATTTCGTTGCGGCACGGGCATAAGGCAGCAGTTCGGAGATGGGGCAAACATAAAGATGATGAAGAGAAGCGTGGAGAAGTGGAGCAACATAGGTGAAGAGATAAATTTCCCACAGTTAAAAATGGAAAAAACAGGCTATCTCTTCCTTCTCTACAGCGAGGAAGAAGTTGATAGATATAAAAAGAACGTGGCGCTGCAGAATTCCCATGGCGTACCCAGCAGAATAATAACTCCCGAAGAAGCGCGGGAAATAGTCTCAGGACTGGACATAAGCGAGGTCATAGCAGCTTCATGGAATCCAACTGACGGAAAGGCAGATCCGTTCTTAGCGGTGCACGGACTCGTGAGGGTCCTCAAAAAAATGGGCGTCGAGATTAATGAGTATACGGAAGTTAAAGAAATTAAGGTGAAAGACGGTGCGGTGGAAGGAGTTAAGACAGATAAAGGCAAAGTAAAAGCGGATATTGTGCTCAACGCTGCCAACGCGTGGGCGAAAATTCTCAACGAAAAATTAGGTGTGAAAATCCCTATTGAGCCGTACAAACACCAGGGAATAGTCACAGAACCATTAAAGATTGGAGAAATAAAACCCATGGTTGTTTCTTTCAGACATGGAGGCGCATATCTAACTCAGGAATCAAATGGCGGTGTGATCGGGGGCATTGCCTTGAAATATGGTCCAACATGGGACATCACACCAACCTATGATTTCATGAGAGAGGTTGCCAAGAACTTCTCAAGGATAATCCCAGCTTTAAAGTATATCACAATAATAAGGCAGTGGGGGGGCTACTACGCTGAAACTCCCGATCACAACGCTGCAATAGGGAAAATAGAAGAAATAGAAGGTTATTACTTAGCTGCTGGCTTCTCTGGCCACGGGTTCATGCTTGCTCCGGCGGTTGCAGAGGGCATGGCGGACCTTATAACAAAAGGCTCATCCACTTTACCCTTGGAGTTTTACGATCCGTACCGCTTCCAGAGAGGTGAGCTGAGAGAGCAGGCAATACAGATGGGGTAAAAAATTACGATTTTCGTCTTTTATTTTACGAACATCCGATAACAAATGATAAAATATTTATACCTTAAAACGAATTACATGCTGGTGAGTTAAAATGAAAACAGATGTGCTGGTCATAGGTGGAGGTCCTGCAGGAATAATATCGGCGTTGTTTGCCAAGGAAAATTACCCAGAAAAAGAGGTAATGATTATTCGCAGAGAGGAAAAAGTGCTAGTTCCTTGCGGTATACCCTATATTTTCGGTACTCTTGGCGATGTAGATAACGACGTAATTTCAGACACAGTTTTGAGCAGTAAGGGCATAGATTTAGTGGTTGACTCTGTAATAAAAGTGGATATAAATAACAAGGTAGCCATAACCGAAAATAATCACGAAATTGGCTTTGAAAAGTTGATACTTGCCACAGGCTCGCGCCCGTTTATTCCCCCAATCAAAGGTACAGATAAAGACGGAGTTTACTTTGTAAAGAAAGACGCTAAGTATTTGGAATCCATGCTGAACAAGGTTAGAAACAGCGATAGAATAGCCATAGTTGGAGGTGGCTTCATTGGAGTAGAATTTGCCGATGAAATAAGAAAACTGGGAAAGGAGGTACATATTGTAGAGAGGTCTTCCCACCTATTACACCTCTCCTTTGATGATGAGTTCTGCGTACTTGCAGAGAACGAATTGATGAAGCAAGGAGTACAGGTGCATACAGGAGTTGGAATTAAGGAAATATGTGGAAAGAAAAGTGCAGAATGTGTCTTACTGGAAAATGGAGAGAAGATAGAAGTTGACATGGTTTTGCTTAGCACTGGTGCAAGACCAAATACCAAACTTGCAGAATCAATGGGATTAAACGTTAACAATTACGGTATCGTGGTTGATGAATACATGAGAACATCACATCCTGATGTTTTTGCAGTCGGTGATTGTGCCCAGAAACTTGATTTTTTCACAAGACGCCCTAAACCCACAATGCTTGCATCAGTGGCAACTGCCGAGGCGCGGGTTGCCGGAGCTAATGTTTACAAAATAAAAGCGTTTAACAATATCAAGGGTACTTTGGGTATATTCATGACTAAAATCGGTGACCTCTCCTTGGGTGCGGCAGGAATGATCGAGCGCTGTGCCCATAGAGAAGGATTTGATTATGTTGTAGGAAGAAGCAAGGTTGTTGACAAGCATCCGGGCTCTTTGCCTAATACCCATGAAATAGTAACCAAATTAATATTCACTCGGCGTGGGGGCTTTTTCATTGGTGGGCAAGTAGCCGGAGGGGACACTGTTGGAGAAATCGTAAATTTAGTGGGCTTTGCAATAGAAAGCGAGTACACCGCAGATAAATACATGAATTTGCAAGTGGGTACACATCCACTTCTTACTCCCCCTCCTACGACGCCTGCGACGATAAAAGCGGTGGAAGACGCTTTGAAAAAGATACAAAATTAAATGCTAAATCCATAAACCTCATATACCTGTTTTTTATTTATCTATGCATAGCCCCGTGGTGTAGTGGTCAAGCATGCGGGACTCTGGTAGGAACCTCCGGCGGGTTCCCATACCCTCCAGCATCCGGTTCCTAGAGATATCCCGCGACGGCAGTTCGAATCTGCCCGGGGCTGCTACTTTTCTTTATTTCAGAAAAAGGGTATTTGCACTAATCTTTATTCTTCCTCGTCCTCAAAAAGTCGTTTGTAGAGTTCCTCCGGATTTTCCCCCTCATCTTTTTCCTCTTCTTCCAATATCTCCTCTATATTCTCCTTTCTGTATGTCCAGTAATGGATTCTCCATAACTTTCCCCGAGAAACGGTCACCTCGTCCTCGATTGTCCTTAAAATTCCCAATTCTTCAAGGGTATTGAAAACATGCCTGTCAGCAGAGGTGAGAATGTTGTCCACCACATAATCCCCGTAACCGAAGAAATTTAATACGTAATAGGTCAATTCCTTTATTTCGGCAACGTCCATCCCCCTCTTTGTGAGAATCTTCCTGAGGACATCAAATAAAATTTCGTAGGTGACTATTTCCATTTGAGGGGGGAAATGCCACAAAAATTAAAAATCTTTCGCAATTGTAAAATAGCAGTAAGGAAATACCCTCGGAGGAAGATGATTTACGACCTGCATGTGCATATAAATCCCCACGCGGAAGAGGGAGAAATATACGAGTACGATACCTACGCGAAGATGCTTCACATGGATTTAGTTGGCTTCGTAATACATTACACACCTACCATGCCTGAAAAATTGCTCAAAAACTTCAGAGATATCCTATCTACTTTTTCCATAAGAACCCTCGCAGGGTTAGAAATTCATTACCCCCCAAAGAAATTTCCGAAGGGATTCGATTACTACCTCCTTCACTTTTCGAACATCGCCATAGAGGCGGATATGCTTAAGAGGTATCAAGAAGTGATAATAGCGCACCCCTTTGCGTACGGCTCTAAAATAAGCGAGGACGTTTTGCCCATTTTGAAAGATAGGAAAATAGGTGTGGAGTTCAACTCTTCCCATTACAACGATAAATTTCGATGGTTCTACGAGAAATGCAAGGAATACGGCATAAATGTGACTTTCGGAAGCGACGCACATACCCCTCAAGAAATGGGAGAGGGCTTCGAGAAGGGAAAAGATTTTATAACTCCCATAGAGAATTTGGAAGTTCTAAGGAGGAAAAATTATGAATTATGTTGAAAAGGTCATCGAAATTCTGAAAAAAGAAGTACCGGAGCATCCGTACAAATCGAAGAATCCGTTTCACATTTTAATTGCAACCATAATTTCTCAGAGGACAAAGGACGAGGTGACTTACGAGGTGGCAAATAAGCTATTCGCTAAGTACCCGAGACCTAAAGATTTGAAAAACGCCGACGAGGAGGAAATCGCACGGTTGATATATCCCGCCGGATTCTACAAGCAGAAGGCGAAGAAGATAAAGGAAGTGGCAAGAATAATCGACGAAGAATATAATGGAAAGGTTCCAGATAATTTAGACGAATTGCTTAAGCTCCCCGGCGTTGGTAGAAAAACGGCTAACATAGTGTTATCAAGGGGATTCGGTAAATACGCCATCGCAGTGGATACCCATGTGCACAGAATATCCAACCGGCTGGGCTGGGTTCATACCAAGACCCCTGAAGAAACGGAAAAAGAACTTATGAAAATCCTTCCCAAGAAGTATTGGTTAGAGATAAACACGATCTTAGTGATGTTCGGGCGCACAATATGCAGGCCTGTGGCCCCGAAATGTAACATTTGTCCGGTGAAAGATTACTGCGAATTTTACAAAAAGGGAAAAAGAAAGTAGGGTGGGGTCATCGTGATTACTTTCTCTTTCTGTATTCCTCAGCTCTATTTTTCGCGATTAGGAACATGACTTCTATCATCTTGCATCACCTCCTTGATGCTTTCTAAATTCCAATATTTCTCCCAACTATATAAGTGCTTGTTTTGATTTAGGAAATTTTTTGGAAGATAATTCTGATTTTTGGTAAATTTTCAAACTTGAAGTTTGAAAAATAGAAATTTTAAATATCGCAACCCCATGAGGTGTTATGGACACACTCGATGTGAAAATTCTACGCTTGCTCTGGGAAGACGGGAGAATGCCGATGTACAAAATAGCAGAAAAATTGGGGATCTCCAGCTCCGCGGTGGATAAAAGAATAAAGGCCATGCTTGACAGGAAAGAGCTCTTAGGGTTCTCCATTCTAATCAATCCAGATAAAATTCTCACCAGCGCCGTGGTGGCAATAAGGGCCAAGAGGAAAAGGGGAGAAATATTCAAGAATATCGAAAAAGTGAGGGGAATCATGCATTTCATAGGGTGCCTCGGGGGTAGATATTACGGAGAATTCTGGTTCTCCGACGAAATGGAAATGGAAGATAAACTTCTACTTTTCAAAGAACTCACCGGCGCGTATTCGGTGGAAGTTTACAGGCACAGGAAAGAGGGAAACTACATGCTCGATAACTTGGACTGGAAAATCCTATTGGCCATGCGGGACAACGCTCGTATTCCCTTCTCAGAACTTTCCAAAAAAATCGAATTATCGGCGAAAACCATTTCCAAAAGATGGGAAAGGATGAAAGAGGAGGACGTGGTGAAAGCTTATCCTATGATCAACAGGCCGTTCAGCAAGGAGATTTTCTGGTTTTCCCTCTTCATTAAAGTGGACGACCTCTCGGTGGAGAATAAGATAAAGAAGATGGAGAATCTGTGGAGAACTTCGCTGTTTCAGGATCCAAAAATGGTCTACGGAGTTTTTTACGCTCAAGCCGTGAAGGAAATAGATGATACCATGGAAAGAGTCATATGCATGAAAGGTGCGAAGCAAGTTCACTACGAAATCATCGTGGAAGAGAAATTTTATCCGCAGTATTTAGATTTCGTTGCTTACAAAATGGGATATAAAAAATAAAAAGAATTATTGAGGCGGTGGCGGCGGCACATAGGCCTGTTGCTTCTGGCACTCGTCCTTTACCACGATAACGTATATTATCAACCCAAGAAGGTTAAGGAATAATACAACCAAAAACCACACTATCGGGCTGCTGTTGCACTTCTTCTTCGCATCCTTATATGCCCAGAGTGCCACAAAAATCCAAATTATAATCCATATAGCCCAGCAAGCTATGCTAGCCATACCACCTACCCACAAGTAAGAGGAAAAGTCTGGGCCCGTGCTGCCCCCTCCGCTTCCTCCATTGGTTCCTCCGCCGGAATTGCCACCAGAGGTATAATAGGTCACTTGATCATAGGAATAACCGTTGCCAAGCGCTCCAGAGGTAAATTCCACGTTGTAAACCTGCACGTTTTGGAAGAGCATCGCAGGAACTCTAACAGTGACCTTTGAGCCGCTTATCTGCACATCGCTATCCGCGAGTGTCCCTCCGCCCCCATTATGCGTTGTATATGTGTAAGCATGTGTAATATTTCCTCCATTATTCTGCCACATCAGAGTGATGTAAACGTACTCGGTAACGTCCTCTCCGTTCACATCCGCTTCCACATCGATGGTGAATGTGTAGCTCGTATCAGTAGGAGGTGTGGAAAATCCGGAATCTCTCGTTTCTATGGAGAAATACTGGTAACCGGAATCGTAATTCCCACTCACCTTCACTATATCTATATTTCCGTCAGGCGCATCACCAGCTGCCGCTGTTTGGGAGAACGTCAAATTTTCCCCGTGTGCAAAGCTGCTCACTAATAGCATACCCATAACCAAGGTTGCCAGAACCCATACCATTGCTACCCTCTTCATAACTTTCACCAATATCACAATGCAATCGAAGTATTTATACATTTTGTAGATATTTATTTATAAGCATATGCAATTTTTGATTTCATGATGGACATCATAATTACACCAATATAAGAAGTTTAAAATTCGATTTCGCATTATCCCCTCGAAAACATAGAGAAGGTGCGTTAAATGAGAATAGGCATAATCGGCTGCGGCGCAATCGCCAAGGAAATCATCTCAAGAAGGAAGGATATCGTGGCCCTTTATGATGTGAAGCATGAAAAATGTTCCTCTCTGGGAATTGAATCATCATCCTCGATAGATGAATTTTTGGAAAAGGTGGATTTAGTCGTTGAAGCCGCATCCCCGCAGGCGGTGCGAGATTACGCCATGAAAATAGTAAACGCTGGAAAAGACCTCCTCGTGATGAGCGTTGGTGGCCTCGTGGATCGGGAATTCAGGGAGAAATTGTTCGCGAAAAGCAAGGAGAAAAACGTAAAAATTTACATTCCCTCGGGGGCGATAGGGGGTCTAGATATTATACGAGCTGCGAAGATTGCAGGAATAAAAAAAGCGAAAATCGTATCCACGAAGAATTGCAAGACCCTCGGCGTGGACTGCACCTCTCGAACCTTAGTTTTCAAAGGATGTGCGGAGGATGCAATCAAAAAATTCCCAAAAAGCACCAATGTAACTGTTCTCCTCATGATTGCCACTGGTGTGGACGTGGAAGTGGAGGTGTACGTTGATCCAGAGGTGAAAGAAAACATACACAAAATCTATTTGGAAGGGGAATTCGGGAGTGCGAGTATAGAAGTGAGAAATAAGCCGTCGAAGATGAACCCGAAGACCAGTTATTTAGCTGCCCTCTCTCCCATTTCCATTTTAGAATCTTTAGATTCAACCGTGAGAATAGGAGCGTGATAGTATGGAACTCAAAGAGAAAATAAAAAAATTGAAAGATGAGATGAACGCAATAATCTTAGCTCACAATTATCAAAGAAAAGACGTTCAGGAGATTGCTGATTTCAAAGGCGATTCCTTAGAATTGGCGAGAAAAGCAAAGAACGTTGACGCGGATTACATAGTTTTTGCAGGCGTGGATTTCATGGCCGAGACAGCGGCGATAATCAATCCGGATAAAACGGTTCTCATACCCAGCAAAGCGGCAACCTGCGAGATGGCAAAGTTCCTAACTGGAGAAAGGGTGAGAGAATACAAGAAGAGATATCCGGAGGCGGCCGTGGTTCTATATGTGAATTCCACCGCCGAGGCAAAGGCCGAGGCGGACATAACCTGCACATCCGCAAACGCGGTTAAGGTTGTGGAAAGCCTTCCAAACGAAGTTATTCTCTTCGGTCCAGACGCCAATTTAGCTTCCCATGTTCAGGAGCATACCGATAAAAAAATAATCCCGCTTCCGCCCGAGGGGCATTGCTACGTTCATACCTCATTCGATGTGGATTCTATACCGCGGGATGGAAAGATTTTGGTGCATCCCGAGTGCCCACCGGAGATAAGAAAGATAGGAGACGCAGTAGCAAGCACAGGGGGAATGGTGAAATACGTGAAGAACAGCAACGAGAAGAGATTCGTTATCGTCACCGAAAGGGACATGGTTTCGAGGCTCCAGTTAGATTTCCCGGACAAAGAGTTCGTGCCAGCGTGGGAGAATGCCATATGCCTCGGCATGAAGCACGTAACCCTCGAGAACATATACCGCAGTTTGAAGGAGAAAAAATACGTTGTGAAGGTGGATCCGGATATCGCGGAGAGGGCGAAGAGAGCAATCGAGAGGATGCTGGAGGTTTCCTGATGTTCTGGAAAATCTACAACGAGGACAACATTTTCGGGGATTTGACCTCCGATTCCATCATTCCCGAGGGCACGGAAGCGCGGGGAAAAATCGTTGCGAAGGAAGACGGCGTTCTGGCGGGCTCATCCTACATCGTGGAGAAACTAAAAAAATTGAATTTGGAAGCAGAGGGAATGAAAGATGGAGCTCATTTCAAAAAAGGGAACGTGGTAATGGAAATCCGGGGCGACGCGCGGGAAATTTTAAAGGCGGAAAGAACGGTACTCAACATATTGGGAAGGATGAGTGGCATTGCCACGAAAACTATGAGAATAGTGGAAAAGGTGAAAGAAATAAATCCCCATGTTCGAGTGGCCTGCACCCGCAAGACCCTCTGGGGTTATTTAGATAAGATTGCGGTGAAAATCGGAGGCGGGGATACGCACCGCTGGAACTTAGGGGACATGGTGATGATTAAAGACAACCATCTCTCTCTGATATCTCTCGATGAGGCTATGGAGCGTCTGAAAGACCTTAGTTTCACCAAAAAAATAGAAGTGGAGGCGGATAGCGAGGAGCTGGCATTAAAAGCGGCGGAATTGGGGGCGGATATAGTTATGCTCGACAACATGAGCCCAGAGGAAGTTTGCAGAATTGCTGAAAAATTGAAGGGAAAATACAACGTGTTAGTTGAAGTATCGGGGGGAATCACGGAAGAAAATATAGAAAAATACGCGAGGTGCAATGTGGACATCATATCAATGGGCGCTTTGACCCATTCCGCCAGGAGCATCAACTTCTCCATGGAAATGGAAAGGGTTTGAAAATCTTTAAATCGAAGAAAATATAATGTGCCTTATGAACTCTTTGAAGCTCGCATCATTAATCCTTATGGTCATTGGATTAATAGCAATAGTTTTGGGGGGGCTCTACAATCCTCAATCGGCGGTGGTGACCATGGGGCCGGGGGAGGTTAAGTCCTTCGTTTTCTCAATGAATAAGGGCATAAGTTACACATTTCAGTTGAAGGGCACCGATTATTTCACGTTCTACATAATGAACGAAACTTCTTATGATAGAATCGAGAAAAGCAATTTCACGGATAGCATTTATTCTGATACCGTTAAAAACACAACCATATCATTTGTTCCGCCGGAAAGCGGAACATATTATTTTGTGATTGCAAACGTGAACTCGCAGGGCTACGTGCAGGTGGTGTTAAAATACGGAGAATCCAACGGCACAATTGCAATTATTATAGGGGCGGCGTTTTCGATATCTGCCATTGGAGTAAGCTTCTACGATTACAGAAAAAATAAGAGAAAAGAAGAAATGGATGAAAAATGCCCGCACTGCGGCGCGCCTGTAAGCTCTTCTTGGGAATTCTGTCCTCACTGCGGATCTCGGTTGAAGGAGGGGGAGCAATGAAAATTATGCATTTGATTCTAATAATCGTTCTTATATCCATTTCTCTTTTTCCAATTTCCCACGGGGCTGTGATATCGGAGAAGAATTACTCTTGGAGCTTCACTCCGAATCCGGAGAGTGGAAAAGAAGAGCATTTCACTCTCACAATGAAGCTCACCGACGGGAAGGCGGGGAGCGAGGTGAGCAAGAATGGGAACACATGGCATATAGAATTGCTTATTCCTCAGAAAGATTACGCTTACTATCGAGCTCTTCCAGGAGCGTACCGCTATGCCTTCAATCTCTCTTATTTGCAGTATTTTTTAACGTCCAACGACGAGAACATAAGGAATTTGGCAGAGAGCCTAAATTACATAGCCACACAGGAGGGGTACGACAACCTGACCAGATTGAATTTCATTCTCTCCTTTGTGCAGGAAACCATTCAGTACATGGATGATTTCGTGGTGGATGGATTCTACGACTATTATCAATTTCCTCTGGAAACCCTTGTTCTTGGAACAGGAGATTGTGAGGACAAATCTTTGCTTTTAGCATCTTTATCTCATCATTTGGGCTACGATGTTGTATTGATTGTCATGAACATCACCGACGGCAGCACCGTTGGGCATGTGGCCGTGGGTGTGCATTTCGACAGGGTGAATCTCACAAATCCACTAGCTAGATATCTGCGGGATTACTACGTTTACGACGGAAAAATTTACTATTATATGGAATCCACGGCCAATCAAACATTCAGCGCATTTCACCCATCTTACTATGTGGGAGTATCTCCCGAAGAAGGAGGATACACGATTTCGGATGTTAGGATTTTACCGTACAAAGAAAGTTGGTACCGCGGATACGAAGACTCGAATAACTTCGTAACGAAGGAGAAAAGCAGCGAGAGTTTCCCTTGGTATCTAATTGTTATGGCCATAGTAATCATCGCGTATATTCCCGTGCTCATCCTTGCATTTCTCTCCGAAAAGAAAAAATGCCCAAACTGCCATAGGGAAATCGAGGATTCATGGAATTACTGCCCCCACTGCGGCTACTGGCTAAAATACGAGATGCCGCCCCCTTCGAAATTTGAGGAGGAAAGTATTAAATGAGTGAAAATTATCAGTAATCGTGAATTGCCTAAAAGTGCATACGGTAAGGAGAAAGCGTATTGATGGGATGAAAATAAAAGATTTTATCGAGTCATGCGAAGACACAAAGCTCTATCTTTTGGACATTGACCCTTATTTCGGAAGGGAGATGAACTTCAAAGTGTATCGCGAGCTCTCGGGCATATTCGATATCTGGATTGATTCTGCGCCGCGCAGGGTGGAGGACGTGATCGATGCTCTAGTTTCCGATGCTGAGGTTTCGGTAATCACCGGGGTTTATATGTGGGATCCAATCGAAGAGATATTCAACATAACTGAAAACGTGGCAATGAAATCAATTTACCCAAAACATATTTCATCATTTTTAGAGGAAGGGGGAGAGAAGGTGATAGTGCCGAAAAATATGGCGAACGAAATAGAAGGGGGGGAAAAATACGTGATGCGAGGAAGGGAGGTGTGCCCTTGGAAACCTTAAGACTGGCGGTAATGTCGGTGGTGCGCAACAGGGGAAACGAGATAGACGAGGAAGACTTTGTGAAATTTTTATCCTACACAAAAAATTGGATCTCGCCAGATAGCGCCAGAAAATTGTTTAAGACGTGCGTAGAGGCTAATTTGCTCGAAAAGAAAGGCGAGAAGTATGTCCCCACCTTAGAGCTGGACGGAATAATACCTTTAGATTTTAAAATAACCGAAGAAATGGTGGATAAATACACCGTACCGCAGGATATTTTCACGGTTATGCTCGACAAAATATGCAAAGAGATAAAAATAAATAGGAAAGAAGCATTAATGAAAATCAACAGGATCAAAAAAGAGGCAAGGTATGTCACAATTGAAGTTGCCACGCTAATTTACTGCAAAATTGAAGGGGTGAGGTGTGATGAATTCTATTCCACGGTGGAGAAAAAACTGGTGATATGATGGATCCCTTCAAAGAATTCATGGAGAGAAATAACTTCGACGAAGAAGAATACGAGAGAACATATCTGAAAGTAAAGCAGATGAAATACCAACCCCTGATGGATACAATGTTCAGATTCAACGGAAAGCCCTACGAGAACTTGTACGAGTTCATGGACAAAAAAATGAAAGCTTTGGAAATCGTTTTCTCCGCCCCGAAAAAATGGGGAGAGTGGCATTTCAACGACCCCGTGAAAGAGTTGCGAATTCTTCCAAACGGGATAGGTGCCATAAGGGTAATGGACGGCGAAATTAATCCGCAGAGATGGCTTCTGGAAAACCCTCCGTTTCAGAAGGTTATGGTTCGATTCATCGTGGAAAGATCTCATCCCTCTGGAGCCTACGGACTTCTCACACCAGAGAAATTTTTCCAGTTGATAAAAGAGGGTGTGGTTCCATACGTGGTTAGAATTCTCTCGTATTCCAAAGAGAGAAGGTACAAGGTGGATCTGAATATTGTGAACAATGAAGTTATCGCGGATTTCCGCTGGGGCAAGATTCCCCCGAGGATATTCAAAAGGAGGGATGTGAAGGAGTACTTCATATTCGACAAAATTTATTCTACGCTCCCCGTGGCTCATTTCCCCAAGATGTTCTTCGAGGCCCTGTTCGAATCGGATGGACTCGACACCGAAATATTATCGCTCATATTCAACGTGAATCCGTCCATGGTGGAAAACAACGTGGGAGTGCTAATGAAACATAACGTGGTAGAATTCTCGGAAGAAAGTGGAATATATCGAGTTAAACTCCCGACGCCTTCTCAGTGAATTTCATTCCTTCGTCTACGTTTCCCATCTCCATTGAAAGATCCGCAGCAAGCTCGTAAACCCTCTTTTTCAATTCCCTGTCGTTTATCTGATCCACCAATTCAAGCTCTTTCTTTATGAAGTAAAAAGCCTCTTCCAGCTCATCCTGATGCAAATAGTACATCGCAAGGGTGTGATAAGAGTCTATCTGCCCTTTGATGTGCCCTTCTTCGATGAATATGTCTAAAGCTAAATACGCGTAATTCAACTTTCTCATGTCGTTGTAGAGCATTGCAAAATTGGTGTAAATGGCCCCAAGGGCAATTTTATCCCCTAACTTTTTGAATATTCTCTCAGCCTCTTTAAAACTTAGTTCGGCTTCATCATCCTTTCCCAGAAAGAATTTCAATATGCCCAGATTACTAAGGAGAATTCCCTTATTTCTCTCATCCTCCTCAACTTCCAATCTCTCCTCTATTTCCCTCGTATCCCTTTCTATTCTATCCACAAAACGCCCCACCTCGTCCATGTTGCCCCTCACTTTTCGATTTTCTTCACCCTCCGTGTTGTCCAAGGCTATTTGGAAGTACTTGAGCGCGTCGGCGTGGCGGTGCATGAAATAGAGGCATAGACCTGCGAAGTTGGCGTTGTATGCAATTTTCTCTCTATCCTCGTTTTTCTCGGCCTCTTCCAACATATCCAGATACATCTCCAAGGCCCGCACATAATCTTCCCTGTTGAAATACTTCAGAGCATCCATTTCATCCATGGTGAAGAGATATCAACACAGGAATTTAAAGTTTTAGGAATTAAACCCGCGGCATGTACGCCTCGTCACAGGAGGAAGCAGCGGAATCGGATACCACATGGCGAAAGAATTGCAAAAGAGAGGATATAATGTGATAATAGTCGCGAAGAATGAAGAGATATTGAAAAAACAGCCAACGAGCTCTCGGGGCGGTTAATTTCTCTATTGATTTTGCTAATGATTACCTAAAGGTAAGGAAAATAGTGGAGCACTTCACCCGCCCGCTGCAAAGGGAGAATACGAAAAACATAAAAATCTCCTATCTTCTCTTAGGACCCACAAGAACCGCATTCTTCAAAAAGGCAAACATGCCAACCAAAAACATAGAGAAAATAATGCTCTACCCGGAAAAAGTGGCTAAAAATACAGTGGAAAAACTTCTCAGGGGAAAAAAGAGAATCGTATTGAGATTCCTTTACAAACTCTACTGCTTTTTACGATGATTCAATTCTTGGTCATCTTTTTCTTTCTCTCTTTAGCCGTATAACCCGTGACGCGGAACAGAAAATCGTTCCATGTTCTCAGGGTATCCATTGCTTCCTTATCATCCACCTTCTTCGATGTGGTCTCCGCAGCCAATTTTTTTCCTTCTAACCAAACTTCGATTCTCTCCAGGCCCTTGTACGATGATATCATCTTATCTCCCTCTTTCTTCACTTCTCCGAACATCTCCTTCATTATTGCCTCGATTTCCTCGGCTGTTTTTTTGTGCCCTCTCTTAAAGTCGTACAATCGCATAATCGGTAAAATGAAAAGGGGTTAATCATCTTTTCGCTTCCCCCGATGAAAATTTTTATATACTTCTTTTACTATGTCACACATGGGTGATACAAATGTCTGACAAAATAGAAATTAGGGCGGGTAAAGAATTCTTAGAAAAACCGATAAACAACTTCGTGGAATTGGTGAATGAGAACGTGAAGAAAAAGTATCCGGGGTACAGGCTGGCATGGCTGGAGGGAAATGTTAGCAGAGAAATAATCGAAAACGAGGTAAGGGAAATTGGTGCTAAGAACGCGAAAATAGTGGAATTAGAGGTGGATGTGCTTCCATTCAGGCATTACGGCGTTCTCATGCCAGAGGGCCAAGAACTTCTGGCCGCACCATAATTTTTTATTTCAGCGGGGAAAAAGTATTTATACGACCTACAACATACTTTATGTCAGACAAAACATTTGGAAGTGAGAAAAAATGTCTGATTCGGCGAGGATTACTATACGCCTCTCCAAAGCCGCAACTGATAAGCTTCAGAAATTGGTTGATAGCGGGGAGTATAAAAATATATCCGATGTGGTTAGAGCCGCAATTGAGGAATTTCTGGCGACAAAATTCGCGCCCCAGAACATAGAGAGGGTGAACGTGGATTTACCCAAAAAAACCGTCGCATTGCTTCTGGAGCTTGTTGAATCAGGGGACGTGGAGGCGGTGGACTTGGACGATGCAATTCGCCTTGCAGTTAAGGAATATGTGCGCAACGTCATATCCAAAGCGGCTGCGAAGGAAATTAGGGGAGAGATGGAGAAGATAAAGCAGGAGGCCGAAAAATGAGCTTCACCTCTTTGTTGAGGAGAGTTACCGACTATAGCGAATACGATATCCACGGACATGTGAATAAACCAAACATTTTAGTTGTGGGAGTCGGGGGCGCGGGCTGCAACGCAATATGGAGGATGAAAACATTGGGGTTAGATGTGCACACAATCGCAATCAATACCGATGCCCCCCATTTAAGAATGATTGATGCCGACACCAAAGTTCTCCTGAAATCGAGGAGAGGTAGCGGCACGGGAGGAAGCGTGGGGGAGGGGGAGAGAAGCGCCATACTGGCGAGGGAGAAGATTGCAGAGCTTTTCAAAGGTGCGGACATAGTGTTCCTAACCGCCGGATTGGGTGGAGGGACGGGCACCGGCGCAGCCCCTGTGATAGCGGACATCGCAAGAAAGCAGGGGGCCATGGTTCTTTCAATTGTCACATTGCCATTCAAAATCGAAAAGATAAGGGTGAAGTACGCTCGAGAAGGTTTGAAAAAAATAGCGGAGAAATCAAACACTGTTATTGTGTTGGAGAATGAAAAACTCATCGACATCGTGCCAAATCGTCCTCTCAACGAGGCGTTCATGGTGATGGATCAACTCATTAGCTACGCGATAATGTCCTTCGTTGACATAATAACCAAGCCCTCACTAATCAACATCGACATCTCAGATTTGAGGTATATCATGGAGAGCGGAAACATGTCCACGCTTCTCATAAGTGAAGGAGGAATCGATAACATAAGGAAAATCGTAACGGACGCTTTAAACAATCCGTTCATCAATGTGGATTACAGCACCGCCGACGGGGCGCTCATTCACATGACAGTGGGAGAGGATGCGACGCTCAACATGATATACTCAACCGTAGACACCATTTCCTCCTTCCTCAAGGAGAACTCAAAGATTTCCATGGGCGCGCGCGTGGACCCCGAGTACTTCGGCAGGATGAGAATCTTAGTAGTTCTCACAGGAATTAAGCTTCCTTTCTTAGAGGAAAAGAAGGTAATAAAAGAGAGCAAAGAAGTGTTCGAGGTGAGGTAAAATATTAAATCGGAAATTCCCATTACTATAATGGAGGTTTGAAAGTGCCAACTCCGTATCTGAGCCGACTGAAACTGGAAAAAGAACTCGAGAAAAAAGCCCAAATGCTTAGGGAAAAGAAGGAAAAATGCGATAAATTAATGGAGAGTATAGACAAGAGATTCGCCCTTTTAGAAGGAAAAATTCCCGTTGATGAGTTCAAAAAAGAGTACGACAAGGGAAAGGAACTATACGACATGAAGGACATGGACGGAGCCATAGAGATTTTCGAGAAGCTCCACGAAGAAATAACAAACAAAGTTGAAGAGCTCTACAAAGAAGAAAAAAAGAAAATTGAGACAATATTGGATTCCATCTCCGGAGAAGATGCCGCTAAGATTAAGGCGGATTTGAGCGAGGCCGATGAGAAAATAAGGGAAGACCCCGACAGAAGTTTTGAAATTTTAAACGAGACCCGCGAGAAGCTGAACGTGGTCATGGAGGAGAGCATAAACCACACCCTCAGAGAACTCGACGAAGTTATATCCACAATTCCCGGCATGGAATGGGTTAAGGATGAAGTTGGGAAAATAGATACGGAGAAGAAGGACGAAGAGACCCTTTTGAAATTGAAAGAAATACAGAAGAAGGCTGAGGAGGAAATTGGTAAGAGAGTCAATGAGCAAATTGAGAAGACCCACAAAATAATAGAAATCGCCAGTTCCGCTCATTTCAATCTACCCGTGGATAAAACCGCTGAGGATAAGATAAAGGAGTTGCTCAATTCCGGAAATTACTCGGGGGCCATAAGGGCCGCCGACGAATACCTGCAAAACGCTAAAAAATTATTCGATTTCTTCTTCAAGAAGCTCTACGACATAGCCAAGAGAATAGTAGAAGAAGGAAAGGGGATGGAGCTGGATATCTCGGGGCCTTCCAAGTACCTAGAAGATGCAAGCAAAAAGTACCAAGAGGATGACTTCGAAGGCGCTGTTGAATTGATAAAGAAAGCCACCGAGGAAGCGGAGAAGATGAAGTTTCAGCGGGTCATGGAGGTAATCAAGCAGGCCCGCGAATTGTTTTTGGACGCGAAGGAGCATGGTATTGATATAAATCCATTTTTGAAGAAGATTGACAACGCGAGGAACTTTTTGAAGATAGGAAAAAACAAAAGGGCCTACGATATAGTTCTGGAAACAATCGATATGGTAAAGAGGAAGAAGGACCTCTACAATCAGCTCAAGGAAGAAACAAAGAGGTTGAAAGCAGAAATCAAAGACCTGGAAAAAGAGAACATAATTTTAGAAGGCGTAGAAGAATCCGTCAAAGAGATTGAAGAAACAATCGAGAAGGACCCGGAAAAAGCGGAGAAATTGCTTAACGAGTTAATTGCTGGTATAAAGATAAGTCTCAGAGATATCGCACAGTCTCTCTACAACGATCTCTCGGAAATCATAAAGAAAGCGGAGGAGGAGAAAATCGCGGTAGAGGATTTAAATTTGAGCATGGAAGATGCAAAATCTCAGATAACAGACGAAAACTACAAGGATGCAATTTTAGCGCTCAGAAAGGTGGAGGAGGATTTGTACACCAGAATAGAGGATCATATAAAGGAATTGAAGGAGAAGACGAAAAAGTATCAAGATTCGCGGCTAAATGAGGCATTCAAAAAGATAAATGAGTATTTTGAAGTGGGGGATTTGGAGAGTGTATTCAAAGAGATAGCTACTATGAAAGAAATTATGTTTGAGATGGAGGGGAAGGAGTACCAGAAGAAGATAAACGAGATGAGGGAAAAGGTGGAATTCCTACATGCCGCGGGAGGAAACACCACCGAAGTTCTAAGCTACATCGAAAGGGCCGAAATCTCCCTGAAGAAAAAAGACGTGGTAAAGGTAGAAGATTACATCTCAAGGGGAAAGGAGGCGCTAAAAAATCTTGAAAGCCTCGTGGCCAAGGATGTCTTTGATTCAGCCAAGATAATTGCAGCGGCGGCCAAAAGACTCGGCGTGGACATAGGGAAACAGGGAATCATGGATCTCTTAAAGAGAGCGAAAGATAGCATAGAGAAGGAGGATTACGAAGGGGCAATAAAGTACTCCATGGAGGCAAAGAACAGGGCGAAGAACCTCAGAGATAAGGCGGAGCGAGCTTATTCTCAGCTGGTGAATGCAGCAAAAATTGTGGCAAAGCTCAAGGACATGGGGGGCAACGTGAGCGAGATTGCAAAGCTCTTGGTGGACGCGAAGAAGAAGTTCGAAAACAATGAGTTCGAGGAGGCGGAAAAGCTCTCAATTGAATGTATAACCAAAGCGGAGAGCATGGAAAACAGAGCGAGAGTGGAGCAGCTCCGCAAAGAAATGGACAACATAGGGAAAGTAATGAGGGAACTTGGTTTAGGGAACGAGTTCAAGAGGAAGACAAAGGAGTTCTACAACAGGTACGAGGACATGAAATACGACCATCTTGTAGAATATGGGGAAAAGATATTATCCGAGCTTCGCGAGCATGTGGAAACCATTTTGACGGATTACATAGGAAAAATCGAAACGGACATTTACGATGCCCGCGGTAAAGGTTACGAGCTCAACATAAATATGGAAGAGCTGGAAAACGCCAAGGACCTGTTCATAAAGAGAAGATATTTAGACGCACTATACATACTCAAAAAGCTGGAATCTCAAATCGTGGCAGTTTACGAGAGAAACGAAAAGATGGCAAAGCTGCAGAGCAAGATAAAGAAATACATGGATATGGCAGTTTCCCTTGGCATAGATGTGTCGAAGTACAACAAGGAGCTGGAAGAACTTTCCAAGTACTCGGACATGGAGAAGGTCGAGAAAGAAACGAATAGGATAACGAAGGAGATAGAAGATGCACTTTACAAGAAGGTACGCTCCTTAATTTTAAACGTTGAAAAAGAATTGGATGCTCGGAGGAGAAGGGGCGAAGATGTAACTGCTCCCGAGAGCATACTTAATAAGGCCAAGTCCAACTTGAAGGAGAAGGAATATGTGGAAGCTCTCAACAAAGTGATGACCGCCGTTGGCGAGATAGAAAAATACGAAATACAGAAGAACACCGCATACGGAATTCTGAAAAGATTGGAAGTGAAAATCAAAGCAATGAACAAGATTCTCCCGAAGGACATAATAACGGAGTACGAATACGCCAAAAAGCTCTTCCTCAAAGGGCTCTACGAGCAATCCATAGAGAGATCCATGAGGGTAAGCGACAAGGTCTCGGAGATTGAGAGGATTATTAACTACATAAAGGAGAAGAACAAGGAGATCAGGGACATGGTGATGAAGGCCCACCGCCTCGGCATGGACGTGAAGGATGTTCTGAGGCTCTTCAATCAGGCCAAAGAGGAGTTCAAGAACATGCACTATCAAGAATCGCTAAAATTAGTGGATCAATGCTACACCGATGCAAAGCTTCTGATGATCGACGCTGTGAACAAGTACAAGAGCGCTTACAGCAAGATGAGCACGCTCATTAAGAGAATAGGGTTGGAGGAGGATTTCAAAGAGCGTATGCGGGAGATGGACAAGCTATTTGAGGAGGGGGAATACGAGAAGATAAAGGTAAAACTTAGCGAGATGAAGAAAGAGCTCAACGAGAAGCTTGCTGATGTTAGCGATCGCATAATGAAGGAATTTGCAGAAAGGAAAAGGATATTCAAAGAGCTCAATGTGGATGTGGGCATTGACTTGGAGCAGGCGGACATGAAGCTCCGGGAGTATAGAGCAAAGGATTACACCAAATTCTTCGAATACGCCTCAATGCTCAATGAGAGGATGGAGAAATTCATGCCCATTCTTATAAAGAAGAAGGTAGAGGAACTCAAAGCAGAATTTGATAAGTATGAGAAGTACGGAGTGAACATGGACGAATACCACTCAAAGCTCTACGAGATTCTTTCGATGATGGAGGAAAAAGATTACCAAGAGATTTTTAGAATGCTTGAAAATATCGAGAACAACTTCAAGAGATATTTAGATGAATACATAAAATCCTTGGAGGATAGGGTAAATAAGAGAGTGGGGGAGTACAGCAAAGAAAAGGCCAAAGAGTACGTGGAGAGAATCGAAAAAATGAGGAAAGTTGGCAATTATGCGGAAGCAATCAAAATTTACCGCGAAACCAACGACTTCCTCGCCAGATACAAAGTGTTCATGGAAGATTTCAGCAAGAGGGTGGAAGAGGTAAAAGATCGCTTAAGGTTCGCGCTCTCTCTCGGATTGAAGGTGGGAGATTTAATAACCAAACTGCGTGAAATAGAGGAAAAAGCACCCAATGACATGGAAAAGGCAAAACTTGAGCTCGATGACCTTAGATCAAAGCTGAACATGATGATTGATTCCCTAGAACCAAATCTGGACATTTCTTTAGAAATAGGGGAGGAAAGTGATGGAAAATACGCAGCAAAACTTATACTGGAAAATAAAGGTGATGCTGATGCTCAGAATGTTAAAATACAATTGAAAGGTGCCTTAGAATCCAATGAACCGGTTGAGCTGCTAAAGGTAGAGAAAGGCACCCGGGAGGAAATTGACGTATTCTTGGAAAAAGGAAGAGGGAACAAAATAACCATCTCGGGAGAGTACTACCGCTTCGACGGCAAGGAGTATAACATCTTGGAGGAGTTAATTATAGAAATGGAAGAAGAAGTAGAGGAGAGCAAAGGATATCACATAGAAAAGGCCAAAGAGAAGGTGAAATGCGCATTCTGCCGCGGCACGATACTTCCGGGGATGGACATGGTGATCTGCGACAACTGCGGAGCAACATACCATGTGCCATGCGCTAAGAGGATTAAAAAATGCAGAGTATGTGGACAGGAGTTTAAGTTTGATTAATATGCTAAGCAAAAGATTTTCATTTGCAAAATCAACGGAGCTGGATTTTAAAACGCCTCTTCTTCTCAAATGCGGAGAAGATATAGTCTTTGAGAATTCCAAAGAAATAATTTTGGGGAGAGAGGTGAAGCGCGAAATTCTATATCCAGCGAGCGTTGGGCAGAGAGAGATAAAAATAGATGAGAATTTCTACCTGATTCCCAACATCAATGATCTTTTAAGGAATACAAGAGAATTCGTGGATTACACAATCAAAATAAGGGAAAAATACGGATACGGGGCGATTTTCTACGCCCCCGGAGTTCCTGCGAATCTCTATCCCGTTCTTTTTTATCTCGGTTATGATGTGTTCGACGACTGCATGGAGAAACTGAGCTGCTACAATTTATGGGGCGAATCGGAGAATTGCACTTCGGGAACTTCAGATATCATCTTTCAAATGACCCTGAACACGTTCAAAGAGAACAGACTAAGAGAACTTGTGGAAGGAATTCCGGACAATAAAAGCCAGGAGATTTTAAGGTACTTGGATTTGAAATATCAAGAGAAGCAGGAGATGTTCTATCCATCATATATTCCATCGCTAAACGCCGTGAGCCTCCTATCACTGCACCGCCCAGATATTGTGAGATGGCAGAAGAGATTGAAAGAGAGGTATAAAAAACCCGGGTATGGAAAATACCTTCTGCTTATTCCATGCTCCGCCCGCAAGCCCTATTCGGAGTCGAAGAGCCATAAGACTATGAAGAGATACACAAAATCCACCATGCACGAAGTTATTCTCACTTCCCCTCTCGGCATAGTTCCAAGAGAACTGGAAATGATATATCCTGCAAAAAATTACGATATCCCTGTGATTGGACACTGGTACGAAGAGGAGAAAAAAATGCTTCGAGAAATGCTTTCGTGGTACTTGGAAAAATTCAGCTACGAAGCTGTCATCTCGTATCTCCCGGAAAGCATGAAATTTTTGGAAGATATATTGAAAGAGCATGGGGCCACCATGATTTGGAATATGAATTTGGAAAAATTGGCGGAAGAGACAAAAAAACTTGATTATCATGTGCCGTGGCATGAGATTATGAAAGAAAATTTCTCATCCCTAGCGAGATTTCAATTTTCCTGCTGCGACGATTTCTCGGACGTGAGAATTCATGGAAGGTTTCCGAGGGTGGACATCAAAAAGGGAAAATCTCGGTATTTCGGATTCGACATAAAGAGGGGTATGCTGACCCTAGCGGAAAGCAGCGCCAGAGAATTGCTTAAAGAGAAAAAATACGTGGTGGAAATAGACGATTTCTATCCGGAGGGCGATGTGTTCGCCGTGGGAATAATAAATGCAAGTGAAGAAATAAGGGAAGGAGATGAAGTCGTTATCGTGCATAACGGAGAACTGCGAGCATGGGGTATAGCGAGGATGAACTCGTACGATATGATTCACGAGAAGAAGGGAAAGGCAATTAAGGTTAGAGATAGAATTCGCCAGTAAATTTTATATTTTATATTTGTATGCACCAGACACTGGGTGATAAATATGATTGGATATATAGCGCTGGGAATAGGTTTGCTTTCCATAGTGATCGCTTTGATATTCGCAATGTACGTGAAGAAAAAGGATCAGGGAGAAGGCCTGATGGTTGAGATTGCAGGGTACATCAGGCATGGAGCAATGACATTTTTGAACGCTGAGTACAAATATCTGTCAATATACATCGTAGTGGTAGCGATTCTTCTTTACATCGGTTCTCTCTTCAGCAAAGGGATTAGCGCATACACATGGATAGCCTTCGTGTTCGGAGCAATATTATCCGCTCTCGCCGGTAATGTGGGTATGAGAATCGCCACCCTCGCAAATGTGAGAACAGCCAAAGCTGTGGAAACGGACACTAGCTCCGGGCTCAAGGTGGCTTTCTCATCCGGTGCCGTTATGGGCTTAACCGTCGTTGGTCTGGGCCTCGCCGGAGTTAGCGCTTTGTACATAATTTTCAAAGACATTGTGAATACCGTTGAGCTTTCCAATATTCTGTTTGGATTTGGCTTCGGTGCCAGCTCCATAGCCCTTTTCGCAAGGGTTGGCGGAGGAATATACACAAAAGCCGCCGACGTGGGCGCGGATCTGGTTGGTAAGATAGAAGCTGGAATTCCGGAAGATGATCCTCGTAATCCTGCGGTCATAGCGGATAACGTGGGAGACAACGTTGGAGACACCGCAGGAATGGGCGCGGATCTCTTTGAGAGTTATGTAGATTCCATAATCGCCACAATCGCCATAGGAGTGATGTTTGCATTGGTATCATCAATAGAAGTGCTTCTCCCCCTGCTCATAGCGGCCATTGGAATCATATCCTCTCTTATAGGAATCTCCGTTGTCGTAGCTCTAAGAAATAACGACCCATCAAAAGCCATGAACATGGGGGTCATCACCAGCGCCGTTATCATGATGGTTTTTGCAGGTATAGCGATATACTATCTATCACCAACGTATCACATATTCAACACGACTGTGCCGTGGTACTACATATTTATTGCTCTAATCAGCGGACTTTTCGCGGGAATAGTTATAGGATTCGCCACCGAGTATTATACATCGGACAAATACAAGCCCACTCAGGAAATCGCCAAGGCCAGCACCACCGGTGCTGCCACGAATCTGATAACAGGAATGGCTGTAGGCATGCTCAGCACAGTAATTCCCATAATAACCGTGAGCGTGGCCATATTAGTCGCATATTACTTAGCTGGACTTTACGGAATCGCTCTGGCGGCGGTTGGTATGCTCAGCACCCTTGGTATGACGCTCAGCATGGACACATATGGGCCCGTCGCCGACAATGCGGCTGGAATTGCGGAGATGGCGCATTTGGGTAAAGAGGTTCGCGAGAGAGCCGAGGGTCTGGATGCCATAGGCAACACCACCGCAGCCATAGGTAAGGGATTCGCAATAGGCTCAGCCGCGCTAACCGCGCTGGCGCTTTTCGCAACATTCACAAACAGCGTTGGAAATGTGACCATGGACATCTCCGATCCGGCGGTTACCGTGGGAATATTCATAGGCGCACTGATGCCCTTCCTCTTCTCCGCATTGGCTCTAAAAGCGGTGGGTGTGGCCGCGGAGGACATGGTGAACGAAGTCAGAAGACAATTCAAAGAAATCAAAGGAATTTTAGAGGGAAAAGCCAAGCCTGATTACAATAAATGCATAGAGATATCCACGCAGGCAGCCATAAAGAAGATGATGCTTCCCACCTTGCTCGCAATAATCGTTCCCATAGTGGTGGGCGTGACCCCTGGATTAGGTGCGAAGGCAGTGGGAGGCGTATTGGCCGGCTCAATAGCATCAGGATTCCTGCTCGCCATATACATGGCAAACGCAGGAGGCGCGTGGGACAACGCAAAGAAGTACATAGAAAAGGGAGAATTCGGCGGAAAAGGCGGAGACGCACACAAAGCGGCTGTTGTGGGGGACACAGTCGGTGATCCTCTGAAGGACACTGCAGGACCTTCTTTGAACATTCTCATCAAATTGATGAGCATAGTGTCCCTGATATTCGCATCTTTCTTCCTCCGGTAATTTTTTTATACTTCTTCCCGTTATCTTTTTGAAAATGAATTTGAGGTTCTCTCTCCTTGTGGCCATAATCGTATTGAGCTCCGTGGCGTTCATAGGCCAAGGTAACGCCCAAGTTTCACCCAAAAATTTTGAAAAAACAGTATCTGGGGGAGAGAGCTTTAGCGTTAATTTTGCGGTATTCAACGACAGGAACGAATCTCTTTTCTATTCTGTTATTCTTCCCAGTTACGACGGGTGGGTAATAAAAAGCGAGCAACCCAGCGGAATACTGAAACCGGGGAGCGCGAGGGAAGTAATAGTTGATTTCGTTGCCCCCAGGGTATCCACCAAAAAAGACTGGCATTTCACCCTCGTGGTTGATTTTTACAACTCAACGAAACTCGTTGAATCTGCAAGCATCGACGTGATTGTTCACTTCAAAGTTCATCTATTCGAGAGTTTTTATTTTCACATACCTTTTCCGGAGGAATGGGGATACTGGGGGAATTTCCTCAACGCCTTGATATTCTGGGCAGTGATAGGCTTCGTTGTTTACGTGGTCTTCGCGATGCTTAAAAGGGCAGTTAAACTCACTAAAACCAAAGTGGATGATGCTCTTTTATCTATACTCCACACACCCGTTGTTCTTTGGATTGTATTATACGGAATATACTCTTCAGTTCTCCTATTTCCACTCCCCACTGATTTTATCTCCTATGTATACCTCATTTACAACGTACTGACCATCCTAATCGTGACTTGGATAATGTACCGCATCTACAGAGATTTGATCATTCATTACGCGTTCAGATTCAGGAACAAAATGGGTAGAATGGAAAGCGCCATGATTTCTGCCCTCGAAAAGGTGGGCATAGTGACTATCCTTGGTTTGGGAGGAATAATGATTCTCCAAGCATTCGGAGTCGATGTTACCGTTCTCCTCGCGAGCATGGGGGTTTTGGGTATCATACTGGGCTTTGCCGCCCAGGACACCATGGCCAATTTCTTCTCGGGAATTCATATTCTTCTAGATCGTTCGGTGGAAGTGGGAGATTACATAATCTTAGAGAACGACGAAAAAGTTTACAAAGTTAGAGACGTAGGTCTCAGAAGCACGAAGCTCTACGACATATTCGGGAACACAATAATCTATATTCCGAACAACATCATAGCCAATCACAAAATTACGAATCTCACCAGACCTGACACAAAATTGGAGCTAAGAATTGATGTAGGGGTATCGTACAACAGCGATATAAAGAAAGTTCGAGAAACTCTATTAGAAGTAGCTCAGGAGAACCCTCACGTTTTGAAAGAAGGAAAGTACACACCAAACGTAGTATTCAGAGAATTTGGGGATTCCAGTTTGAATTTCACCCTCTACATATGGGTAGACAACTTAGTTAATCAGTGGATAGTGATGAGCAGCATACGGGAGAAAATAGTTGAGAAATTCAGGGAAAGAAAAATAGAAATTCCGTACCCACAGGTAGATATACACATAAAAAGGTAAATACCTCTTTTTTATACACAACTATGTATCTCGGAATTGATGC
This sequence comes from DHVE2 group archaeon, assembly GCA_015523125.1. Lineage (GTDB taxonomy): Archaea > Thermoplasmatota > Thermoplasmata > Thermoplasmatales > Aciduliprofundaceae > JAADDK01. The sequence goes on along the minus strand of WAKX01000053.1, from coordinate 27,613 downwards.
GGGAACTACAAATCTCAAAGTTGGTTTATTCGATGAGAATTTCAACATAGTTAAATTATTCAAAAAGAGAGTTAGATGTGAATACCCCGAGGAGGGGTGGGTGGAGCAGAACGCCGAGGAGATTTGGAACTCCCTTAATTCTATTATTCGAGAAATAGACGGAAAAATCGATGCAGTGGGAATTGCGAACCAGCGAGAAACCACAGTTCTGTGGGACAGACGCACGGGAAAGCCCATTTACAACGCAATTGTGTGGCAGTGCAGGAGAACCGCAAATATGATGAAAGAGCTGGAAAAAGAATACGGAGAGGAGATAAAGAAAAAAACGGGACTGGAGATGGACTCTTACTTCTCCGCTTCAAAAATAAAATGGATCCTCGATAACGTTCCCCACGCGAGGGAAAAAGCCAAAATGGGCGAGTTGAAATTTGGAACTATAGACTCTTTCCTCCTCTGGAAGATGAGCGGGGAGCACAAAACGGACCACACCAACGCGTCGAGAACAATGTTGTACAACATCGAAAAGGGTGAGTGGGACGATGGTCTTTTGGAAATTTTCTCAATCCCTCTAGATATTCTACCGAAAATCGAAGACTCCGCTGGCGTTTTTGGAGAGACAAACATAGGTGGAAAAAATGTGCAGATAACAGGAATGATTGGAGACCAGCAATCATCGCTCTTAGCTTTAGGGGGGATTAAAGAAGGGGATATGAAGGTCACGTACGGCACCGGCACGTTCATGCTGGTGAATACAGGTAAGAAAAATCACATGGAAAAGGGGCTCCTCTCCACAGTAGCATGGGGAATAGACGGAGAGAGAACTTACGCGCTGGAAGGCTCAATTCTCTCTTCGGGTTCAGTGGTGGAGTGGTTGAAAGGCATGGGGCTCTGGAGCGAGGATGTGGGCGATGAAACCTCCCTTTACTTTGTTCCCGCATTCGCTGGATTAGGCTCACCTTACTGGGATCCGTACGCGAGGGGCACGATTTTAGGAATCACTTCGTACACGAAAAAAGAGAATATCACGAGAGCGGCTCTGGAATCAATTGGATACATGGTTAGGGATATTGCGGAACTAATGAAAAAATGGGTGAAAATAAAAAAGATAATGGCCGACGGGGGAATGTCGAACAATGATTTTCTGATGCAGTTTCAAGCAGATATTCTCAATGTTCCCGTGTTCGTTCCCGACATCACAGAGATGACGGCGAGGGGCGCGGCCATGCTTAGCGCAATAGGGATAGGTGATATGAAGGTGAATGATATTCAACCCCCAGAGGAGGGGAAGTTGTTCGAACCTGAAATGAGTGAAGAGAAGAGAAAAAATAAGTACGAAAAATGGAAAGACGCAATAAGGAGGAGCATGGGATGGTACGGAGAGCCATGAGGGGAAAATAGATATATATGGGAATGTTTTTAGGGCACTAAGGCGATAATCATGGCCGAGTTCAAATACATTGTCAGAATGGCTAATACGGATATTGATGGAAACAGGCCGCTGCTCTACGCCCTTCAGGGGATCAAGGGTATCGGTTACAGGGTAGCAGAGGGTATAGTTAGAGAGTTAAAGATGAACCCTAAAGAGAAGATAGGAAATCTCAGCGATGAGGACATAGAGAAAATAAGGGTCATAGTGGAAGAGAAGCTAGAGGACCTGCTTCCATCCTGGATGAGAAATCACAGGAAAGATTACATAACGGGGGAAGACAATCACCTGCTCTCCACGGATCTAGATCTTCAGAAGCAGGATGATATCAACAGGCTCAAGAGAATAAGGGCATATAGAGGAATCAGGCATGAGAGAGGTCTAACGGTGAGAGGCCAGCGCACAAGGTCCAACGGAAGAAGAGGTCTCGCCGTAGGAGTCAGTAGGAAGAAGTCGAGGTGAAGGTTATGGGAGATCCAAGATTTAACAGGAAAACTTACGACACACCTAAGCATCCCTGGGAAGCAGAGCGCATAAAGGAGGAGTGGGAGCTCAAAAAGAAATATGGACTTAAAAATAAGAGGGAGATCTGGAAGGCAAAATCGCTCTTGAGGAATTTCAGGGCTCAGGCAAGGATGCTACAAGCAAAATTGAGGTACGGAGACGAGCAGGCCGAAAAACAACAGAGGCAGCTTTTTGGAAAGCTTACGAGATTGGGCATACTCAACGAGGGAAATGAAACTCTAGATGCTGTTCTATCTTTAGGAGTAGAGGACATTTTAAGAAGAAGATTGCAGACCATCGTTTACATGAAAGGTCTCGCCAGAACTCCAAAGCAAGCAAGGCAGTTCATAGTTCACGGACACATATCAATCAATGGTAAAAGGGTCACCATACCCGGCTACTTAGTTAGAAAAGAGGAGGAGCCATTGATTGAATACCATAAGCATTCTCCATTGGCGGACGACATGCACCCCATGCGCCCGCAGGTAATAGAGGCGAATAAAGAAGAAGTACCGGAGGGTGGTGAATAATGGCATCGAAGGTTAGTGTTGTACACATATTCTCATCTCACAACGACACCATAATCACGGCCACCGATATCACGGGGGCTGAAACATTCGCAAAGGCCTCAGGCGGAATGGTTGTTAAATCTGACAGAGAGGAATCCTCACCTTATGCGGCAATGAAAGCTGCCGAAATGGTTGCGGAGCAGTTGAAAGAGAAGGAAATAACTGAAATCATAGTGAAGGTAAGAGCGCCCGGCGGGAACAGAAGCCTGACTCCCGGGCCCGGCTCGCAGGCGGCCATTAGGGCATTGGCGAGAGCGGGAATGAAAATTCTGAGAATAGAGGATGTAACTCCTATACCTCACGACACGACCAGAAAGCCCGGCGGCAAGAGAGGAAGGAGGATATAAATGGAGCTGAACGTTCTCGAGTTGCAAGATAGGTACATAAAATTCGAAATAAAAGGGATAACTCCCGCCGTGGCAAATGCGCTTAGAAGAACCCTGATTAACGACATTCCGAAATTGGCAATACACAAAGTGACTTTTCACCACGGGCAAATAAGAACAATGCAGGGAGATGAAGAGAAAGTCTACGATTCCACAACTCCCCTTTTCGATGAAATCATAGCCCACAGGCTCGGTCTCATCCCTTTGCCAACAGATCTGAACATGAAGTTCCGCGATGAGTGCGATCATCCTCCAGATGTGGGTTGCCCCATGTGCACCGTTACGTATTCTCTCAACAAGCATGGTCCCGCAACCGTGTATTCGGGGGATCTCATACCCGTGGGCGCGGATAATTTTAGGCCTGTAGACCCACTAATTCCAATTGTGAAGCTCAAGGACAATCAGGCGATATTGTTAGACGCGGAGGCAATAATGGGCACAGCCAGAGAACATGCGAAATGGCAGGTCACCAGCGGAGTGGCTTACAAATATCACAGGGAAATAACTGTGAAAAAAGATGACAGTGATTACTGGGAAGAGGTTAAGAACGAGTGCCCCAATAATGTGATTTATGAAGACAAGGAGAAGATTACGTTCACCGACGACATAGAGTGCAAAGCAATAGCAAAGATACTATCATTCGATAATCCAGAGATAAAAGAGGATGATACATGGTTTATATTCCAGTTCGAGACCGATGGAAGCCTGAGTGCCAAGGACACCCTTGATTACGCACTCCAGAGGATAAAGCAGAGATTCGAGAAAATTAGGGAAAGTGCAGGGCTGAAATAAATTTAGTGGGAACTTCCTTACGACCAAGCGCGGAGGGAGGAAGCGAAAATGCATTTGAAAGAACTTAAATGCCCTAATTGCGGGGCTCACCTAGTTCCAAAATCACCCCAGGACAAAGTTGTGGTATGTGATTACTGCGGTACAGTTGTTTATTTAGAAGAGGAGAAAAAAATAATTTATGTTGAAGGTGTATCGCAGAAAGATAGAGGTGAGACAGAACTGGCGCTTATGGCCCTCCGAGCTGGCAACTATAAAGATGCAAAGTTAAAATTTGAAGCGGCAATATCTAATAATGTGAATAACAATGTAGCATGGGTAGGAAAAGCGGCAGCAGATTTGCATTTGGGGAATCTCAATGAAGCGACTATGGCCTTTCAAAAAGTGATTGAGCTGAATTCGGATATGGACATGGTAATAACTTGGGGAAATTACCTAGTTTCCACAGCAAATTATTATGCAAATAAGTATTACAACATAGCCGCAGATCCAATAGTAAGGTCTTCTGGGCAGAGTGATGGTTATTACCGAGCATCTAAAATATATCGGGACTTTGCTGTGTTCATACGAGACGAAATATTCAAATGTTATATCAATAAATTTGAGAACGGAGAATTAAACGAGAGTCTTCTCATATACGGACTCCAACTTGCATTTGTGAACAACAAATACAGCGAACTTGACCTTATTGCAGACAAAGTCTTATCAAATGACCCGAACAACATCAGCGGTAGATATTACAAAGGTGTGGCCCAGTTGTATTTAGGTAATTACAACTCCACCATAGAATATCTCCAACCTTTAACTAAGGAAATGCCTCAAAACTACAATGTATACATCTATTTAGCATATGCTTACTCGCGGATGGGAAATTACCAATACGCGTGTGACTTACTCTTGTACATTTACGGATACAACCAACATTCACACATCGCCAACTCTCTTTCCAACATCTATGGAGAATGGTTGAGAGCAGACAGGGCCGGAGCAAAAAACTGGAGAAGCATGCACAAAAGAGAACTGAAAACTTTACACCTGAATCTATAAACTTTCTACAAAGGGGAAAGCTCACCTTATTCGCATGAAATAATTTAAATTTAGGAGCATTTTACCCCTTGATGCTTTACATAGTGTTTCTCACAGGTGTTTGCAATCTAAACTGCAGGTACTGCGGCGGCTCCATTCCAGAGGAGGTCATGCCCCACGAAATTAAGTATGAAATACAAGATTTGAAAAATTTCGTGGAAAGAGATGATGATGCGATAATCGCATTCTACGGAGGAGAGCCTCTTTTGAGAATTGAAAAAATGAAAGAGATAATGGATAACGTGAAAGCGAAAAGATTCGTGGTGCAAACCAACGGCTTCTTCCTTCACAAAATCCCGGAAGAGTATTTGAACAGGATTGACGCAATTTTGGTATCAATCGACGGAGTTCCGGAGGTGACGAATTATTATCGTGGCAACGGGGTTTACGAAATCGTTGTAGATAGAGTGAAAAAGATAAGGGAAAAATACAAAGGGGATCTGATTGCGAGGATGGCCGTGAGCGAGCAGAGCGATATTTATCGAGACGTCATGCATCTTCTTTCTCTCCCATTTGACCACGTGCATTGGCAGCTCAATGTGGTGTGGGCCCCGGACGACTCGTGGCATGATTTTGACTCGTGGGTTAGGAATTCCTACAATCCCGACATAACGAAGCTGGCGAAATGGTGGATAGAGAAGATAAAAAACGGCAGAATTCCGGGCATCGTGCCATTTCAAGGAGTAATAAAGAGAATGTTCTGGCCTGAAAACGGCGTGCCGTGCGGCGCAGGCAGGGATGCCTTCGCAATCACCACCGACGGAAGAATTTTGGCATGCCCAATAGGTGGGGAGTTCGAGTGGAATGAATTAGGAGACCTATGGAATAAAAAACCAGAAGAGGTGAGAAATTCCGTGGAAATCGATGAGCCATGCCTTTCATGTGATCTCTACCCGATCTGTGGGGGTCGATGTCTATTCGCGAATAAAGAGCGCCTGTGGGGTATGGAAGGCTTCGAAAAAATTTGCGGCACCGTTCGCCATCTTGTTGAAGAGATGGAGAAAGCGAAGGTGGAAATCGAGAAATTAATTCAAGAGGGAAAGTACAAAAAGGAAGATTTTTACTACCCACCTTTCAACAACACAACAGAAATCATTCCGTAAAACACTTATTTTCCTTTTTATTTATCGCTCTGTGGAAGAAATTTACATTGAAGGATTGACCCTGACAAAGTACGGGATGTTATACATCGAAGAATTTGAGCTTGCAGTCATGGCGGATTTACACATTGGATACGAGGATGTGATGGCCCAGAAAGGCATATATTTCCCGAAAATTCAGAAGAATTACATTCTTAAAACTCTCCGGGAGATTTACGAGAAGTATGAGCCAAAAACTATTCTAATCGACGGGGATTTCAAACACGAATTTTCCCGCAACATGCCGCAGGAATGGGATGAAATAGAAGAAGTATTGGATTACATCACAGAGAGAAGTGATGTCATAATCATCAGAGGCAACCACGACAATTTCCTGAAAACCATACTGAAGAAAAGGGGTTTGGAGCTGAAAGATTATTACGAGATTGGAAACTATTTCTTCGTGCACGGGCACAGGGACGTGGAAATAAAGAAAACTACCATAATCGGCCACGAGCACCCCAGCGTGATGCTCAGGGACGAAATATCCGCAAGCGTGAAGATGCCATGCTTTCTCTATTCCCCGAATCTCATCGTTTTGCCGGCCATCAGCCTATATGCTTCTGGTACTGATATCACGAAGAGCGATTTCATTTCACCAATTTTGAAGAAAAACAAAATGGATTTTGAGATTTTTGCAATAGATGAAAAAGAGGGGATATTCCCCGTCGGAAAACTCAGCTCTCTTCTCCGAGCACCTTCTGGAGATTACTGACCACCTTCTCGAAAGCTTTGGCCGCTTCGCTGTCCCGGTACTCCAGAACGAATGGAGTTCCCGTGTCCCCGCATTTCACTATCTTACCATCCATGGGTATGCCCCCTAAGAAAGGTATATTGTATTTTTCCGCCACTTTTTTGCCACCGCCTTCGCCGAATATCTCGCCGGTCATGTTCTCGATTATACCAACCACTTTCTTGTTTGTCTGCTTCGCAAAGTTGATTGCTTTTGTTGCATCAAGCACCGCAACTTCCTGCGGCGTGACGACTATCAGCACTCCGTCCATGTCGGGTATCAACTGCGTAACGCTCAGAGACTCATCGCCTGTTCCCGGAGGCATGTCAATAATTAAATAATCTAAGTCGCCCCACGCAACTTCATCGAGAAGCTGCTGGATTGCCTTGTGCTTCAGCGGCCCGCGCCATATCACGGGCAGGTCATCCTGGGGCAGAGCCATCTGAATCGAAATGACTTTCAAATTGGGGATTGGCTCCACGGGAACTATTTGCTGCTGCTCGTTAACAACGAGCTTTGCGTCCTGCACGCCCAACATCTTTGGAACGTTCGGACCATGGATATCCGCATCTAATAGTCCTACCTTAAAGCCCTTCAGCGCAAGGGTCGCCGCAAGATTCACGGCCACTGTGGTTTTCCCCACGCCTCCTTTGCCGCTGAGAACCATGAGCTTGTGCTTTATTCCCTTCATCTTCTCCGCGATTCTCTTTTCTGTTTCTTTCGATTGCCTGATTCTTTCAGCCATAGCCTTAGCCTGATTCATATCTACTGGTGCTCCCATTTTTATCACCTTGCACGGGGATATGTGTACTTATATTTCATATTTTTTGGACAAAAATGAGTAAAAGTTATGGGATTGTCTCCTCAAAGGACGCTTCGTAAAAATCGTATGTTAGTTTTATCGTGTCCCCATCGCTTATGGCCGTGCTGTGAATAACTATTCTATCTCCGCTGGTTATGGTTCCAGTTCCATCCAAATCAACAAAGCTCCACTGCCCGTCTCCTGTGATTTCTTCGGCGTAATTCAATTCTCCGCGATTTTCTATCGTGATATGAACATATGCAGGGTTCAATTCATTGGGCTTCACCAGGTATATGGTTAGATTAACCCAGCCTGCAGTGATGTTTGAGCTGCCCGCATCGTAATTTAGGCTACCGTAGAGAACTCCTACGCAAATTGGGGAGGAGATAAAGCCAGAGTATCCCCTGTAAATAATGGTTACCCCGTCACATGATTTCACACCCGTGTAATGAATTTCTATTATATCTCCATCGCTCACCTTCCCGTTGCCGTCCAAATCCACAAAGCTCCACTGCTTATCTCCTGTAATTTCATTCACATATCGAAGCAAAGTATCGTTCACCTTCAGCGAGATGTCCGAAGGTACCATGCTTTCCGGATGCGTTAGATCCAATGTCATATTTATCCAGCCTTTGAATAAATTGGAAGTCTCATTATTTAAGATCAAGCCGCCGAACAACATACCACCCTGAGAGGGAGGAATGGATTGTACCCTCTCCCCGTACTTTATGAATTTGTTCCCTTGCGAATCTATGTATTCTAACTGTATCCTGTCTCCCTGCACGATGTATAAATACACGCTTGAATTCCCATCGGATGCAATTTCCAACCTGCTGTCTCCTAATTCCTTCCAAACAAAAGAGTGGGTTCGAGTACCCAAAACCGGGTCGTTGTAGGTAGTATATCCTGTTCCGCTCGCGTTGAACACCATATATTCGTCTAAGGGATGAGTGATATTCTCACTGTGCAAAATATCCTTCTCCTTGGTGAAATGCCACTTGCCCACAATAGGAGAAGAGTTGTTGAAAAATGCAATGAAGATAAATGCAAAGATGAGAATCGCAACCACAGACAGAGTGATTATTACCAGCAACTTTCCCTTACGCTTTTTATTCACCGCACCATTGGTGCCATATCTCTCTTCACCATCGTCACTCATATAATCACCCCGCTCATGGGAAGGAATTACAAATATATTAATCTTTTTTGACTAATTATCACCGGAAAATTGAACCCCAGAGGATGATGTTGGCAAAATTCGAGCAAAATTAAACAATAAATGGTAATTCTTCACATCGTAGATTGTTTTGTCCAATAACAAAAGTTTATAAATACAAAAGCAATACGCCGATGAATGATTGAAGAGGAGATACGCAAAATCCGTGAAGCGGAGAGAAGTGCAAAGGAGAAAATAGATATCGCGGAGAAGGAGAGCAAGAGCAAAGTAGAAGAGGCAAAGATTGCGATACAGCGTGAAATTGAAAAAGAGAGAAAGAAACTTCTGGAAGAAATAGAAAAGATAAAGAAAGAAGCGGAGGAAAAAGCGAAGAAAGAGGCAGAGCTGATAAGGACTGAATACAGAGAAAAAGCGGAAAAGATAAGAAGCATAAGCGAGGAGAGCATGGAGAAAGTCTCCTTAGAAATTTTAAACGAGATTGTAGGGTGAAAATAGATGCTTTTCCCAGCTAAGATGGCTGAAGTCGAGGTCCTTGTGCACGATTCGGTAAAGTACGATGTTCTCCGTGCCATGCAACGGGGAGGATTCATTCACATCACCCATCACGGAATAAAAGACCTAAAGAATTCTTCACCTTCAAAGGAGACCACTCAAATTGTGGATTACCAATTCCGAATTTCCAAATTAATGGGTTTTCTCAACATTGTGAAAGAGAAAAACGGAGGAATTAGAGAATTTCTTAATCCAACTCCTCCTGAAAGATTCGAAACGATTCCAAGGAAAAGAGAGGAGATAATGGAAGACGCCGAAGCCACCCTGAAAGATGTGGAGGAGAAAATTTGGGGATTGGGCAAGAGATGGGACGAAATAAACGATGAGCTGGAGAGTATAAAAACCAAGAGGGAGCACCTGAAGCTTCTTCAGGGGCTGGATTTCGATTTATTGTTCATAGGAGAAGACGTGTACGTGAACATCACCGCCGGAATTGTTAAGGATATCTCGCCTCTCTTGAAATTGAAGAGCGAAAACAAATTGGCGGTGTGGTACAAGGCCATTGGGAAGAAAAAGAACATAATTTATGTAGTTGTGGTCGCGTATCATCTTAAAGAGAGGAAGGACGTTGAAGCTGCCTTGAGATTTGCAACCTTCAGCGAGTTCTCACTGGATGGATTGAAGGGGAAGCCAGCAGAGGCCATTAAATCATTGGACGAGCGAGAAGATGAGCTCTTGAAGAAAAAAGAAAAGCTTAAAGAAGAAATACGGGAGATGAGGGAGAAGCACTACGGCCATCTTGCGATTCTCTACGACGATTTGGAAAACGAAAAAATAAAAGAAGAAAATCAATCGAAGTTCGGTAAGACAGAATACACCACGATAATCAGAGGATACATAAAGAAGAAAATGCTGGAAAAATCGATTGAAAGGATAAAAGATGAGGCCAAGGGATTGGCTCACATCGAGTGGAAGGATGCAAAAGGAGAAAACACGCCATCGGCGTTCGACAATCCGAAAATTTTCCATCCGTTTCAGGCATTCGTGGAGATGTACTCCACGCCAAAGTATGGGTACATAGACCCAACTGTCATAATCGCTCCTCTATTCGTCGTATACTTCGGCCTCACACTGGGCGATGCAGGCTACGGATTCATAATGGCCGTTTTAGGTTACCTCCTCTGGTTCAAGATCGGAAAATACGACTGGACCAACAGAACTTTGGGGAAGATTCTATTTGCTTCCGGCATATCGGCAATTGTATTCGGAATAATTCAGGGAGGTATATTCGGGCCCCTCGACTCAAATAATCCCATGTCGCAATTCATTCAGTATCAACCGATAATCGACCCGATGAAAGACGCCGTGACCGTTCTGGTTATAGCATTAATTATCGGTATTTCTCAAATTTCTCTAGGTTTGCTTTTGGGCGCTTATCATCATCTAAAGTACAAAAACTACGGAGATTTCCTCACATCCGAAGTTTCGTGGTTCCTCCTGCTCCCAAGCAGCGCTGTGGTCATAGGCTCGTCCTTCGGGTGGTGGACCTTCGATCCGAACACTATATTAATAAGCTGGATCGTTCTCGCCATCGGTTTAATTTTCCTAACCGGAATTCCAGGGAGATTGATCGATAAGGAGCATGCCATAAACGCTATGGCGTTCTTCGACATAACGGGAATGGTGGGCGACTGGCTTTCTTACTCCCGTCTTTTAGCCCTGGACTTAGGAACTTCGGGCATAGCTCTTACGATAAATCTATTCGCGGGAATAATGTCCAGCATGATCGTTGGCGCAGGAAGCATGGTTTGCTGCCTGCCCTTGGTGATAGTGGGCATCGCTCTCTTCGGCATGGTGGCGAGGAAGAAAGATAACAAGAAGACGGGAATCGCTCTCTTCCTTCTAATTTTGGGAATAATCGGAATGATTAATATTCAGGCAGCCCTCTGGCTGTTCATAGGAATTTATCTGGTGGTTGCTCATATCGGTAATGCCATGCTGCAATCCCTCGGCTCATTGGTTCACTCGTTGAGATTGCAGTACGTGGAGTTCTTCTCAAGATTCTATGAAGGTGATGGTGTGAAATTCGAGCCATTTAGAGAGATTAGGAAAAATTCAAGGATTGTGGAATCTGGAGGTGCGAAAAAATGAAAAAAATGCTGTTTATGCTGTTGCTCATGATGGCGGTGAGCGGAGTGCTCATAGCGAGCGGTGCCGCTTTCGGAGCGGTTAACGTGAAAGAGGGGAAATGGAACTCAAATGAGATGCAGGTTACCGCGCTGGATAAGGCAACTCTCATCGCAGGAAACGAATACATATTTGAGTATTCCACGGATAGCAATCAAGTTCCGAGCAATGTCACTTGGATCATAGTGAACAACGAGGATGGAACTCAAAACACATATTTCGGGAATCCCGTGAAGATATCTTTCGGAAGCGCGGGAAATTACAACATAACGGTCAAAGAAGGAAATAATGTGGTTTATTCCCTAAACAATGTGAAGGTTCATGAAGGTCCGCTGGGCATGTCCCTCGCCCTCATAGGCGCGGGCATTGCGGTGGGCGCATCGGGCATGGGAGCTGCCATTGGTGTGGGTATAGCCGGTGCCAGCGGTGCGTCCGCGATTGCGGAGGATGCAAATAGGTTCAAGACCGCATTTATATTCCAAGCGTTCCCGCAGACACAGGGTATTTACGGATTGCTCATAGGAATATTGATTCTCATGTACACCGGGGCATTCTCCGGAGGATTAAATCCGGCCACAGATATTCCCGTGGGAGCAGGTTTGATTGCCATAGGTGCCGGTCTATCCGTTGGTATAGCGGGATTGAGCGCAATCGGTCAGGGTATAGTAGCTGGAACGGGAATAGGAGTTACCAGAAAGCAGGGAACTTTGGGTAAGGCTGTCGTGTTCACCGTTCTTCCCGAAACTCAGGCCATTTACGGCTTGCTCGTTGCGATTCTTCTCCTTCAGGGAATGAATGCGATAATCCACAACAACACCATGGGTGCATCATACGCCCTCGCGATGGGCGTGGCCGCGGTGGGCATAGGCCTCGGCATGGGTCTGAGCGGTATAACCGCCATAGGTCAGGGTATTGCAGCATCCTCCGGTTCGGCGGCGACTGCTCAGAAGCCAAAGGCATTCGCAAGCTCGATGATCTTCGCGGTGCTTCCAGAAACACAATCAATCTACGCTCTCTTAGCGGCGATAATCGTCATAATGAGCATGGGTCTGATGTCCGGTACCCTACCGCCAATGGCCCCGTCGCAGGCGATACTCGTGGGAATCGGTGTGATAGGTATTGGCTTCGCGGTCGGTCTCGCTGGAATAAGCGGTATAGGTCAGGGTATAACCGCCGGAGCAGGAGCGGCTGCGTACGTGAAGAATCCTTCCACGAGAACAAGGTCCATAGTGCTTTCGGTGATGAGCGAAACATACGCCATATTCGGATTGCTAATTGCCATACTGATAATGCTCGCTCTGGGTGTGCTGTGAAGGTGATCTTATGAGCGATGCAGTTGAAAAGATAATAGAGAAAATCAACGAAGACGTGGAACTCAAGCTCAACGAGTTCAAGGTGGAAACGGACAAAAAAATCGAAAAAATAAGGAAGGAAGAGTACGAGAGATGGAATCGTGAGAAGGAGAAAATCGAGCACGACGGAAAGAGAGAGGCGGAAGGGATCAAGAGTTTAATCATATCGAGGGCACACCTGGAGGGTAAGAGGGAACTCCTAGAGGCGAGAGAAGAGATTATGAATAAAGTCGTGAACGAGATAAAAATTAAAGCCAGGACTTCGGAGAATTATGAGAATTACCTAAAAAAAGTGATAGAAGACGCAAAGAAAGTTTTGGGCGAGGAATTCGTCATAGTGTGCATCCCCGAAGACAAATCGAAGGTTAGCTCTTTGGTCTCCAAAATCGCCCCGAAGGCGAGCGTGGAGATGGGCGCGGTGAAGTACGGGGGAATCATTGCCAAGAGCAAGGACGGCGAGAGAAGCGTTGATTACAGCATAGAAGCTCTTGTTGAAAGAAGAATAAACGAAATAAGAAGAAAAATCGTAGAGAAGCTGTTCGAGGGAGAATATGCTTGACGCGTACACCATAATACTGATTGCCCTATCGGCGGCATTCATTGGAATTCTCATAGCGGTAGTTGTATTCATGGGCTACCTCAGAAAGATTCTGAGCATAGCCTCGTTCATGGGTCCAAACGCCACAATATTCGCCATAAGCGCAAAGTACACCACCGAGGAGAACATCAATCACCTGTTGGAGATGACCAGCGTGAACGAAGTCATATCGGAAATAAAGAAAGAGGGGTACGAAGTGGAGGACGTGGAGAAAGGAGACGTAGAAATCGAGAAATCCATGCTCAAGATGATGGACGAGGTAATAGCCATGCTCCCGGAGGGAGTGAGGCAGTTCTCAGAGGTCTACATGCTCAAATACGATGCGAACATAGTGAAGAGAATACTCCGCGCCAAGCACGCAGGAATAAACAAGGAAAAAATTTACGAGATGGTCTACGAGGGAAAACACATAACGAAGTTGATAATCAATCACATGGTCGAGGCAACCAGCGTGGAAGACGCCATAGCCGCTTTGGATGTAACACCATTCAAAGAGGCAATCGATGTTTGGAACGAAAGTGGAAACCTGAGTGACGTGGACATGGCCTTAGATAAAATCGTGATGGAGAAATTGGTGGAAGCGAAAAGCATGTTAGACGAGGACAGCAGGGAAGCAGTCGAGAAGATAATGGCGATAATGGTGGACATCTTCAACATCAAAACCCTCGTTCGAGGCCGCGCTTTGGACGAAGATGTGGAAAAATACATCATCCCGGATGGTTACGAGCTTGACTCGTGGAAATTAAAAAATTTGGGAGAATCCAGAAGCATGGAGGAGATGTTGGGAAATTTAGACGGAACAAGCTACTCTTTCCTGCGTGATTTGAAGAGCACCTTCGAAGTGGAGCTTGCTTTGGATAAGTTCCTTCTAGATAAGGCAAACGAGCTGGGCATGGTTTACTCCACTTCTTCCGGACCTGCAATGATGTTCCTCATTTCCAAAGAATACGAGGCGAGAAACCTCAAAGCCATAATAAAGGGCTTCGTTGAAGGTCTGCCAAAGGAGAGAATATCGAAGGTTCTGGTAGGTGTTGCCTCATGAGAATCGTAGCCGTGGGAAACATTGATTTCATCGCCGGATTTCAATTAGCAGGCGTCAAGGATGTTTACGAAGCCCCGGACACGTGGCAGGCCAGAAAGGTTCTCGAGATGGTCAAAGAGTTGGAAGATGTGGCAATAGTCATAATTCAGAGGAGTTACGCACGGGAATTGAGAAAATACATAGAGGAGTGGAGAAACGAGAAGGGTATATATCCCGTAATTTTGGAGCTTCCAGATCACAGGGAGAAGGGCGAGTATGAGGATCCGATGAGAGATGTGATAAGAAGAGCCATTGGAATAGATATGATGAAGAGGTGAAAGATATGGGAAAGATAATTAGAGTTGCAGGACCGGTCGTGGTTGCAGACGGAATGAAGGGCAGCGAGATGTATGAAGTGGTTCGCGTGGGCGAAGAAGGATTGATAGGAGAGATAATCGCATTATCGGGCGACAACGCCACGATTCAGGTCTATGAAGAAACATCGGGTATAAAACCCGGGGAAAAGGTGGAAAGAACGGGCGCTCCGCTTTCCGTTCTCTTAGGTCCCGGAATCATAAGCATGATTTACGACGGAATTCAGAGACCCCTGCCGGATATAAAGGAGTCCATGGGTGATTTCATAAAGAGAGGCGCAAACGTGTCCCCTCTGGATTTCAACAAAAAATGGCATTTCGTGCCGAAAGCAAAAGTTGGAGACGAAGTTACTGGCGGAGATGTAATCGGTGTTGTGCAAGAAACCAATTTGGTTGAGCATAGGATCATGGTTCCCCCCGAGGTTGAGGGGAAAATAACCTTCATCGTGGATGAGGGAGATTACACAATAGACGAAGTGGTTGCAAAGGTGAACAACAAAGAGGTGAAGATGTACCAGCGCTGGCCCGTGAGAAAGCAGAGACCATTTAAAGAGAAATTGGACCCGACGGAATTGCTGGTCACCGGTCAGAGAGTTTTGGATACTTTCTTCCCAATCGCAAAGGGCGGCGCCGCGGCCATTCCCGGAGGCTTCGGTACCGGAAAGACGGTTACGCAGCACCAGCTGGCGAAATGGAGCGACGCCGAGGTAATCGTTTATGTGGGATGCGGAGAAAGGGGAAACGAGATGACCGAAGTGTTGGAGGATTTCCCCAAGCTTAAAGATCCGAAGAGCGGGGAGCCGCTCATGAACAGAACAATTTTGATTGCGAACACATCAAATATGCCCGTGGCAGCCAGAGAGGCGAGTATTTACACGGGAATCACAATAGCCGAATACTTCCGCGACATGGGGTACAACGTTGCCCTCATGGCAGATTCCACCTCACGCTGGGCCGAGGCACTTAGAGAAATATCCGGCCGATTGGAAGAGATGCCCGGCGAGGAGGGCTATCCAGCATATTTAGCATCCCGCCTTGCGGAATTCTACGAGCGCGCTGGATATGTAAGGGTCCTCGGAAAAGAGGACAAGAAAGGATCCGTAACCGTTGTGGGTGCTGTTTCTCCTCCCGGCGGAGATTTCAGCGAGCCCGTGACGCAGAACACACTACGTATCGTGAAGGTATTCTGGGCTCTGGACGCGGATCTGGCGCACAAGAGGCATTTCCCGTCGATTAACTGGCTTCGCTCATATTCTCTCTATCTGAATACGGTTCGCGGCTGGTGGGAGAAGAACGTTGCGAAGGACTGGTACGAATTGAGGAAGGAGGCAATGGGAATACTGCAAAGAGAAGCGGAATTGCAGGAAATAGTGCAATTGGTTGGCCCAGATGCCCTGCCAGATAGGGAACAGGTTCTATTGGAGACTGCCCGCTCTCTGAGAGAAGATTTTCTACAGCAGAACGCGTTCCACGACGTTGATACCTATTGCCCATCCACGAAGCAATACGACATGCTCCGCATAATTCTGAAATTCCATCATCTAGCAACGGAAGCAGTTGGCAAGGGCGTGAGCGTGGAGAAGATAAGAAAATTAGCGGTGAAAGAGGATATAGCCTACATGGGTAGAATTCCGAACGAGAATTATCAGGAAGAGTTCAAGAAGATAGAGAAAAAGTTAGAAGATGAAATCAGGGCCTTAGAGGCGGAGGTGAAATAAATGGAAGTTGAGTACAAAACGATTAGGGGAATTAAAGGTCCTCTGCTCATCGTGGAGAATACCAAGGATGTGGCTTACGGAGAAGTGGTTAAGATTCGCGGCCCCGATGGAAAAGAGAGATTGGGGCAGGTTTTGGAAGCAAGGGAGACCATGGCCGTGGTGCAGGTCTTCGAGGGCACCAGCGGGCTGGACGTGAAAAACACCAGTGTGAAGTTCTTGGGTGACACGCTAAAGATTGGCGTTTCGTTGGAAATGTTAGGTCGCGTGTTCGACGGAACCGGAAAGCCGATAGACGGGGGCCCGGAAATAGTACCAGAAGATATGAGAGACATAAACGGGTACCCCATCAATCCAGCTGCTAGGGAATACCCGAGGGAGTTCATACAGACGGGTATATCCACAATCGACGGGATGAACACGTTGGTTCGAGGCCAGAAGCTCCCCATATTCAGCGGTGCAGGTATGCCACACAACGAAATCGCGGCCCAAATCGCCAGACAGGCTAAGATTCGAGGTGCGGGCGAGAAATTCGCAGTGGTTTTTGTGGCCATGGGTATAACCGCCGAAGAGGCAAATTTCTTCAAAAACGAATTCGAAAGAACCGGCGCGCTGGAGAGGACCGTTCTCTTTCTGAACTTGGCGAATGATCCTGCTATAGAGAGAATCGTGATCCCGAGAATGGGGTTAACCGTGGCCGAATACTTAGCATTCGAGAAGGACATGCACGTTCTTGTAATCCTAACGGATATGACCAACTACTGCGAGGCTCTGAGAGAGATTTCGGCTGCTAGGGAAGAAGTGCCCGGCAGGAGAGGATATCCCGGTTACATGTACACTGACCTCGCAACGATTTACGAGAGAGCCGGAAGAATACTGAACAAAAAGGGAAGCATAACCCAGATTCCAATTCTCACCATGCCAGACGACGACATGACCCATCCAATTCCCGACCTGACGGGATACATCACTGAAGGACAGATTGTGCTGAGCAGGCAGCTCCACCACCGCGGAATATATCCTCCTATCAATCCCCTTCTCTCCCTGTCACGTTTGATGAAAGAGGGAATAGGCGAGGGAAGAACCAGAGAGGACCATTCGGGTGTGGCAAACCAGTTGTACTCTGCGTATGCGGAAGGCCTCAGACTTAGAGATTTGGTGGCAGTTGTTGGTGAAGAAGCTCTTACGGAGGAAGATCGCATACTTCTCAGGTTCGCCGATGCCTTCGAAGACAGATTCATAACGCAGGGCCACGACGAAGACCGCAGCATCGAAGACACCCTTGGAATTGCTTGGGAACTCTTAGCCATGCTCCCGAGGTCGTACCTGAAGAAAATCGATAAGAAGTACATCGAGAAGTACCTTCCTCAATAACTCATTTTTTCGCCACTTCTTCCAAAATTTTTGGATATCTTATTATTGAATCTGCCACGATTGTTAAAGGTCGATAGCCATCTTCTTTCAACTTCAACGCGTGATAGAAATTCGCTCCGGATGTTGGTCCCCCGTAAATCCCCCGCGATAGAAGCTTTTTCATTCCCTCTATGGATTCCTCCGAGGACACGTACCTTATTTCATCTATTACCCCTTCTTCCATCGCCTTATGGAGCAGCTCGCTGAAAGAGTGATACGAGAATCCTTCCAAAATCTCCCTATCCTCTTCCTTTTTTCCTGTGAGCATCTCTTGAGCGTAGGAGCCCTTGGGGAGAAGAGCGATTACCCGCATATTCTTTTTCTCCTTCAGATATTTACCAACTCCGTAAACTGTTCCCCCCGTGCCGGCACCCATCACGAAGCAATCCGCGATTTTCACCTGCTTAAGAATTTCAGGACCTGTTGTTTCGTAATGCGCTTTGAAATTCGCCATGTTTTGGGTCTGATGCAGATACACCCCACCCCTTTCCATCGCAATTCTTTCCGCTAAAATGTGGCCCTCTTCCTCAGGAGTTACGTAAATTATCTCGGCGCCGAATGCCCTTATCAAATTCACCTTCTCCTCGCTCGTTCCCTCCGGCACGAGAATAACTGCCTTGTAACCTAAAATTTTGGAAACCCATGCTACCGATATGCCAGTGTTGCCCGATGTGTATTCCACCACAAACTGCCCTTTCTTCAGGCCCTTTCTCTCGGCGTCCCTCACCATGTAAAGGGCCGTGCGGTCCTTGTGGCTTCCAGTGGGATTGTAATACTCCAATTTGAGATAAACGCCGTCAACGCTCACCATGGGGGTGTTGCCAACCATCTTGATTAAGGACATATTTATTCACCGAATATGCGATTTATGAACCAATCCACGTCGAATTTCATCAGGTCCTCGTAATTTTGCCCCGTGCCTAAAAATAGAATGGGCTTGTTGATTTCGTATGCTATGCTTATGGCTGCGCCTCCTTTCGCGTCAGCGTCTATCTTCGTTAGGATTACGGCGTCCACACCCACTTCGGAATCGAAGGCTTTGGCCTGCTCTATGGCATCGTTCCCAGCGAGGGAATCGCCCACGAATATCGTGAGATGAGGCTTCGCAACCCTTTTTATCTTTTTCATCTCGTCCATGAGGTTGCGGTTCGTCTGCATTCTCCCAGCGGTATCTACTAAAACGAAATCCCTGTGCTTCGCCTTCGCATGCTCTATCGCGTCGTAAGCAACCGCAGCCGGGTCTCCGCCGGCTTGATGCTTTATCACCTTCACCCCCAAATTCTCTCCATGTATGGAAATTTGCTCTATTGCCCCGGCCCTGAAGGTATCGCTCGCGGCCATGACCACAGAATATCCTTTATCCATCAGGTACTTTGCTAACTTCGCTATAACCGTAGTTTTTCCCGTTCCGTTCACGCCTAAGAACATTATTACGCATGGCCTCTCGCAATTCTTCGCGAACTCGTCGAAATCGAAGCCCTTGTCCAGAATTTTCTTCAGGGATTTTTTCAGGGTGTTCTCGACGATTTTTCCCATGTCCACGCCCAACTTCACCTTCTTCCCAACGAGCTCCTTCTTTATGTCCGCCTTGAGCTTTTCTATGACATCCACAGCAACATCCGCTTCCATCAGCGCGATTTCGAGCTCCCAGAGAAAATCTTCTAATTTTTCCTCTTTTATCTTCTTGCCCATCCCAGAGGTAAACTCCTCGCCAAGTTCTTCGTTTGCCTTCTTCTTAATGCCCTTCAGTTTTTCCTTAAGGAGCTTGAACATTTCCCCTCTCCTCTAAGTACTTCCGATAATCTTCTTCAACCTGTGCGCTGAGGAGCGTGTAATTCTCCTGCAATTTGTACAGATCCTCGGTTAGCTTCTTCTGCAGGTCTTCCAGCTCTTTTTTCCTATTTTTGAGCTTCTCAATAATCTTCTCGATTGGAAGCTCGGTGAATAGGTCATTACCGATAGAAATCAAAGCCTTCTTGCCGCTTATCTTGGCCCCTATGAACACCCCGGCGCCCACGGGGACGAGAATATCGTCATTATCCATATCCTTGTAGTACTCCATTGTCTCTAACGCTCGGTTATGCTCTTGAATGGAGAGTTCCACTGTGGCCAGTTGCTTCTGTATGTTTTCTATATTAACTTTTAGCGCCTCGAGGGTGGCAATACCCTTTTCTATATTCCTCTCCTTATCGCTTTCACTCATTGCTATCCCTCATGACGAATTTCACGGTGGGATCGTTGGATTCCTCGGGATTGATTTCCCCTATTTTCTCGATTTTTATCAATCTTCTCTTTATCCCGTACTTGCTTCCCATGAGGGAGTAAGCTCGCTCTTCAGCATCTTTCTCGGACTCGGCAACCAAATCCTTCGTAAACTTGTACCAGTTCTTTCCCTTTGGAGAGTAAAGCCCTTCAACTCTGAACGCTTTCATGCTCATCACCTTTCGGGTTAATGGCGAGCATCATTTATATTTTTTGCACCTCCGATACCTTTTTATTCCCGCAGTCAATCATTTCGAATATGCAGGGAGAGTTCAGGAAGAGGTTGAGCGAATACGAAGGTTCGCTAATCATCGGGGTAGCCGGCGATTCTGGAAGCGGTAAAAGTACATTCACGAAGAGTATAAGCAATCTCTTGGGCGAAGACCTCGTCTCCTATTTCTCGCTGGACGATTATCACACAGAGGATAGAGAGACGAGGAAGAAGACTGGGCATCTCCCCCTTGACCCTAAGATAAACAATCTGAAATTAGCGGGAGAGCATCTCAGGGAGATAAGGAAGGGGAAGGCTGTGATAAAGCCCATATACAACCACAAGACAGGAAAATTCGACCCTCCGGAAGTTTTCGAACCGAAGAAGATTGTTATTGTGGAAGGCCTGCACGCCCTTTACGACGAGCTCAGGAGATTTATGGATTTGAAAATATTCGTTGACCCGAAGAGAGAGGTAAAATGGAAATGGAAAATAAACAGGGATGTGAAGGAAAGAGGTTATCGCGAGGAAGACGTGTGGAAAGAAATAAGGAGAAGAGAGCCCTTCTACAAAAGATACATCGATTTCCAGAAGATATACGCGGACATAGTGATAAAAATAGACCTCTCGAATTTAGGCGAGGATATGTATCGCGTTGAAAGCATAATGAAAACTCTCGATTTCCAGCTTAGCGGCATAAACATGAACTTTTCCCTCTCTTCGCTCATCAACAGCTCCGAGAAGCCAATGGCACTTCAGTATCGCGATGATTTCTACTACATGAAGAGGGTATCAAGAATAGCTTTCGACGGCCTTCTCCCGAGGGAAGCCATAGAGGAATTGGAGAGAAAGATAATGGAGTACACCGGATTCGAGGAGAACTACATAATCGAGAAAAAAGAGTACGTGAATGCCACGGACATTTCTCAACTCCTTGTGGCATGGTACTTTGTGGAGTTGATGACAAACATATTCAGGGAGATTTCCTCAGCGTAAGTAGCCGAGAACTTCCTTTCGTATGTTGTTTATCTCCTTCTCGCTCAGCTCGGGCAATTCCCCAGGCTTTCCCTCTTTGATGGAATGAGAGACGAACATGCCCTCGCTCACAACCCCGAAGAACTCCGCAGGAGGAAGGAGCGCAACCGCTAATTTCTCCCCTTCTTTTACGCTTTCAATATTCGTCACAACGGTGATCACACGACCAACATTCACGTTGCATATTCTCAGCTTATCCGCGTTGGGATGCTTCATAACGCTCTCTATCTCCCCTATTCGAATATCCACGCTGTAAGCCGGGTCGTCGGGCAATCTCAATCTGGACTCTAAATTGTAGAGAATGTTTAGGCAGAACTTCACATGGGCAATGGCCAAATTGCTCAACTTCACCTCTCTCAATCTCTGCACCCACTTATCCCCACCGAGCACGGACACTATTTTTTCGCACAACTTCTTAAGGTCATTCAGATAAGGTTTGAGGTCATCGAGTTCTCCATAGGAGTACTTGAGCTCCATGAGCTTCGCTTCGATTTCCTTAATCACATTATCCCTCTTGATTTCGCGCATGTTTCCCAGATATTTCTCCATGTTCTTCGCGCATCTCTCGGCCATGAGAATCTTGCTGTTGTTCACCGTGTCCATGGTGGGATATGGTAGGGAAAATTAAAAAATTTGCTTATGCAAAAATTTAATAAACCATTAAGAAATAATCACCATATGAATATTTACAAGCTCAAAATTTGCATGGTGGGAGAACCGGGGGTCGGAAAGACATCTTTGATTAAGAGATACGTGTACGGGGTTTTCTCGGAGATTATCTCAAAACGCTGGGAACCAACATATACAAAAAAGAGATAGAAGTTGATGGAGAAAAGGTCGTTTTGATGCTCTGGGACATAATGGGAGAGGAGAGTTTCAGGCAATTACCTAAGACTTCATATTTCTTCGGGGCGGACGCACTAATTGCCATCGCAGACATATCCCGAAAAGAAACATTGGATGCGCTTCACGAGTGGGTTGATGCAGCGGAGGGTGTGGCCGGTAAAAAATTGCCAGTGATTCTCATTGCGAACAAAACCGACTTAGAATGGGACGTGGATGAGGAATACATAAAGAAATTCACGGAAGATGTGGGAGCAATAGGTTACGTATTCGCAAGTGCCAAAACGGGAAAGAACGTGGAAGTGGCCTTCGAGAAGATGGCGCAGGAATTGCTCAAGAAATAATGTTTTTCTCCTTGAGCAGAGGAATCAGGAATTTCACGCTCTCTATTATTTCATCTGCTCCGTTCTCCTTCAATTTTCCCGCATCCTCATGGCCCGTGAGAACGCCCACTGTGAATATTCCGGCTTCGCGCCCGGACTGCATGTCGGGCCAGTAGTCTGCTATGAATATCGTTTCCTCCTTTCTTGCACCTAACTTTTCCATGGCTTCCTGAAGCAATTCGGTCCTCCTTCTCCCGTCGCAATAATTGTTTAGGCGGGTGTACACTAAGTCCACGTATTTATCTAAGGAGAATCTCTTCAACTCCTTCCATACCTCCTCCGGGGGAACCATTCTACCTGTGATTATTGCAATTTTCACCTCTTTCTCTTTCAATGCGCGCAAAGTTTCCTCCGCTCCGGGAATCAAAGAGTCCTTCTCGCAAATCACATCGTTGTAATGGGAGAGAAAATAATCCCAGAATTCACGATGATCTATGCAAACGTAATCATTCAGTGTGTCCTCTTTATATTTCTTAACGAAATCTTCCCATTTCACCTCGCCGCAGCCAAAATGCGTTAGAGAATGATTGAATATGCGGTGAAATCTCGGAAGCGTGTCAACGAGGGTCTGATCCAAATCGAATATCGCTAATTTGAGCATGGCGGTGCATCGGCATCATAAATATATAATTGACGACGCTCAGTCGGTAAATTTATCTACAATCATGCTTTTTTAATCCCGTGGTTGAAAAAATTCCAAGTGGATGTTCTTCCATAGATTCCCTCTTAGAGGGTGGATTCGAAAGAGGATGCATCACGGAGATTTACGGAGAGGCCGGAAGTGGAAAAACGAACATATGCCTTCAGACAGCAATAGGCATGGCCAGAGAGGGAAAGAAAGTAATTTATGTGGATACCGAAGGAGTCTCGATGGAGAGATTCAGGCAACTTGGTGGCGATGAGGAGATAGGAAAAAACATCATTTTTTATCACGTTTACAAGTTCTCACAGCAGGCGGATGTGATTGAGAAGGTTGCCTCGCTGGTGATGAAAAAAAACGACATTCCTCTAATTATCGTGGATTCACTAACCTCATACTACCGCGCTGAGAGGGGAGTAGGCGAGGACACGGGCACGCACAAGTCCTTAGCTTGGCAATTATCCATCCTCAATTCCATAGCCAGAAAGATGAACTTAGCAGTCATCGTGACTAATCAGGTGTACATGGACACGGTGCAGGGGGAATTAAAACCCATCGGAGGGCACGCGCTATACCATAACGCAAAGACCATAATACATCTGAAAAAGATAGGAATTGGGTACAGGGAAGCTTTACTGATAAAGCACCGCTCCATTGCAGAAGGAAAAAAAGTTAGATTTATGATAACCTCCAAAGGCGTGTTTGGGGATGAAAAATAAGCTCTCAGAGATATTTTTATTTTTTCGTTATTCTTTAATTTTACGAATTTCGGCGGTAAATTTATAATTGATTAATACATTATTTCACAGGATACCTGGAATAAAAACGGGTACTCTCAACTCATAAAGGGACGTGGATTCCATGAATTGGTACGCACTTATTTACGGAGCGGGTACTATTACGCTCGTATACTTAACGTACAGATTGTACACGGCTAACCCGAGCACCGAATCCAAATTGTACTTCTCTCTCATGGGTGTGGTAAGCAGCATATGGGTGGGCTCCGAATTTTTCTACTACACATTCTGGGGAAGAATAACTGTGGTGTTTTATCTGGTTAAATTCATAGGCATTGCTCTAACTCCGTACGCAGTTCTAATGTCCACTTTAACCACTCCGATGCGCAATAAAATTATGAAATTCAAATACACCCCCATAATTCTTCTGATTCCCCCTTTAATAAGCGTAATCTTCGTTTTTCTTTCGCCCGTGAATCACCTATTTTTCACGGGGTTCAAAGAGATTACTATCGTAGACGGGCATCCGAGATATGTTGGCATCTGGGGCCCAATGGCGGATTACTGGCACGTTCCCTATTCCTACTTCTGTCTGATGGTCGCATTCTTCGTTCTGCTGTTCAACATCAAAAAATCTCACACCAAAATAGACCGTTATCTCCTAATTACCCTCTTTGTCGCCGTTCTTGCCCCCGTAACCATGAACGTTCTGCTCCTTTTCTTTTGGGATATTTATCCGGACCCGACGTCAATCGCAATAATCTTCTCAGCGGGATTCATGGACTACATGCTTGCAAAGTACAAGTTGTTCAAACTGCCCCAGCCCACAATTCGCGGAGCAGCGATGGAGAAGGTGCCCGAAATAGAGAGCGGAAAAATCTATCTCATAAAGGGAGGCGGTTACTCGTTAGTCAAGAGAATCGTAGAATCCAGACCAACCCTGATAATTGGCACAAAGAGCCCAAAATGGATTAAAGAGACTGTGGGAGATGATGCACCGGCAATATGGTTAAGCGAAGTGGACTCAAAGGATTCAATTCTTCCCGAGAGGCTCGAATTTGAAATACAATACACCATCATTGAGTTCTGGAGACAGAACCCGAAGGGCATGGTTGTTTTGGAAGGGCTCGCATATATCCGTGCATTCAACTCATTGGACAGAATTCTCCTGTTTTTGAAAGATATAATCGATGTATCATCGCAGTACGACGGCGGATTCATGCTCTTAGGGGATGATTTAGTTCTCCTAGATGAAGAGAGAAACAATATAGAAGAGATGTTCGACGAGAAAATGAACGTGAACGACAATATCAGGGCGCAGCAGATCAAAAGAGATAAAAAATTGCCGGAAAATCCAGATAACATGCTCTGCGTGAGTCCCGAGAACCCGAAGAAAGCCTGCCCCAATTTCAAAGATGCGTTGTGGATAAGGCGCGGTGGAGAATTCACACCGGACAGCATGCGAATAGAAGTTCTATACGAGATTGAGAAAAAGTTAGGAGAGAAAAAGGACGTAATCATATACAAACCCGACGAAATATTCATAGGCTGGAAAACCCTGAAAATTTATTCGTATCTGAAGCTTCTGGCGGACTTGGGCGAGAAATACGGAGCAAACGTGCATGTAGTGGGAGAAGTTTCAAGAAAAGATATGAAAAATATACTCTCTATACTCTCCTGATTATTTTTATCTTCCCGGGAGGCAGTATACGTATTATCTCGTCAACGCTGGCATCGAGCTCACCTGCGATTCTCCTTGCGAAAGACTCCTTTTTCTCATCACCAGGAGCAATTACCACGTATTTCTCAGCTCTTTTAGCCACTGCCGATTCCGGACCGCACATCAAAAGCTCCGTGCCCTGATAATTTATCTTGCCAATTGCCAAACTTAGAGGTACTTTGTGGAAGTAGTTTCTCTTTCCCCTGATTACCCACGCCCCTCGGGCCACATACTCTCCGCTCTCTCCCATCTTGCTCACCTGCGATGGATAAACCCAGTAGGCGCTCATGTTGCCGAAGCCCGCATTCCAAGCCTTGCTCATGCTCACGGCGAACTGGGCCGCTTCGTAAAGAGTTTTTTCTCCTATTTCTCTTCCCTCCGATTTGATCACCACGCTCGGTGCCCCGTGGATATCCGCATGCATGTAGAGATCTTTATCCCCCAAGTGCTTCTTCACCACTTCCTCGTTGGTCTTTGCGTCCCTCCCCGCAATCACAAGGAAATCTTCCGAGCTGATGAACCACCGGTACTTTTCGAACCAGAAAACCCGTCTTCTCTTTTTCTTCTTCACTTCTTTTTTCTTCTCCTTTTTTATCTTCTCCTCGATTTCCTCAATTGCCTTCATTGCTCCCTTTATCTTCTCCCTTGCCTTCTTCGCCTTATCGTAATATATGGTGGCATTCTCCCCCGGAGATTTATTGGAGTATATGTAAAATTCCAGTCCATCAAAATTCACGAGAACCCGTGATTTTCCGTCTTTTTCCACCTCTCCTCTCTTCGCCTTTTGTATTATCTCTTCCACTTCCTGAAAATGCTCGTAAATCTTGTCTCCGATTTCCATGTTTTTTCTCTCTTCCTCTTTAAATTCTTCAATCTTCTTCAGCTGCATCTCCTTTATGTTGTGAAGCCTCAGATCCCCTACAACTTCTGGGGAGAAAGAGGAAAGGTACCTGTCCAAGCATTCGTTCATGCTCTCGAATTTCTCGTATTCATCTTTTCTATATTTGAGGGGTACGGGGGAGAAGAAATCCCTGTAAAGATAGCAGCCGTCGAATTTGAATATTTCCTGAATGGCCTTTTTCAATTTTTCGCATTCTTCTTCATTTACGCCTTTTTTGTTTTTATCTACCCCGGCCCTGTAACACACCTCCTCGGAGTAGCGACCTAAATTGTAACCGGTTGCAATCGCGCGAACAACGTCCTTCGACGAGGAATTCACCACATCGCAAAGAGAATCGATATCCTTCAGGGGATGCTTTTTCTCCTCGGGGGGATGATAGAGCTCTCCGCGCATTATTGAGCGGTGCCTCCATTCCCTCTCCTTGTACGCCTTCTCAATAATTCCGTCCTTCACCACAATAACATTTCCACCGCCGAAGAGCTCGAAAATTAAATCGTACTCCGGAGTTTTGAAGATGATAATTCTATCGAAGTTCACCTGCTCGAATCCCAGAATCTTTTTGTTGTTGAATCTCTTGCGCAGATACATGGCGAACATGCTTGGTTTTTCCGGAGTTTCGCGCTCCCCGAAGAACACGAAGCCGCGGAGATTGATGTACAAAGTTTTTGTCTCATTTTTGTAAATTTTAAGCAAAAACTCCTTCTCACCAACCTGATAAATCTTCTTGATGAATCCTCCTTCCACATCGCCTCTATTCTCTTCCATCCACGCATAGATATCGAGGGAGAGCATTGAGTCCTTGGCCTTTTCAACCATGGATTCGTAATTTGCTGATACAATATAATTATTTTCTGCAATCGCCTACTCAAATTTAAAAACATCCGTGCAAGATGAAAAAATAAAACTCCCTGTGATCTATTACCTATCAATTTAGTTATAGATTGTGAGGACATTCATTAATGACAAACATTATATATGGTTATTTCTTTATGATATACAAGGTGAAAAAATGTCAAACAAGCAATTTACAGGAAGCTGGGTTATATTTGTGATATTGCTGTTGGTATGCTTTCCCGCAGCAATAGTGTATTTGATTGTAAAACTAGAAGAGCCAAAAG
>WAKX01000052.1 GCA_015523125.1 DHVE2 group archaeon | reverse complement strand
TTGTCTCAAACATCGTGTATTCCCTAAACGGACTGAATGTTGAGCATACAATAGTAAATGGAAAAATAGTAATTTAGCACTTCTTCAAACGAACGGCCGCTACTTTCAATTCAGGAATCTTCGCCTCAGGATCCAGTGCGTCTATGGTAAGGACATTCGCCGCGCTCTCCGCAAAGTGGAACGGAATGAACACAACGCCCTTCTTTATCGCCGCTATTTTCGCCTTCACCCTTATCTTTCCTCTTCGAGATTCCACTACTATGCAATCTCCTTCTTCCACGCCTAATTTCTCCGCATCCTCTGGGTGAATTTCAACGAATGCTTCTGGAATGAGTTCATTGAACCCATCTATTTTTCTCGTTAGCGTGCCGGTGTGGAAATGCTCGTAAGTTCTTCCAGTGGTGAGCACAAAAGGATACTCCTCATCTGGCTCTTCCGCCGGAGGATTATACTCGTAAGGGGTGAATTTGGCCAATCCGTTTGTAGTCGGGAAGATATCTTCGTGGAGAATTTTAGTGCCAGGATGCTCCATGCTTGAGCAGGGCCACTGCAATCCCATTTTCTCTATTCTCTCGTATGTGATGCCGCGGTACTGCGGGACAACCTTCCTTATCTCTTCAAATATATCCTTCGGGCTCTCGTAATCCCACTCCGCACCCATTCTTTTGGCGATTTCCTGAATTATCCACCAATCGGGTTTCGCATCTCCCACGGGTTCAAGAACGCGGTGAAGCAATTGAACTCTTCTCTCCGTATTTGTGAATGTGCCCTCCTTCTCAAGCGAAGAAGCTGCAGGAAGAATTACATCCGCGAGCCGGGCGGTTTCGCTCATGAATAAATCCTGCACTACGAGGAACTCTAAATTCTTCAACGCCTGAATTACATGCTTCTGGTCAGGGTCGCTCACCGCAGGATTTTCGCCCATTATGTACATCCCCTTTATCACTCCTTTCGAAGCGGCATGCATCATCTCAACGACGGTTAACCCATCTTTATCCGATATTTTCCCACCCCATATTTTTTCTATTTCCCTCGCTCTTCTCGTTCCCAATTTCGCATATCCGGGAAGTACGTTTGGCAAAGCGCCCATGTCCCCGGCGCCCTGCACGTTGTTCTGCCCGCGAAGCGGATTCACTCCAGTTCCTCTCTTTCCCACGTTGCCAGTTAGAAGCGCGAGGTTCGCGAGAGATGCAACATTTGCCGTGCCTGAAGTATGCTGCGTGATCCCCATCGCGTAAATTATCGCTGATCTGTGGGTCGCATACAGAACTGTCGCCTTTATTATGTCCTCCTTCGGCACACCGGTTATCTTCTCCACGTACTCCGGCGTGTATTTTTTAACGATTTCTCTCAATTTCTCGAAGCCCTCCGTTCTGTTTTCTATGAATTTTCTATCCTCTAACCCGTGAGAGATTATGACGTTCATCATCCCGTTGATCAAAGCGACATCTGTACCAGGTCTATGCCTTAAATGGATATCCGAGTACTCCGCAAGCTCGATATCCCGCGGGTCAGCAACTATCAATTTAGCGCCTCGACCTTTAACTGATCTTCTAATCATCGTGCCGATTACCGGATGAGCATGCGTGGTGTTTGAGCCTATCACGAAATACAGCTCCGCATCGTTCTCCAAATCTTCCAAACTATTTGTCATGGCTCCGCTGCCAAATACCTTGAATAATCCAACCACGGTGGAAGCATGACATAGCCTCGCGCAGTGGTCCACGTTATTTGTTCCCACTACGATGCGCATGAACTTCTGAAATAGGTAATTCTCCTCGTTGGTGCATTTCGCAGACGAGAGACCGGCGATGCTGTCCGCGCCGTATTTCTCTCTTATTTCTATCAGGCGCGAGGCGACGAAGTTTAAAGCTTCGTCCCATGTGACTTCCTCAAACTTTCCATTCTTCTTTATTAGCGGTTTTTTCAATCGCTCTTCACTGTGCACAAATTGCCATCCGTACCGCCCTTTGATGCACTCGTCCCCTTTGTTCACCCCGTCCGGAGAGCCCTTAGCGTAGATTATTTCATCGCCTGAAACATAGTAATCTATGGCGCACCCCACGCCGCAATATGGACATATGCTCGTGATTTTCTTCGTATCTTCTTTCTCCCTTGCGGTCAAATCCTTGAGCGCTCCGGTGGGGCACGCGTCCACGCACGCGCCGCAAAATGCGCAGCCAGCATCCTTGAGAGCTTCATTTATCCCTGCTACGATTCCTATATTTGATCCGCGATTCTCTCGCACCAAAACATGGTTCTCTTTTATGAGCGAGCAGGCCTGCACGCAGCGGAAACAGGAAATGCAGGCATTGGGGTTGAAAGAGATGAAAGGATTATTTACGAGATTCGGTGCTTCTCTCTTCTTTTCGCTCTTTATTTCTATTCCGTACTTCAAAAACAATTCATTCGCTTCGCCCCCAATCTCACCGTGCTGCTCAGCGAGCATCTCTAAAATTGTTCTCCTTGCGTCTTCCACCTCTTGAGTATGGGTTTCTATGATCATGCCCCACGATATTTTGGTTGTGCAAGCACGAACATACATTTCTCTCTCATCTACAATAACTTTCACCACACATAACCCGCAGGAGCCTATTGGCTTTCCAGCCATATAATTGCAGAGGGCAGGAATCTCAATGCCTCTTTCCCTCGCAACCTGAAGAATGGTCTTTCCCTTTGGTGCCATTATTTCTATTCCATTTATCGTTATTGGTATCAATGAATCACCTCCATTAGCTCATCTCTGTGATATTCCATAGCTGACTCGTAGGCGAGCATCGCACTTGCGCCCAGAGGACAGAGCGAGGCTATTTTCATCGCCCTCGCCGCCGCATTAAGTTTCTCTATATCCTCTTTTCTTCCATCACCGCGAACAATTTTTTCAATGATTTCCCGCATCCTCTTGGTTCCATAGCGGCAGGGGAAGCACTGCCCGCAGGACTCGTGCTCGAAGAATTTCGCGATGTTGAGCAGAATCTCCCAAATATTTACGGATTCGTTGAAAACGATTATGTTCCCCGTTCCCAGAAATATACCGCGCTCTTTTGCATGGTGAAAACAAAGGGGCATGTTGAGAAAAGATTTGTCCACAATGAATCCTGCGGCTCCACCACCAATCATCATTGCCTTTAAATTGCCATCTACCCCGCCGGCTTGGTTAATTACGTCTTTCACAGTAACCCGGCTCAATATACCCTCGTAAACCCCTGGATTCTTCACAAATCCGCTCACGCTAAAAAGCTTTGGCCCCGGACAGAGTTCTCCAAGGTTTTTGTAGTTATATCCGCCCATCTCAATTATCAAGGGTATATTTGCGAGTGTCTCCACATTATTAATTAGGGTAGGTTTCCCCCAAAGCCCGTACTGCGCCGGGTATGGCGGCTTTATTCTAGGAAATCCCCTCTTTCCCTCAATGCTCTCCATCAGCGCCGTTTCTTCCCCGCAGACATAAGCTCCTGCCCCTAAAACCACTTCGATGTCGAATGAGAATTTTGAGCCGTATATGCTCGGGCCCAATATACCGAGCCTTCGTAATTCCTCTATTTTTCTCTCTATGTCCTTTGCTATCTCCTTATATTCGTAGCGGATGTAGAAAAAACCCTTCTTGGCACCTATAGCATAAGCGGAGATGATCATCCCTTCCAATATCTGATACGGGTTTCTTTCCATGAGAACTCTATCTTTGAAAGTGCCGGGTTCCCCTTCGTCCGCGTTGGCCACTATGTACTTAGGTGTCTTTTTCTCCTTTCTTACGAATTTCATCTTCAGCCCCGTGGGGAAAGCAGCTCCTCCTCTTCCTAAAAGCCCAGAAGTTTCCACCTCTTTTATTATTTCATCTTGCTCGAATTCCAATGCTTTGCGGAGCGCTTTGAAACCGCCTTGCGCGAGGTAATCTTCCACATTGCTCGCATCTTTGAGAAGCATCATCACTCGCACCCCCTCAAAATTTCCACCGCTTTCTCGGGAGTTAAAT
>WAKX01000051.1 GCA_015523125.1 DHVE2 group archaeon | reverse complement strand
CGCGAGCTATCTCAATGTGACGAATTCCACGGATGCAAATCTCGATTTCGATTCCGATGGATTAACGAATCTGCAGGAATATCGGAGAGACCCATCGGGAGATTACGACGGCGACGGCACTCCCGATATATACGACTGGGACGATGATAACGATAGCATACTTACAAGCGTGGAAGTGCAGAACCATCTCAATCCCTACAACCCGCTGGACGCGGCCGGCGATCTGGACCACGACGGATTAAGTAACCTCTTCGAGTCCAAGCACGGGCTGAATATACAGGATGCGGATACCGACCATGATGGGATAGATGATGGGGATGAACTGAATTACTGGAACGTGACGAGGGGGCTGGACATGGATACCGCTATCTCCTACTGCAAAATCCCGGATGTGGACGGGGACAAAATCATAGACGGCAAAGAAATCAAAGGGTATAAAGTAAAAATCATAACAGGCTGGCAGAAGGACGGCACGCCGATAAGCGAGATGCGGTACATTTCTCCAGATGAATTGGATCCGCTAACACCATACAGGAATTCAACAGGTGCTTTGCTGGACACCGATAAAGATGGAATTCCAGATGTGGTAGAATCTTGGTTCTCCAATTCCTCTATCGCTACAAGCTACAATTACAGAATGAGATTTATCCACAAATTCGGCAATTCTCTCTATTCTCAGTATTCATGGGTCATATCCTATTTCCACACTGTGAAGAATAAGCAGAATGAATCCTCCGCTAAGAAGTGGCTCAGGGATCAATTTAATCCTCTAATCGTGGAGCATACACCACCGCAGGTTGTGAAGTTCAAGGTCAAGTTCTATTACTATCTCCTAACCGCTTATGTTGAGTACCATGTGGTGGTTAGGGATTCTGTAAAGATAAGTAAGGTCGTGTTCAAGAACCTTGATAATGGGGATGTCAGGGTCTTCACTCCCGACTCGGGATATCTTGAATTCTCCGGCTCATTCTACGCCACTCCGTGGGGTGCAAATTTGGGATTCAAGCTGAAGTTATTCGCCAGAGATGTGGCGGGAAATAAGATGACCGTGGAGAAGGAGATAAAAGGTCCTGTGGGACAGTGGATAGAGGTGCTTGCGAAGATATGGAGCGAGATATGGAACACTCTTGTGGAAGTGGGAAAAGCGATTGCTAAGGGATTGAGTGTTATATTCCAGTTTGTAATGAGTATAATTGAAAATGTGATAAATACTGCATTGAGACCGTTAATAAGCATGGCAGAAAGCTGGGTGAAAGAAATCGCAATAGAAGTTGCTAATTTGCTGTTTCCAAGTAGACAGAATAGTAACATGAATGCAAAAGAGTTGATTTCCACCATATTTTCAGGTAAGATTATAATGTTATGCATGGGTGCTGCAATAGCCATATCCTCACTTATTTCAGCAGTAGGAATATTTATGGACATTTTCACAGGTGGAGCAAGTGAAATTATAAGTGTTACCGTGATTCCCGTTTTACAGGAAATGATGATTAATTTCTTAAAGAACACGGTTTTAAGTATGGCTTTAACCAACGGATTAATAGTGTCTGTTATGGTATTGCTCACATATCTCATTCCTCAGAACAGCCCTGTTTGGGGGGATATTCTACCGATTGTCCAAGTAATCACAAGTTCCTATTTCTCAAAGCAAATTGGAGAATCTATGGTGCTGGGTGGGATGACAAAAGTTAGCTGGGATTGGCAAGGATTATTATTATCTTTTGCTGCATTAATAATAGACTTTGCTGTATCGAAAATTATAAATAATTTAAATATGGATAGGGAGCAGACAAGGATACTTAAAATTGCATTATATGCTATTAGTGCAGGGTTTGCAATAATAGGTTTCCTTAGGACACTTAAAATGGATCCGATAGATATGTTTATCGGTGGACCCCTATCAATGCTGGAGGAAATATTATCATTAATGACAGTAGTAACCATAGGTGTGAACATCGGGCTTGCATTGTCCTCATAGGGGGTGGTAAGAAATGCACGAACTTACCATTCTCTATGAGGAGGAAAAATATAGTTCCTATTGGCAAAATAAACCGATTAGAGCTTTGATTATCTATATAGCAGTATTCTTAATTCCCGGAATCCTTCTGAGCATTGGGTTGTATTTCATGGTTATCAAAGGAGTCATCGATTATGATCTCGTAGCTATTATAGTATTGTATGTTGCAGGAACTATTGTGGCATGGTGGACAACCTTTCGAATATATTGGGTAATGCATAAAACATATCGTAATCCAGTAAAGGTAAAACCAACAAAAATAGAAATTGGAAAATTATTCGAAGCACCGATTGATGATATTGATAAATCTATTTACAATGTATCTACGGGTACACTTTACATTTATCTCAAAAACGGAAAGAAATTCAGAATAGTCAAAGATATTTCTAAAATTTCGTGGTGGGGAGAAAAAACGCATTTTTCATACGCGGAGTATGGAAACGCATTAAAGAAGTTGGGAATACCCTTTGAAGTCGTAAGAAGAAAGGGTTTATTTGGCGCGGAGCCTGTTAGAGGGCGTGGAGCATATAAAGAGATAAGGCATAGGGAAAGATACGAAAAATGGATTAAAAGCCAACAAAAAGATTTGAATAAGAAAAGTAGAGGTGAATAAAATGAAATTTACAACTCCTCTGAATCCTGACACGGATAACGATTCTCTAAGCGATTCATTTGAGCTCAACCTCTATGAGACAGGAAAAAATCTGGGAGAGAATAAACTTATGAGTCCTCTCAACTCCACGGACATATACGGAGATTTTGACAAAGACACGCTGAGCAACATAGAAGAATATCAGAGAGACCCATCTGGAGATTACGACGGCGATGGCACGCCCATAAGCGAGATGCGCCACGTCACGCCGAGCGAGCTCGACCCGCTCATACCGTACGCCAATTCCACAGGGGTATGGACAGACACGGACAGCGACGGAATTCCCGATGCGGTTGAGGCGATGCTCTCCAACACATCATACTGGCAGTTTTTAGTGGTTGAATATCCGCTATTGTGGGCGCATTACGCGTGGGCAGCCAAGTATTATGACACAATAAAGAAGAAAGAAAATGAAACTGCCGCCAAAGAATGGTTGCACGACCAGTTCAACCCGCTAATCGTGGATCATACTCCTCCCGTAGTAACTAAATTCACGCTACGGTGGGAAGTGCGCACAACCACGAGTCCGCCGTTTGTTGCGGTGTACGCGGTTGTGCACGTTGCGGTTAGAGATGTGGGCGGGATTTATTCGCTCAACATCTACGACTTGGACAGCGGCGAGGAATACGAGCCCAATAAACTGGGCTATACGCATTATGATTTAGAGCACAAATTCTCCGCCTCTTTGTTGCAGGCGGGCGTGGGCAGCGTTACCATCCGAGTTTATGCGGAAGATTACGCGGGCAATTCTATACAGGTGCAGAAGAACCTCAGCGGTGCGTTCGGCGTTGTCCTGAATGTCCTTTCTGCGCTTTGGAGCCAGTTCTGGGATGCGCTGGTGGAGGTGGGAAAAGCAATGGCGAAGGCGGTGGATGTGATTGTGGAGTGGGTAAAAGAGATAATAAATAACATATTATCTATATTTGGAAAAATAATGAATGTGGTTGAGGGATTTGGTAATAGATTACTAACCCTATTTTTGCAATCTTACGAAAACTACAAGCAGACAGGAAAGTTAGGCCCAGAGGTCCAAGAAATTAACAACATATTGGATACACTTGCAGTGATTATAACGACTTCGTTTGGAGTAATGATAGGTTTAATGATGATTTTTGATGTTGTTTCCCTTGGAATAGGCAATTTAATTATTGGATTAGCCTCAGGGTTAATACTTTCCTTTGTGATGAATTATATTGTTGGTACAATAATCGGAAAGGAGATAGCTATACCAGGCCCACCATTATCTTTAACACCTCTGTGGATTATTGACGTAATTAAACAAATATTCGGGATGAGAGCAACCCTCTCTAGAGGAATGGACTCCCTTATCATAATGGACTATATTTTGCATTTCCTATCTATTGGGTCTTCTTTATATACATTGTATGTCATCTCCCAGATTGATTTTACTGGGCTTGCTGGTATGTCTATGGCGGGGTTAGCTAGTATTGCTGGAATTGCAATGGGTGGCGTAGTTGTACCTATACTACACACAATGCCTCCAGATACTCGAACATTTATAAGTTTCATTGAGGCAATTTTTGGAATTTTCGCCCTTCTTGGCATAGGGCTAATGGGTAAACCAGCTAAAGGTTATTGGATGTCTTCTGGAATGAAAATTCTTAACATAGTATGCACATTAATAACAGCATTCAATGTAGGATATGCTTTTTACATGTTTCTTGGTTAGGGGTGATGTAGATGTGGAAAAATGTAAATTTAAAATATCGTCCTTATCTCTTTTATTTTTTGGGAGTGTTAGAAGTTGTAGCGTTTGTATCAATACTTGGTTTTAGTATATATCTTGTGATACTTAATCCCAAATATGAATCTATGTACTTTTTCTTTGCATTTGTTGTTCTGCCAGTGCTGCTCTGGTCATTACTTACAAGTCTTCACAGAGAATTTTATGAGTTATTTCCCTATTTTGTTAAGCAGGTAAGAGTACTTAATGATGGTTTTGAAATCATAAACCTGCACGGAAAATACATAAAGATATCTTATGAGAAGGTTGCGGATGTGGTATTTGGGACAAGTCATTTATACGGAGAAAAGTTTAAACCTGTGCGTGTGAGCGGTATAATAGTTGATCAGTGGATAGAAAGGTCCAAATGGTTTAGGATTATAGTTCCACGCCAGTACATACAGATTGATCTACCTGCAGAGGTGGGTGAAGAAATCCTTGATAAATGGACAATATGGAGAGAAAGGAGTAAAAAGTTAATTAATGGAGGTGAGATATAAGGAATGATAGGAATCTACAACGACGGGCTGAGCAACCTGTTCGAGTTCAATAACGGGCTGAACATGCAGGACGCGGACACCGATCACGACGGGATAAATGACGGCGCTGAACTCAGCTACTGGGAGAACAGGCTTGGAGATATACACAAGGATTGGAGCGCGGGGCAAGTGCTGAACATGTCTCTTAATTACACCCGAAACCCGGATGTGGACGGGGACAACATCACGGACGGGAAAGAGATAAATGGCTATGAGGTAAAGATAATAACAGGATGGAAATCCGATGGCACGCCGATAAGTGTTATGAGAGATATATCTCCCGATGAATTGGACCCACTCATCCCGTACGGCTACAACTCCTCGGATGGGTTCCACTGGTCTGACGTGGATTCCGACGGAATCCCGGACGCGGTGGAGGCAAAGCTCTCCAATGCCTCTTATTTCCTCGCATTCTACAACTTCACGCACAAAGATGACTGGATGAGCGAGTACCGCCTCGCGCTGTGGAATGAGTATAACTGGAGCATTGCGTACTACTTCTCTCTAAAACTCAACAAGAGTTACGACACGATTGTGAGCAACATAAAGGAGGATGCGAGATATTATATCAGCCATTACGTAAAGGCGGACGCCCACAACGCCTCCTGTGACGAGAACGCCTCCAAGTACCTGACATCGCAGTTCAACCCGATGATAGTGGAGAAAGAGGAATGGGTCTTAGCGATTTGCATATTTAATAATCAATATATACTCTAAATATCCCCAAATATACCAAATTTGCGGATACAACTCCTTTCAACAAAACGGTATGGGATGAAATAGAAAAAGCTCTCTCTGAGAGGTGCATAAGCTACTTGGAACAGGGAGTACATTTTGAAAATAAAAATGAGGAAATCATCGTAATGAACCCCAGCACATCACACCTATAATAATTCACATAGTCAAATCATTTCTCCCATGGGGGTTTTATACTCGGTTTCCAATTTCCCGTTCCTCCCTGTTTGATTTCCTCCTCGTGTATATCTTTTAGGGATTCTTCGTATATTTTCTTACATTTTTTAAGATACACATTTTTATCTTTCTCCCCCACCCTTTTGGCAATTTCGATGGCTTCAATTGTCCATATCTTTATTCTTGTCTCAAGTAGTTTTTTCTTCGCCAGTAGCCGGTTTTTATCCGTAACTGGCCACCTTTCTAGAACAGAGGCATCATCTCTCAGTTTCTTCAAGATGTCTAAGTTGACTTCCGGGTCAGGATCGTCCATGGTAATGAGAGTTAATATTCAGGTATATATTTTTTTGGGTGCCATGTTTGAGAATCACACTCTCGGTGAGAAGCACAGGTACAGATAGTCATAAAATCCTGCATATTTCTCACTCAAAGTATTCTATCCTCCTCTTGCTTTTACCATCTATTATTGTTTCGGATACCACATACCTGTTTCGAAGCACCTGCGTAATTCTGGATTTCTCGTGGCGTGTTAATTTCCTGCCCAATCTCTCCTCTATCGCTTTGTGAACGGCTATCTGTGTAATTCTTCCGTGTGTGTTTAGCAGTTCATCCGCACAATGCAGAATCGTAAGCTTTGTGATTTTTGTCATGCGTATCCCTCCGTGCTTGAGGAATTTTGTGAAAAATCATATGTGTGGTGTTCTGCAGCAAGTTTCAGGTTCAGATACCGGGTGTGCTGCATCACGTGGTCTTTTATCTCATTCACATCATGCTCGATCTCATCGAGCCGTTTTGCAAGCTCATCAACATTATCCTTCCTCGCAAATGTTGTATCCATTTTCATGGAAATTTCGTCCAGTCTTCTTTTCAACACTTCACACTCGTCTACAATCTCTCCCGTATTCCTTAGCTTTTTCTCTAACAGAGCATGTGCAAGCTCGGCGCCTTCTTTTGACACACCCTCAAACTCTACATCTCCGCTTGCCCCGAAATCGCTCCGGTTCACGGTGACTTTTATCTCCTCCCCCTCAAAAATCACGTTTTTTATCTCGTCAAGGTTCAGGGCAAAATGAGATGAGATTCCTATTCTAACCGCACGTTTCACGAACTCGTTTCCAAATAGCCCCCCGGCTGCATATGTCCACGAATCTCCTTTAGACGGGTAAATCATTACCTTTGCTATCCCTTTTTTGTAAGAATAGGTAACATGAAACACGGCTCCGTGTGTTTTGATTTTAACGCCATGGGATCTATCCCTGTCCGATGTGGGAGTGGCTTCCAGATACACCCCGTTTATGTAATCTTTCACAGGGTCCCTGCTCCAGAGGTACTTTGAAATTCTTTCGAATTCCTCT
Organism: DHVE2 group archaeon; assembly: GCA_015523125.1. GTDB lineage: Archaea > Thermoplasmatota > Thermoplasmata > Thermoplasmatales > Aciduliprofundaceae > JAADDK01. The sequence goes on along the minus strand of WAKX01000051.1, from coordinate 1,071 downwards.
TCTTTTAGTGGTATTGCTTTCTTAACTCGGAAGTGATGGGAGACGGTGATAAGTGAAGTGTCCCTTTCCGAGGGAAAAGGGGTGTTTGTCACATTTTGTACCCGTAGGGGTGTCCCTTCTTCAATTATCTTTAAAGCAAGGTCAACATCAACTCTGTATCTACCCCTTCTTACCTTCTTTAAAACACCCATTTTTTCCAAGCGGTAGAAGTACCTCCTTTTTGTTTCCGAAGATCCTATCCCTTTGAGATACGGGCCATGTGTGAAATCACGCGGAGACACTAGGATTTTCCTAAATTTTTGATTTGTTAGCACTGCAATCATGCGGCGAAATAACGATGGCCCTTCTTCAGAGACGTGACATGTCCCTTTGTCACATTTGTTTGATGAAATTCCCTGTTCTATAGCCGTTTTTCTCAAATGTGACATACCCCTTGATTTTGTCCCCTTTTGTCCCTTTGAATGTGATAAAGTGTCCCTTTCAGGTGAAAAAATATATTGACCCCTCGCTCGGCGAACGAGAAAACCTTTCTTTGCAAGCCTCTGGAGAAGCTTTTTAGCATATTCCTTCTCGATATAAATTCCTCTTTTCTGTGCTTCGTGCCTCAAAATAGACGCGGTCCATACCATATCTAAATTTCTGCGTATTAATTCCAACACTTCCCCAGATAGTGTCATATTATCACAGATATCTTTGCTATGGTGGTGTACCTACTATGCACTAAATCACCCCGTAACAGAGAGGAGTATTATTCAGGAGCCATTTTGGCACTCTATGATTTGGAGCTAACTAATGGATCATCGTAATCGTCCCATACCTGAAACGATACCGGTTGTACTTTATGTTCCCGATCCACCTCGTATTTGTCTACGATAAATCTCGCTCCAAAGCGCTCAATAAGCACTCTCTCCGTCTCTGTAATTTTCCTCTTGGTTAACAGTCCGTTTTCCCATAAAATTTCCAACTCATACCTCTTTTTTACCACTCCTATCACCTCCTGAATCCTATGGGATTCTTAACCCAAGGTGGAAATGCCCTATACCCGGGTATAGAATCCCACCGAAAGCTTTT
>WAKX01000050.1 GCA_015523125.1 DHVE2 group archaeon | reverse complement strand
CCCAATATATTGAGGTGATAACAACATGGAAGAGGAAAAATATTGCCCTAACTGCGGAAGATACGTTGGCTCATTAGAAGTTTGCCCGTATTGCGGCACTAAGATTCCCAAGCACACATCGTATTACTATGCGAAATACGGCTCCTTAGCGTTTGCGGTGTTCGGAATAATATTCCTGCTATTATTTGCTCAGAGCACCCCGGTTCAGTACGTGCATATTGGGGATATTGGACCGACGTACAACTATGCGCTTGTTGAAATCAGGGGCGTGGTTTCCTCCACTCCTTCATTGGTTGTAAAGAGTGATGGTTCTGCAACTCTTTACATTAACGTGGACGATGGAACGGGAGTTATGGCTGTTCATGTTTACAATCCCAATGTGGAGCGGCTCGCGGAGAAGAACAAGATACCGGGTTACGGAGATTTCGTCACGATAAAGGGAGAGCTATACTTCAGGGGCACCAACAGGTACATGATCATCAATGACCCATCGCAGATAGAGATTAAAAAAATCGCGCCGGTGAGCATGAACATTTCGGAGATAAACAAAATCGAGTACCCTTATGGTAATTATCTCCATGTTCTTTTGACTGGACACATTGTGAGCTATAAAACAACGTCCTCAAAAGGGTACGTTCTCAATTTCACTGACGGCTCGGGTTACATGGAAATTTACGTGCCTTCTTATTTCTCATACCTATATCATTTCGACGCAAAGAACTACGAAGGAAAGAATCTATCGATAGAGGGTTCGGTGCAGTGGTACGGCAGTGAGATGAGCGGTGAGTGGGAACTGGTTCCGGGATGTATGGATGATATAAAGGTGATATCATGAAATGCCCCAGCTGTGGTATGGAGATACCCGACGACGTGGAGATATGTCCGTATTGTACCGCTAATGTGAAGAAGAGAGTGCGGATAAAGGTACTTTACGTTGTTGCTCTCACACTAATTATTGTCTCGGCTACATATGCCATATTTGCGTACACCCAGACCGGGGTTGAGATAAGCAAGATAAGTTCACTTGGTATAAACCAGAATTACAATTTCGTGCATGTTAGGGGAACTGTGGTGAGTTATCCAACCACTTATGACAGCAATTACGGGGTAACGCAGCTTAGCTTTAAGATAGACGACGGGACTGGGCAGATAACGGTAAAGATTTACAGGGATTTGATACCCCGCGTTGTGGAAGAGCACAAGGTTCCGGCAATAGGAGATGTGGTGGACGCACAGGGCACATTCTCTTACGGGACGAGGAAATCTCTAACCATAAACAACGTGGATTTTCTAAGTATTGAGAAGGGAAAGTACGAGGGCGTGGATCTCAAAGCTCTCGCCACTGCTTCTCCATGGGATTTCAAGAATGGAGAGTTGATTTATGTGAAAGGGAATATCACGAGCGTGAAGGAGTACAGCTTCGGTTATATATCGAGCATCGACGACTCCGTTGACCTTTTGATTCCCCATGCCTACACCTCATTGAATTTGGTAAACCTTTCAAAATTGGGAAGTGGAGTCGCTAGAATTTACGGCTCTCTGGAATTTTACCAGCCTAAGGACCATTCTTCTGATTACATCGCCGTGAATATTAGCGAAGTGATGAAAGACCCGGAGAAGTACAACAAAACTAATGTGTTCGTGGAATGGGCGCAGGTCGTGGAGAAAAACGAAGATAACTCCACTATAATTATTAACGACAACGGAACGAATGTAACTGTCTACTCTTCCTACGGGGTGAAATATTACAAAGTGGGTGATTATGTGCAAATCCAAGGCAAATTCGTGAATTATCACGGGATTTGGGAAATTAGCGTAACGAGGAAGAACGATTTCATCACTGAACCAAGGTGGGAGATAATAATGAGCTCGCAGTACAAAATTATCGAAGAGAAGAGTTACGGCTCGGACATGTCCGTATACTCGCTGGTGGAACTCAAGGGAGTGGTGGCAGATTACCGCACCTTGAGCTACGGGTATCTCGTCACACTCTGGGCCAACAACCAATCTTACGATGTATACATCGAAAACGAGAACAGCGTGAAAGGACATTTGGATTACGGCTCGAACTTAGTTGTTAAGGGCATGGTAACCCTCTACAACGGAGAGAAAGAAATAAAGGTTCGAGCTTACACCCTCGATTCCGTGGAGGTGATATCATGATGCTTACCTATTTGCTTATGTGCATTCTCTTCGTTCTGCTCGGGACTCTTGTGGGTTCGGCGCTATCCATGCTCCCCGGGCTCCATGTTTACAATGTCATTGGCTTCTTCCTGCTATTTTATTTCACCATGGGACTTGTACTTGACCCTATGTTGATGGTGTTGATGTTGATAGGCATGCTGGTGAGCTACGCCTTCGTATTTACCATCCCCTCCATTTATTTCAGCGCTCCGGACGATTCGACCATGTTCGTTCTCATGCCATCCCAGAGATATTTGAAGGAGAAAAAGGGTCATGAGGCAGTGGTTCTCATAGCCACAGGCGCTCTTATAGGTGTGATGGCCATAACCATATTCGTGCCCATATTCATGGGAGTTCTGGGTGTTGTGTGGGATTTGGCCATTTCAAATATACACTGGATAATTGGTGCGGTCATCGCGTTCATGCTCCTCTCAGAGTTTCCCAAGGACTTCGGTAGACATAAGAATCCTCTTCACGGATTGAAGGAGGCGTGGAAGACCATTTTAGCCGGATACCTTACCTTTTTCCTCGCGGGATTGCTCGGCGTTATAACGTTCAGCAAAACATTGATACCTGCAGGCCACGCATTCCAGAGTTTGATGGCGCCACTCATTGGCTTATTTGCCACTTCTTCTATCATTCTAAATCTGATTTCAAAGTACGAGATTCCGGAGCAGAACATGCCCAAGAGCGTTGATGTGCGCCCCAGAGAAATAGTTCATGGCTCGGTGGCCGGTTCAGTCGGAGGACTATTTGCAGCGTTCATTCCAGCTGTCACGGCAGGTGTTGGAGGCTATATGAGCTCGCATGCCTTCGCCCAGCAGGGAGACAAGAGCTTTCTCGTGTCCATGGGGGCGTCTCGCGTTGTCTATTACGTTGGAGCCATAGCGCTGTTCTTCCTCCCCACGCTGCATCTTAGAAGAGGAGCTTTAGCCATGGGAATTAACCTCTTCTTCACTCCAGAGACCGTTCAGCAATTCTACCTGGTGGATGCGGGTATAGCTCTTGCAGGGGTGATTTCTTTCTTTGTGGTGATATATGCGTCCAAGTTCTTGGCGCGATACATACCGAAGGTGAATCCTAAAACATTGAACATAGTGGTTCTCGTAATTCTTATTATTCTAGTGTACCTCATGACCTCTTGGCAGGGATTAATCATTATGTCCATCGCAACGGCCATAGGCCTTGTTCCGGTTCTCTTCAATTCCCGCCGCTCGCACTGCTTAGCGGTCATCCTCGTGCCCATATGGTTGAATATGGCTGGAATATCATTAGCACCTTTGCTGGGGTTGTGGTGATAGCATGAAGGGATTTGCGCATTTCCTGGCAGGACTTACGACGGCAACCTTCATTGTGGTAATTGCGAATCAGTTCTACGGAAACAACATGATAGCGGATGCAATTGTTCAAAATAAAGTGCTGATTATAATTTTAGGTGGCATATTTGGAATTCTCCCAGACACCATCGATTTCCGATTCGCCAAGTATCTTCAAAGACATGATTACGAGGTTGATATGGTGGAGTGGGACCTTAATCCTCATAAGGTTGCAGATACTTTGGCAAAGGCAATCGATCAGGCTCACGATGAGAATCGCGAAGTGAATGTGATGCTTCACACAGTTAAAATTTCCTCTGATCAATGGAGACAGTACACGGTGCAGTTCGACACGGAGAATAAAAAAGTGCTCTGTGATATAGGCCCCATAATCTCCGGCTTCGAGAAGAGACCTTACATAAACACATATCTACCGAAAGAAAAGGCCCACGCGGAGGCGAGCTTCAAAGCAGACCTTAAGTACAATTACGACGCAGTTACCCATGTGGATATTCTCTCCGGTCCAGATTTTTCCTTCTTTCCGGAGAAGGATGGGAGCGTGAGGGCCGATTTCATCCCATGGCACAGACGCTGGGGCCATAGCGTGACAATGGGTATTCTATTTGCACCAATAGGGTTCATGCTGTTCGGATTCACACCACTCGGATGGACAGCCTTCTGGATCATAATGCTCGGCTATTGGTCACATATCCTCACGGACCATTTTGGACTTATGGGAAGTAACATGTTTCCTCCGTTCACAACCAGGAGAGTTCCAGGATTTAAAGTAACGAGGAGTATGAGCCCCCTGGCGAACATATTTACCAACTACACCAATGTTCTGCTAATCATATTCAATATGAACGCTTGGAGCCATGTGCAGTACTTCACCATGCCATGGGCCACCATGCTCAATCTCACCACAGAAAGATACGCGGAGTGGTACATAGTTTCCCTTCTGAACTACATAATCTACTACATTCTTCCGCCAATCTTGGTGGCTTACTTCGCGGTGGTGTGGTGGAGAAAGAGAAAAGGAATAACCGAGGAGTTGAGTGATAAAGAAGCCAGAACCAAAGAGCAATTGGAAGAAGTTGGCGGAATAAACGTTTAAAACAATGGCAAATTTTATTTAACTCCTTTTTATTTCCTAATCTATGTCTGAATACAAGATAATCCATGATGCCATTCACGGAAGCTTTAAGTTCGAAGGCGCAACCCTGAAAATTTTAGACACGCCAGAAATGCAGAGATTGAACGGAATAAAGCAATTAGGCCTCGGCTACTTAGTTTTCCCCGGAGCAAATCACACTAGGTTAGAGCATTCAATAGGTGTTGGCCATGTGGCCGGAAAGATGGGCGAGGCTCTGAAACTTCCGAAAATCGAAATAGAAACTTTGAAGGTTGCGGGTATGCTTCACGATTTAGGGCATTCTCCATTCTCGCACACCTTAGAATACCTGCTCCATGAGAAGACGAAGATGGACCATATGGATATCACGACAAAGATAATCCGCGGAGAAATAGATATCTTGGAGGGACTGGACATAGAGGGAAGAGAGAGGATACACGAAATAATAAGTGATTACGGAATTGATATCGATACAGTTTGCAAGATGATTTTGGGCAAGACGGATGAGAAATACTCTTTATCAACTTATGAGGGGCAGGCGTACTTCGGTGCGGAGAAGAATTACCTTGTGAACATGATCAGCGGGCCTTTGGATGCAGACCAGATTGATTATTTGTTAAGAGATGCGCACTACACCGGCGTGGCCCACGGAACGATAGATGTGTATAGAATTCTCAATACCCTCAAGATAAAGAACGGGGAGCTTATGATCGACAAGAAGGGCGTGCCCGCTTTGGAGGGTATGCTCGTAGCTCGTGCTCTCATGTACTCGTCCGTATATTTCCACAAGACCAACAGGATTGGCGAGTTGATGCTATCACGAGCGGTTGAAGAAATAGACATGGATAATTGGCTCGAGATATACAAGTACAACGACTCCGAACTCATCTCACTCCTAATGAACAAGGGCGGATATCCTCGAGAGATAGCTTTGAGGTTGAAATACAGGAGGCTATTCAAGAAATCGCTGGTTCTCAGGGTGGATGATATAAAGGATAACCCGGAGTTCATCGAAGAATTGAAGCAGTACAACGATTTGAAAAAGAGAAGGAGAATCGAGAGGGAGATAGCGGAAGCGGCAGGGGTGGAATCGGAATATGTGCTAATGGATATCCCCGACAACATCGCGCAGCTCTCCGAGCCGAGATTGACTAAAACGAATGTGAAAATTGTGGATGGCGATGAGGTTTACGAGCTTTCCAGGTACTCTCCCCTTGCAAGGGCTTTGCAGCTGAGAAAGGTGCAGGACTGGGCTATGATGATTGTCACCAAGAAAGATTACGTGGAGAAGGTGCGCAGGGAGGCCATGCGCATTCTGATGCCCTGAGAGGTTTGTCGATGAAATGGGAAATCAAAGTGGGAATTGCGCTAATCGGCACATCTGTTCTATTTTACATAATAAATTATCTCACCTTTCACGACACAACCTTTATCGAGAAGTACATACTCGTTCAGCTGGGATTTCTCCCCATTTCCGTTCTTTTGGTAACCGTCATACTCAATAGCCTGATGGCCATGCGGGCCCGGCGCGAGAAGATGGAGAAAATGAACATAGTCATAGGCACTTTTTTTGCTGAAATCGGGAAGGATTTGCTTCGGTACATATCGAAGTACGACCCGAAAATAGAGGGTTTTGCTAAGGAGATTATGAACATAGAAGAGTTCCAAGATGAAGATTTTGAGAAGGCTAAAGAGCAAATTAAGAACCGCAAATTTGAGGTAAATTTGAGATCCATGAATCTATACGAGCTTAGAAAATTCCTGCTGGAGAACAAGGAATTCGCCATAAACCTTCTCGATAACCCGATGCTTGTGGAGCACGAAGCGTTCACGGATCTCCTGTGGAATGTGCTTCATGTCACGGAAGAATTGAGGAGAATAGTTAATTTTGAAAATCTCTCAGAGGAGGATTACGAGGATATAAAGGGTGACATAGAGCAGATGTACGAGCTTTTATCTTACGAGTGGATAAACTACGTTCACTACCTGAAGGATAATTATCCGCACATCTTCGTGTACGAGGCCAAGACCAACCCCTTCGTTCCTCACGCGTACCACGTGAAGAAGAGGCGGATGAACAAAGATTCTGAATGATCCTTATACCATGTGCACCACCGCGCGGCGCACCGCCTCCGCCGCCTCCTGCACGTTCTGCGCTATCGGGTTTAGCAGGGACAAGTAGAATTTTTCGACAATCTCCGCGGCGTGTGCGATCAGGTTCCCCACTGCCACCAGTCCGTTGTAGATGAACTTAGCCACGCTTATCGCAGGGTTAACTATGTTGCTCTGGAGCCACTCTATTATGTGACCCAAGGAGTCCTTTGGCTCTGCTCCCGTCGCTGAGTTGTGCAATCCTACGTACGGTATGGCTTCGAGCACGTCGCTGGGTATATTCGCCTGCTCGGGCGTTATGACCGCGTATTTTGCGAAAACCCTGCCTGTGTGGTTCTTCGTGAGAAGAGAGAGGAGCGAGGAGAGTTGCGACGCATCCGTTTCGAAGAAGAACGTGCCCACTATATGTATCGGCATGCTGGCTCGCCCTATCGCTCCCAACTTTGCATCCTCAATGCCCCACTCACAACACGCGCCCATCATTGATTTGCCTCATGTCTAATCCTGTAGATATATCTTCCTTCCCTCCTCGTAGCCGCAAACTATCAAGGAATAACGAGTAACCACGGGAATAATTATATACGCTTTTTCATATTCTCCTTCAATGAAGGCGCAGACAAAAACGCTAATCTGGCTCATTCTTTTTATACTCTCTCTGGCGGGTACTTTGCTCTTTGTTATTTCACCCATTATATTTGAAATAGAAGAACCAGGGCAGGGATATATAGTGGTCAGCGTGTTTTGCGGAACCGTCGGGTTTCCGGTCACCCTTGCGTTTTACGCGCTGTGGCGCAAATCTAAAAAGGTTAAATCGGAAGTATACAAAGATGTGGCCACATTTATAAAGATGTATAGGAGAACGCCCCTATCCGAAGTTGCAAAGAGGTTTAACGTGAGTGAAAAAGAAGCAGAGAATTTAGTGTTAAAAGCGGTGGAGATGAAATACCTGAAAGCGTACATAGATAGGGAAACCAATGAGATAGTGACATCAGAGGCGATTAAAGCCACGAAGGTTGTGCGGTTGCACTGTCCGAACTGCGGCGCGGAGATAAGCGGCGTGTATTTGCCCGGCGAAGTGGTGGTATGTCCGTATTGCGGTACGAAATTCAAGGTTGTGAAATGACTAACCGACCCGCTAACAGCGCCGCTCGCCTTCCGCACTAATGCTTACTCAGATAATCCAGTTTCCTTATCCGCACGTTTTGTTTCTTCACCCATTCATCCAATACTCTCTCCACGTCCTCTCTTCTCATATCTTTCTTATTCGGCTTCACTCCGAGCACGATTCCACGGCTCAAATCTCCGCACACATATTTAACGACCACTTCCTTCTCTTCGAAATATGCAAATTTCTCGTATTCATCTTTATCCCCGGTCTCGTATACCAGTACGCCTCCCGGATTTAAGTATCTGTCTGGATACATAAGGTAGTGAGTACCAATATCCTCAACATGCACATCGTAGAATTCCCTGTAAAAAGGATGGTATGCTCTCTTTATATCCCCTTTGACCGCACGCTCAATCAACTCCTTCCTTATGTATGCAATATTGCCCAGCACCACATGCATCTTCCCGTCATATCCACTCGGGATCCTCTTTAACTCCACGTTGCCCTCACATACCGGATCGTCCTCCAACGGCTCATACTCATCGTAATCAAAGTACGCATACTCCGGCTCCGTCGCCTTAACTATCTCTCGCATTAAGTCAACGAGGAAATCTTCTACTGCATTACTAAGCGGCGGGTCTGAATCCTCTATGTATCTAGACACACTCCAGAAATCGATAATTATCGCAGGTTTGATTTTATTTTCCTTGTATATATAGACGCAATTCCCTCCCTCCTGATGCGTCTTTAACCATGGTCTTTTTCTGTCATACCCTATTCCATACCTATTCAAATATTTATCCGGCGGAAACGGAACGCTACACAACACTACATTACTATCTCCTATTCTATCCCAGTACTTTTCCATATACTCTATTAGCTCTTTTTCCTTATATTCGTGAGTTTTCTTAGGCCTCACCCCAGAAAGCCATTCCGCACCACTTAGAAAAAGCAAGTCATCCATCTCTTCCTTCGTTTCGTACTCTTTCACTATATACCTGCCGTCATTCATTTCAACACTAATATTCAGATTCGGTTCTATCCACTTTAATCCATTTTTAATACCCGCATTTACAATTTTTCTTCTCGCATCCTCGAGATCTCGTTTATCATCATAAACTAATACCATTCCTAAATACGCCCTTCCTGCCATTCCTACATCCCTCCAAAGAAGACCAGCTCAATTTGCCAGTCTTCCATACCCAATCTTCCTTTATACATAGAGATCCTGCTCATTATTTCACTCCTGTATCCCTCATACTTCTTTGGTAGGTATATCTTTAGCCTTTTTATTCCCTTGTACTCCCAATTGGCATTTGACACCTTCTTATATGTGCGCATCAATTTATACAGCGAATTCCTACCCTTTATGTCCGTCTTAGTTAACCACTTGTTGATATCTCCTCCAGGTATGTCGCTTTTCACTTCCCCATACCATAACTTACCATTGATCTTCAGTATCTCATCTATATCTCCACCGCCCAATGGGGATTCCGGTGCTAATTCGACTATCCTCCAGCCTTTATCCTCCGCCAACATCGCCGCTCGCATCTCTGCCTCTGGCGCCTGCGTTTTCTTTAAGATATCTTCAGAAGATAAACCTTCCCAACTGTCAGCCCTAAACTTCTTCTTAAAGCTGTTCTCCAACCTCTCGAATCCCTCCACGCCGTTCAGTTTTTCCCACACGAAGCGGAAGATATTGGATTATTTTTTGATTCCGTTAACAAATATCCTCAGGAACTCTCCCTCCATCTTGCCATTTGCATTTATCTTATGCACCAGAATTATAATTGGATCGTACGATTTTTTCAAATACAGCTCAGGTATCAACGAGCCATCCCTCGTCACCGTGAACCCGCTTCCCGTATATGGATATTTCGGCGCCTCGCCCGTCAATTCTTCCGGTCCTTCACCGAATTCTGCGTACACATCATCCTCCACGGGAACTCCCATTATCACATATATACCCTTACCTTTTATCTCCCTCCCCTCGTTGTCGTATCTTATCGAATCCGCAAAGCCACGAATATCCCTGCCCACATCCGCCACCCTGTACACACGCTCCCCTCTCTTCATTATCTCTTTCCACAACCTCAGAACTTCTTTGTTTCCCCTCTTAGGATCACCCATCACCTTGAAAAATTTCCTTGCCAGTTCATCCTCTTCGCTCACTATCTTCAAATGTCCCAGGGTGATTAGGAGTTTGTTTATCGCTTCCACGCTAAACGGCGGCTCTTCCTTTTTCTTCCCAAATAACCCCATTTTTACACCTCTCATAACCGATAGGGTACCTCTTCCTCACCATAGAGATAGAAATCCAAATAAGGTGTTTGATATTTATTTTTTCTTTTCATCCGGTACTTCCTAAGTTTCTCCAAATCAAATGTTACCTCATAGAGTACCTCATTATCCGTAGGCATCCATACCTCAGGATCCGCTATGTCATCTATCTCATTCCTCATCTTCACTAACCCCTCCTCTGCACAGCAACCACTTCGCGGCTCTGGGAAAGCATTCTCTTCTATTTTCTTCTTTATCTCCAAATAGGTTTCTCTCACATCTCCGTATAATTCCCTACCTCTCACGCGAATGTATTTCCCCTTCCTTCTCACAACCTCATATACCCCTGGCCTGTAGTACCCTCCCAGATTTAGGTATATGTACTTCCCCCTGCCAAACTCGTCAGGCATCTTCACATCGCTCTTCCTGAACCACCAGTACGGTACGTCCTGATCCTCAAATCTTTGCGACTCTACCTTCTTCCTGTCTATCCCCAAAGCGTCCGCCTGATCATATCTGCCCTCTCCCACCCATACACGAATGTACTTCTCCGTCTCTCCGTAAACCTCGAAAAACGCCCCGTTGTACCACACCCAGTAATACATCCCCGGGTAGTTCTTCGGCGTCTCCAAATCTTCAATAAATCTAAGAGGTACACTTTTATACCATTCGTATGGCAATTCTTCACCCTCCGGATCCTTTATTATGGGTGTTAGCTTCTTAAACCCATGTCTAAACGCCTTCTCCTTTATCATCGTATGCAATCCTATCTCCAAGTCCCTCCTTTCATATTTCTCCTTGTACGTCGGTCCGTAGAAGTAATCTCCCTCGTATCTCCACACTCCCATTACATATCACCAGCCAATTGAATACACATTTCCCTTTGCGTCTATCAGTTTTATGCCCAGCAGATCCAAGGATTTCCCTTCATTGTCAGTAAGCAGCGATGCAAGGTAGTACTCCGGCAGTATCTCCCCGTCCTTGCTCGCTATAAACCCTGTTCCTGTGTAGGGATAGTACCATTCTATCCTCGACTCTTCCATCTCATAGTCTATAGGGAACATCCTCTTCCCCATAAAGATAGAAATCAAGATAATGCACCCCAAACTTTTCGTCTTTTATCTTTGCTCGATACTCACGCAGATGTTTCAAGTCAAACGTTGCCTCACAGTATAATCGCTCTCCTTCAATCCATACTTCTCCTTCCGCTATCTCCGCCATTTCCTTTATCATTTCCAATTTATTACGCCAGGGATATGTCCCTTTCTTTATGCTTTCTTCAATCTCCCTATATATGGCTCTCAATTTCTCACTGGGTATCCATATTTTGCTGCATTTAACTCTTATTATATCCCCTTCACGCTTGATAATATCATATATTCCCATATAAAACGGTTGGGTGATTTCCAAATATATATATCTCCCTTTCCCAAATTCATCAGGCATCTTTATCTCGCACTTATTTATCCACCACTTCCCTACTTTTGCATCAATGTGGTACCCATCTATCACATCACCTCTATCTATACCAAGTGCATCCGCCTGCTCAAAATTCCAGCCATCAACATCCACCAGCACATACTTCTCCGTCTCTCCCCTAACCTTGAAAAATGCCCCATTGTACCAGACCCAGTAGTAATCCCCCGGATATCTCCTCGGCAAGGATAAACTTCCAACCTCTCTCAAGGGCACATCCCATTTAATCCACCAGTATGGTAATACCTCTCCATCCGGATCTCTCTCAAATGGTCTCTCTGCTTCTAATCCATATCTTTTTGCCTTATCTCTCAAGTAGCTCCGCAATCCAATACTCCCCTCTCTTGACTCGTACTTTTCCTTATATTTCGGGCCATAGAAATACTCTCCCTTATACTCCCATATCGCCATTTTCACCATCCCAGTTCTAGCACTTCACCATTCGCTGTTTTTAACTTTATTCCCAATATGGCTATCTTCGTATCCTCTGTTTCTCCCATTAAAGAACTAAAGTAGTACTCCGGTAATATCTCTCCGTTTTTCGTGGATATGAATCCCGTTCCTGTGTAGGGCCAGTGCCATCTATCCTCCACAATCATATAATGCCCTTCTGGTGTAAATATCTTCGGATTTTCGCTCGTTTTCAGCTCGATTATCACCCTTCCATCCGAACTGCTCGGTATGCGCAGTTCATCCATCACTCCTTCCACGCTATCACTATGTATGTCCTTCACCCTAAATATGCCTTTCCCGCGTCCGAACTCGTATTCTCCCTTCGAGTTTTTCAGTTCCCTTATTATCTCCTCAACCCTGCCCTTGTCCCCGCTCTTGAACGCTTTTATGAGATCATCCAGTGTTGTGTCCTTTATCTTTACCACCCTGCCGAATCCCTCTTTTAGGGGGTTTTTCTCCAGCACCTTCGTCCACACGCTGCGCAGTATCTCAACCGCCTTCTCGTTGCCCGCAAGCGCCTTCCTCGGCAGTATCGCGTAAAGGTACACCTCCTCTGGCTTGTATCCCTTGGATTCGATTATGTTTCCATCCCCATCCATTGTGCGGGCCGTAGTGCACTCCTTCTTTCAGCACTGCAAAGTCCTCTATCGGTTCGCCGCTCACCTTCGTGGGTAAATTCATACACTGTCACCATACTTTTCACTTCACAGGTGATTTTGAAATAATACCATATATTTTTTGAATGAATGGATCTCTCATAAATCTTTTGTCTTTAGATTTTATTTTTTCTAATGTTTTCTCAATCTCGAATATAATATCATTTTTGAGATATATAATATTTATTTTGCAATTACGTTCACCGTGCAAACTTTTGACTTTATATTCTACATACCCATCAGATTTCATAAAAATAATTTCTATAGGGTTATCCAAAAAGTTAACCGTGTATTTCTTTAATTCCTTGTCACTCAAAAATCTTATTAATTCTGCAAATTGGTCTATATTTTTGAGCCATGTTGTATCTCTCACTACCACATCATTTTCACAAAAAATAGTAATTTCTATGTATATCTCACTTGCATTTGCATACTCTCTTAATGACGTCTCATCCTCCAATAATTTTATTTGGATATATCTCACCATTATCACCTCATTTTAGGATATGTTGTGACAACCCATCCATAATATCTATCTTTGCTTATCATAATCCAATAATTAAACTATTTTTCTTTCATAATTCATACAAGTTGATTCCGATAATCTTCTATCCCCAAATTTATTATGTGCAGATAAATGTTTATCAATCGCAAATTTTCCAATAATTTCTCTGAAGGTTTTTCCACCATGTTGCATAGATCTCTAATTTTAATTAAAAGGTTACGCATGTTTTTTAATAAGATGTTCCTCTCTATTTTAAATGATTTTCTTTCTCCATTTTCAACCCAGATATCAACATAAAGATCATCTACCACATCAAACCCTATTAAATATTTACCGCCGCTGTCAAAAAGAACTGCTCCTTTTTTAAATAAAAGAAGAGAATCAATAGCGTTAATTAAGTTTGCAATATCCATGAAAATCTGCGCTTCACTTCTTATGACCTCCCCCGTGGGAAAATGGATGTGTAGTGTAAAATAATATATCATCCAATCATCTCTATTCGCTCCGCTTCTCCGAAATTCTTCGATGCTTTCTTCCGAGATGGTAATGATATTGTTCATATTAATTCACCTCTTTAAATATTACCATGTTAGAATACTCTACATTATACCGCATCTAAGCGACCGATTACCAATAGAAAATCTCCTTTTTTGAACCGATGTGTTCTTTTTTCATCTAATCTCAAATCAATTAAAATACCGCAGTCTAAGACTAAGGTTTCCGTATTATCTATAGATTTTTTCTTTTCAAAAACTTCTCCAATCATCAAATAATCAGGGGCAATAGCATCTTTTTCGGTAAGTTCCAAAATCATTTTTCTTTTTATGTCGACTCTTCTTAAATAACCAACCAAAACAGATATGTTGACTTCCAGTTCTACATCTCGATAATTTTCTTGAATTAACTTGGAATACATTTTGCCAAATGGGATAAATACATGGAAAATTCGATCATCTATCGCAATATGGGCGTGCCCCTCACCATGTAAAAGCGTGTAATCTTTTATTTTCACTCTGTATATCATTTTATCATTCCTCCCTATGTCATTGGATACGCTGTGATTATTCCTCTTTCATTATCACTAACAACCGTATATACCCTCTTTCCTTTATATTCAAATATTATATCCCAACCACCTTTTTGATCATCCATAATATATTTAATCTCACCATCATACATAATCTTTTTAATGAGATTGAGCAGTTCTTCGTCATTATCTCCAATTCCAAAGATATCCACGAAATTTTTTAAATGCTCCTTTGCAATATGCCTAAATCCCCATCCACTATGTGGGCCATAATGCTTACCCTCTTTTAGTACGATCAAACCTTCCAATTCTTCATCTTCAGCATGTTCTCTATTCCGGCCTCCCCCACAAATCTGACCCATGTCAATTCATTACAATACTTACACCTATCCATCGATATTCACCCCACTTTTTATTTCCAATATTTTAATAGCTGCATTCGTCAATGTTAATGACCAAAAACTATGAATGTTACTCCTATTATACTTTGTCATTCTTTATCGCCCTTGAACTAAATCTTTACATCACTCACATCCAAGCGTCCATATGCAACTATCTTTTTTCCAAAATATTCGTCATATTTTTGATAGGTTGTTATCAACCCATATGGAGTTTCAAAGCTATAACTTCCAGCTACCTTAAGGTATTTACCGCAAACATCTGCTAACCATCCATTAACTTGTCTAATATTAAAAGAGCAACTATTAACTTCTTTTTTTATTTTATAAATTAAGAGTTCAATAGACAATAGAACATGTTTTTTTATAGCATCATGAGTCACTTTGCACTCTGCATCAAATAGCCTCAACACAACACCATCACTAAGCTTTACTACAACTATTTGATCCACTATTTTTTCGTCTTCCATTGTATATGGATTTATTTCCATTATTTCCACGGGTATCCATTTGTTCCTCATTATAACACCCCACTCTTCAAGGTACTTTGGATTTAGGATATGCCGTAAGAACCCATCCTGGATATCTATCTTCACTTATAACGACCCAGCAATACTTATTACCGATTTTCATGTATTTGATTATAGCGTTTCTTTCAGTATTTATGTGCGTTGCTCCTTTCTCAGTTACTTTAACAATCAAATCAATAAGATCATTATTACTGGATACTCCAAAAGCACCTTTAAAATCATTTATGTGTTTCAATAGATGCTTTAGGCCTTTTGCACTATCTCCCGCTGTCAATACTGCAATATCTTCAATAGGGTTTCCATTCACCTTTGTAATTACATCCTTCGCTTTTATAAATTTTACTACAGTTTCCTCCCCAGCATCCAAT
>WAKX01000049.1 GCA_015523125.1 DHVE2 group archaeon | reverse complement strand
TCACAACTCAATCCCACGGCACGCACACCGTGCAGGTGTTCGGCTTCAACGGCCAGGTAATCCGCGTGCTCTACGATGGCCAGCCCACCGATCAGGTGAAAGTCGGCGTTGGGAAGAACGGTGAGTACGGAGCCCTCGAGCTCAGTGTGCCCGGCAATTACAAAGTGACCAGCTACCACGTGAAGATGACGGACTGGAACGGACTAACAGATAATGGGAACTGGGTGAACAATGACCATAGCAGGCAGAGCGGCAATCAAACGCTACCTGAATTCCATGGAATATACATAGTGCTCTTACTCATAGTGGTGGTAGCTCCGATAGTGAGAAAAAGAAAGGAACGTCTATAATTTTTTATTTTTCCTCTTCTCTAAAATTTTATCAATCAACTCATTGCTCGCTCCTATGTAATTGAGCGGATTCAAAATTTCATCTATTTCCCCAGATATGAGTTCTCCTATTTCTTCATCGTTTAGGAGATTATCCCTGAATCTTCCTTCCTTCATAGCTATCTTTCTCAGCTTCTCGTGGGCGTCCTGCCTGCTCCACCCGTGCTCAACGAGGAACATTATCACCCGCTCGGCCATGACCTCCTCGTGCTCCTTCAGATTTTTCAGCATTCTTTCTTTGTTTACCACTAAATTCTTGAAAACCTGATTCATTTTCACCAGTATATCATCTAAGAGGATGCATGTGTGGGGAATAATGAATCTCTCGGCGGAAGAGTTCGTTAAATCTCTCTCGTGCCATAGAATCGCGCTCTCGTGCATTGGGATTAGCTGGCTTCTGATTATTCTGGCGAGGCCGCAGATGTTCTCGGAAGTTATGGGATTCTTCTTGTGCGCCATGGTGCTCGAGCCCACCTGTTTCTCCACATCGAAACCCTCCTGAACTTCGCCTATCTCGCTCCTCTGCAAGTTGCGAATCTCCGTGCCGAATTTTTCTAAGCTGGTGGCCACTCCCGCTATGAACGAAATTAGCTCCACGTATCTGTCCCTCGCCACTAACTGTGTGGGAGATTCTTCTTCTCCCAGACCCAAATCCTTCATAACCAGCTCCTGAATTTTAAGTGCGTTCTCTCCCATAGCAGCTCCGGTGCCCACGGCCCCCATCATTTTTCCCACCAAAATTCTTTTTTTCATTTCCCTCAATCTCTCGTGATGCCTTAGAATTTCAGCGAGAAAATTCGCCATCTTCAATCCGAAAGTAACTGGCACGGCTGCCTGCCCGTGCGTCCTGCCGAGCATCACCGCGTTGCGATACCTATCTGCTAAGTTTGCCAGCGTGGATTCCAATTCTTCTAAATCTCTTTCCAGATATTCCAAATATTCTTTTAATTGGAGGGCCGTGGAAGTGTCGATTATGTCGTTGCTCGTAGCGCCAAGATGAATGTACTTGCCGCAATCGCCGCAAAGCTCCGCAAGTGCCTTTACCATCGCCATTACATCGTGTTTTATCTCGCTTTCAATTTCCTTTACCCTCTCCAATTTCACCGAGTTGATATTTTTTTCCACCACATCGATACAATTCTCGGGCACAACTCCCAAATTTGCCCATGCTTTGACCAGAGAGAATTCCACCTTAAGCATGTAACGGAGCTTTGCCTCCTCGGAAAATATTCTCTTGATTTCCTCTCTTCCGTACCTGTAATCCAGGGGACATACCAGCATATTCGTAGATGCTAATCCACTAATTAATATTTTTCACCCTCAGAAACTTCTCCCTCTCGTCGAGGGGCATTGTGGCATCGAACCCCAATTTTATGGTCATGTGCCCTTCGTAGGCGCTCGGGTCTAACGAGGAGCCCCGGGTCGGGCCCATCTTTATCAAATCGCGATCTCCTTGGAATCTTGTGGCTATGGCGAATTCCACATCGTAGGGGTCGTCGATATCTATGTCCTCGTCCACCACAACAACGTGCTTCATTGAATGATGACCTTTGAACGCGCCGTAAATGGCCTTCCTGCCATCGTCTTCGCTTTTTTTCCTTATTTTTACCACCCCGTGCAGCCATGAGCAGCCGCCGGGGGTGAGACGTACGTCTAATACATCAACTCCCTCGTTTTTCACTGCTCTGTAGATTGTGGGTTCTCGAGGCATGCCCATCAGGTTGTAATGCTCCAATCCTCCGGAAATCAGGAGGTGTAGAGTTTTTGAGTGATAGTACATGCGCTTGAATTTCACCACTGGCTGATTTCTAACGATGTCATATGTTCCGGTTATATCCACAAATGGCCCTTCTTCGTGGTACTCGTTTGTCAACGTTCCTTCTAAAACGATTTCGGAATTGTAAGGCACATACACCCCGTTTGGAAGCTTCACTGCGATTTCCCCTTTGCCCGTCGTCAATTTTTTGAGCGCGGAGGCAATTTTGAACTCGTCAACTTCGTAATCCACACTGGTTCCGGCGGAGAGGAGAACATGAGGCTCCACGCCTATAACCACTGCGATATTCACCTCTTCTCCGTTCTTCATGGCTTCTTGGTGCATTCTGTATAGGTCTCGGGGAACCAAGCGAATCACTCCCGTATCTTCGTTGAGAAGCATTATCCTGTGAAACGAGACGTTTCTCTTTCCTCGGTATTCCGAGAAAACCACGCCCGAAGTGATGTATCTTCCTCCGTCTCCGGGGTAGTATTTGGGAATGGGAATATCATTAAGATTTACCTCCTCGCTTTTCATGTCGTTTTCCCTTATTTCGTAATCAATTGGGTTATCGATGGCCTTGAGCATGTTAACCAAAAGATTCCCCCCCAAAACACGATAAAATCTCTTTCTGTCGGACCAGAGATTGCCAATGATATGGTATCCGTTAACATTGTCGATATAGACTATTTTTTTCTGATTCTGCAGAAGAAGCTTCGGAATATCTTCCACCTTTCCATTTTGCACGTAGTGTACATCTTCCTTAAACATTCCAATATAATTTTCGAGCATAACCCTTAATCGATTTCCCTATATAACTTAATTGCCCATATTTAAATTTTTGGGAACTTTTTTCTGTAACCGTTTTTCAACCATTCTTATACTCACTTAAATCATATGGTATTTCAGAGGTGAGAAAAATGGATGGAAATGTGAAAAAAATACTCATCGTCGTCATGGCCGCTGTGATTGTAATCAGTTCTCTGGCCATAATGGCGGCGGTGAAGAGAAATATGGAAAGAGAGAACCCTGCGCAGGTGATCGGTGCCAGTTTGAACGTTGGCAATCCGGTTAAGGATATGGATAAGAATGGAGATAACAAAGCGGATTTCGCAGAAGTCTCTGTGAACGCCGACGAGAGCGAGGCAAATGGCATGGTTGACTCAAACCATGATGGCACACCCGATTCTCAGGAAACTGCCAGTGGGCAGATGGTGAGCACTCCAGACCCTATTGAATCTTCATCATCGAGATACACGAGCATGGGCACCGGAGACAATAGAAGTCTGCTCAAGCCCGCAAACCTGACGGATACGAAGATGGTTAATACCCTGTTTCCCGGATATGCGAAGAACATAAGATTAAATATGGGTAACAAAACGGCCATGATTTGCATAGGCAAATTCGTGAGAAAGGCAGCTTACGAGATACCTGAGCCGGACATGCAGTGGATCAAGGAGAACAAAGAGGTTGCGAGAAGAATAGCACCGGAGATGTACTTCGGGCCCAACGGATTCAATACAACCAGTATAAATGTGACTTCTGTGAGGCACGTGGAGAAGAAAGACGCAAATCACGATGGAAACCCGGAGTATTTTAAGCTCGTGGAGTATTCAAACATGACGATAGACTTGAACAACGATGGAAAGTACGATGTCCAGATAATCAGATATCATATGGTGATGTTCTACGATAACAACAGCGATGGAAATCACGAGTATCAGAAGTGGATTCGTGTATTCGCATATCTTCAGGACGAGGACCACGATGGTTACTACGAGAAGAGGATAGTGCAAGCCGCTGGTGGAGTATATTACGATAACAACAGCGACGGAAACCCAGAATTCTGGAAAGCGTACGCGGTGGGTAATCAGACCGTTGATATGAACGAAAATCAGAAGTACGAGTTCCATCTGGTAATGCTGGGATTCGTGGAGAAGTACGATAACAATTCCAACGGAAACTGGGAATCTGTCAAGGCATTCTTTGGAGTGAAAGCAGTATATGATCCGAACGAAGACGGAATCCCAGACTACATAGGGGTGTCTGTGACGGGATACATGCTAAAGGATAAAAACGACGACGGTAACCCGGAAAATGAGACGTTCATACACTGGAGATACATGAAGGCAAATCCCAATTCTGACGGAGTTTACGGAGATGTCAGGGGCGTGGCCGCATACGCCACCTACTACGATAACAACAGCGACGGAAACCATGAGTACACGGTAGCAGCAATCAAGGGAGTTTCATACAGGGATATGAACTACGACGGGAAGGCTGAGAACGGCATAGTTGGATACGCATATTATAGAGCGAAGGATACCAATGATGATGGTCACGATGAGAGCAGGATATTCAGAATGGGGATAGTTAACGGCACAGACAGCGATGAAAACGGCATATACGAGCATGCTTGGAAGTTATACGTCTCTTCAACCTATTATGATAACAACAGCGACGGAAATCCCGAGTACAAGAATTTCCTGATGGCAGGATGGATAGTGGAAGATAAAGACCAGAACAAGATATGGGAACACGCGGGCATAGTGTACATGGATTTCACAATGAGGGATAACAACAGCGATGGAAATCCGGAATCCATTACTTCAAAGATATTCTACCGCGAGATATGGGATCCAAATCAGGACAAGATATACGATAGAGAGAGAGGCGTGGCAGAGATAGGCTACAAATACGATAACAACTCAAACGGCGTGTTCGAGAAAGGCTCACTGAAGATGTACGGATACTCAATATTCAGAAACTCCACATCGAACAACATATCTCACATCACTCTCGTGGTGATTATGGGTAATTTCACCAATACTAACGACGAAGGATTCAACGAGTTCGAGAACTACACCTTCTTAGTGATAACGAAAGATGATGCAAATGCCAACGGAAATCCGGAGCACGTGAAGGTATGGATTGTGAAACACAAGCAGTACGAGGAATTCAACGAAACTGCAAACGCAACATGGCTATACAACAAGACGTTCATGGGTGTGTATGGCTACGTTGATTTGAATGACAACGGAAAGAGGGATAGCTGGTGGCTCAAAGGAACACTGATGCTTAGAATCGATTACGATTTAGATGGTGTTTGGGATTACGAAAGCACCACAACAGTGAACCAGCACGGTTCAGACGAATAACCTCATTTCTCTTCTTTTTTTAGTCCCATTATTGCAAATATTGCGAAGAATGCAATTATTGTGTAATTTACCAGCTGAATGTTGTATTTCACCGCGTTGTTCGGAACCAGTGGATTCATTCCATGTGCCACCTCGTAACCGTCGCTGAGCCCATCGCCGTCTGTGTCCCATTTTAGAGGGTTCGTACCGTTGAGATACTCTTGATAATTGGTTAATCCATCGTGATCAGGATCCATATTTCTATCCGCGGGATTCAAAGGATTGAGCCCGTATTTCTCCTCCCACCAGTTGGGCATGCCGTCGTTATCCGCATCGGGATCTTTAGAATCGGGAATCCAGTCCATATCAAAGTCATCGCCGATGTACTTCAGTGTGTTCTTTATTTCCTCCGAGGTTAAATAATAAACGCCCGTGGAGTTCATGGCCACTATGGTGTTTGATGAAAATTCGACATCGTAGAACGTGTTGTTCGCATGGATATGATAATTCTCGCTTATTATGTGAATGGATTTGCGGTCGTAAAATGAAACAAAAGGCCCCAAACTCACTAATTTTTGAGGAGAAATGTATGTCATATACTGCTCCTTTTCCTCAATACTTCTGTTTTCCTTTGAAAGAACATTAAAAATCCATTGTTTCTCTCCCTCATCATCGGTGATTTCGTTTAGAAGAGTAGGATTGTTATTTAGCATTACAAGTTCCTCGGCATTCGTCTTATACTTTGCTTCCAATTTATACTCGTTGTTCATGAAATAAAGCATTTTTTCCGCAAGCACATAGTATCCCTCTTTGAATCCATAAGCGTTTTTTATTTTAGAATCAATGCTTATATTCCACATCTCTTTATCTCCTTTATATCCAAATAGCACGTTGCCTTTGGAAAATATGAACTCATGGTGCACTATATCTGCGCTCATAAAAGAAAATCCTGAAAAATCATAAACTTTGCCGCTTTGAATGTCCATAACCGAAATCGTTGAATTGAAAATCACCGCTCCGAAATCCGTCAAAATCATTCTTTGAACATTTTTCACAGGCACTTTGATCGATGTACTCGAAGATAGTGACAATATCTCCGTGGTTCCATTTGAGTGCGAGATTCCCACGTATTTTCCCCCAACCCAAACTTTTTCAATGTCGGATGAATTGATCCAATGGGCTCCGCCATGAATCACATAAATTGAATTTGAATTCCACACAGCCCATGAATCCAAACCAGTTGCAATCTTTGGATTTTTCATCTGAATATTCAATTTGTTCCACGAGCCGGTGGAGAAAAGCGTGTGCGTTTCAGTGCTCTGCCAGAGCATTCCCGAGGAAAAAGGGACGAATAGAAGAGCCATCATGAGTCCAAATACAACCAATGTCTTATTCATTTTCAACCCTCACGTAAATTCTTTTATTTCTCTTTCCCTTGCTCTCGTATTTCTCTAAAACTATTTTTCCAATTTCTTTTAGAGAGCGAACGTGCGTGCCCCCGTCAGCCTGCGCATCGAAGTTCTCTATTTCCACAACCCTTATTTTATCGTATTTTTCGTAGAGCTTCGGGTTGACCCGCATGAGCTCCGGAGCATTCATGAATTCTTCCTTTGTGAGATAGTAAGCTTTCACTTTCAAATCCTTCTTAATTACCTCGTTGCTCCCTTCTATTATTTCGCTCACTATTTCCCGGGTTAAATTCTCGAAAGATAAATCAACCCGCGCCCTCCCAGAATACAATTGATTTCCAGTTATCTTCACCCCGAAGTTCTGAAATGCAACGCCCGATATAACATGTACCGCCGTGTGAGTTCTCATTATTTTGTATCTTCTATCCCAGTCAATAATACCCTTTATTTTCTCACCAATCTCGGGTAACTCGCCATCGATTACATGAGCCACATTTTCCCTCTTCATCTCCACAACTTTCACTTCTTTTCCCCCGAATTTTATTATTCCCGTGTCCGAAGGCTGCCCCCCGCCGCCCGGGTAAAATGCAGTTCTATCCAGCACAATCCAGTTATCCGACGCTTCCAACACCTCCGCCTCAAACTCTTTCAGATAGGAATCGTTCAGATATAGCAATTCCACCATACCTAAGGCATGGTGCAGGGATTATATTAATTTCATGCTCCCCAAAACGAATAATGGTATTTTCATGCAAACATTTAAATAGCATTTTGTATACATATTGTATACAATGAGTGTGAGAGTGTATAAATTAAAGGATTGCGATATCGAAATCGTGCATCAGCCAAACTACTTGGCAGCGAGAGTCGGCGATAAGGAGATAGTGCTTTTCGCCGAAGAGTGATTTCAGGAAAAGTTATATTCCCCAACGCCATGCACTTAATGTGTATGACGTGGTTGTGATAGGAGGGGGTCCCGCGGGCATGGCGGCGGCCCTAAAAGCGAGGGAGCTTGTTGATAAAGTTGCCATAGTGGAGAGAAGTGATTATCTGGGTGGTATTTTACCTCAATGCATTCATAACGGGTTTGGATTGCAATATCTAAAAGAGGATTTGACAGGTCCGGAATTTGCAAATTACCTTGCGGAGAAGGTGAAAAATGAGGATATAGATTTACTCTTAGGAGAGCATGTTGAAGGACTCAAAAAAGCTGGTAATTTTAAAATTCAATTGATAAGGGGTAAAATCGAATCTAAAAGCGTGATCTTTGCAACGGGCGCTAAAGAAAAAACGAGGTACATGATAAACATCCCTGGAGATAGACCATCAGGAGTGATGACCGCAGGTACAGCGCAGGCATTTCTCGACATGCACGGATATCTCCCAGGAAAAAAAGTGATAATTTTAGGCTCGGGAGATATTGGGTTGATAACGGCCAGAAGACTCGCCATGGAAGGTGCCGAAGTTTTAGGAGTTTACGAAATTCTTCCATATCCAAGCGGATTACCAAGGAACATTGTTCAATGTCTTCAGGATTACGATATTCCCCTCTTTCTGAATCACACAATACTGGAAATAAAAGGGAAAAAGAGGGTCGAGAAGGTTTTAGTGGGTGAAATTAAAGATGGAGAAATCGTGAAAAGGGAGTGGGTAGATTGTGATACCGTGATCATTGCCGCAGGATTGGTTCCAAACAACAAATTGCTGATAAAGATGGGGGCTGAGATGGATCCAAGCACCGGAGGACCGGTGGTTAACGAATATTTGGAGACAAGTATAAAGGGGGCATTCTCATGCGGTAATTCGTTAGTTATCAACGACATAGTTGATTATGCTGTAATTCAGGGGGAGATAGCGGGTAGAAGCGCGGCCCTTTACGCCAAAGGGGAAATTCAGAATAGAAAATTCAATTGTATCAAAGTAGGTAACGGAGTAAAATTCGTGGTGCCCCAGATGGTTAGTGGAGAGGAGGACGTTGAGCTAATAATGCGCGTATCCGAACCCATGGACATCGCAAAAATAAGAGTGGGGGATGAGATAAAAACATTGAGATTTCTTAAGCCCAACAGCATGATTTTCTTCAAATTAAAAAGGGAAAAATTGGGGGACGCTAAGGCGGAGGTGCAGTGATGAAAATCACCATGACGTGTATTTACTGCCCAATTGGATGCACTCTGGACGTGGAAATAAAAGACGGGAGAATAATTGTGAAGGGGAATAGATGTCCCAAGGGCTGCGAATATGCAAGGCAAGAAGTTACCGACCCGAAAAGAATATTTTTCACCGTGATGCGTGTGGACGGAGAGGAATATAAAGTAGCGGCGGTGAGAAGCGTTGCGCCTTTGCCCAAAACCGAAATTAAAAAACTTAATGAAAAATTTGCTAAAAAATATTTAAATAAAAATACGAAAGTTAGAGATAAAATAGCGAATATACACGGTGTAGATATTATTGTTACTAGAATATGAAAAAATGAGAGTTTTAGGGAAAGCTTTATATACTACATTTGCATACTCATACATAGGTATACGAAATGTATACAAACATCATGAGATGTCACAAAATCACGATGACGCCCCTCCTCCCCTTTTTCTTCATTCTTCAAAAAAATCTTTGATTTCACGAGTTAAATTTTTCGATTTCGTTGCGGGTATTTCATCTTTGAACTGTATGGCACGACGATCTAAAATAACCGCTACTCCCCTGTCATTTTCGCTTCTTATCAATCTTCCTATTGCCTGCCTTATCTTTATGCTGGCGGGAACTTTGAATGCGAACTCCCAGCCGTTTCCAAATTTGTAATCGTAGTACTTTGTGAGCATCTTCAGGCGTGCGGTGGGCTTTGGGTACGGAATACCCACGATGACCGCAATTTCCAGCAGTTTACCCGGGAAATCGAGGCCCTCGGATATGCGCCCTCCGAACACCGAGAGAATCACACCTCCCCTTTCTTTGAAATTCTCTATTCTCCTGTGAAGTTCCAATTGCTTAATTCCCCGCTCTTCCACCATCCCCCGAATATCCGAAATTTTCAGTATTTTTTCGAGGAGAGAATAGGAAGGAAAGAAAACGGCGGTGTTTCTTCCAACACTGACTATTTCTTCCACGTACTTTGCAATCTTATCCAAATGCTCCTCCAACTCCTCGTATTTCGTGGTAACATCGTCCACGTACAATATTTTGAGGTTCTCGGGAGGAAATGGGGATTTGTATCTTCGCAGCAAACTATCTTCCGGCAGATTAACTATGGCTCTGTAACTTTCCAGTGAGAGAGTTCCAGACATGTGAATGGAAGCATGCACGTTTCTTATGATTTCCGTTATTCCCGCAGGGTCTAGGCAAAATATTTCTACCTTCGGATTTTTTCCCATCTTCACTATATGGATGTACTCGGTGGCGTAGGAATCTTTCCAAGCGAGCAGAAAGTTACCAGCATGGTAGATGTAGGACCTTGGCAATTTCCTTCGATTCATTTTTTCTTCTCGTATAGCCATCCCGAATTTCAGAAGATCCATGGCGAGGCGGGGAATATCATTCACAGAAATATCCATCATCTTCGCTATTTCTTCCTCGAAGGCGTAATGGGGTATTATGCCCTCATCCTCGTCCACAAATTCTTCCATCTGGTAAATTGCCTCCTTTATGTACTCGGCCACATCGGCGCAGGGCTTTCCCATTATTATTTTGTTTCCGTAATCCAAACATTCTTTTTCCATGAGCTCCAATGCTCTCTCTGTTAGTTCGTCGCTCCTGAGCTCTCTGGCAAAATCCGGAAAATTATGCGCTTCGTCAACAATTAAAATCATGTCTTTGAAATCTACCTCCATCTTATCCAATATCGTGTTCCTTAAGAATGGGGCGAGGAAATATATGTACGGGAGCACAACTATCGATGCTTCTTTTAGGGAATCTTTCACTGCTTCGTAGGGGCATATTTCCATCTGCAGCCCCTTTTGAAATATCTCCTCGGAGGTATGAACTTCTAAGATATAATCTCTCATTTCATCTCCTTTTTCGAGATAATTTGCGTAATACGGGCATGCATTTCTATTTCCTTTGTTCACCTCTTTTTTCAGTTTGCTGCAAAGAAGAGATAATTCTTCGGCGTTGCCGGCTTTTATTTCATCCAACTCCTGCGACAGAGGGCACATGTGGGCCCGGCCCTGCATGCTCACCGCTTTCACACCCAATTTCTTCGCCTCTTCTATAACTTTCTGCTCCTGCGAATTCGTCCTCACGAGGTACAGGAGCTTTTTTCCATTTGTGATGGCGTATCTCAAAGAAGGATAGAGTGAAGTAATTGTTTTTCCGAAGCCCGTGGGTGCCTCTAAAATTATGTGAGAACCGCGGCTCAGAATATCCTCTATGTCTTTAATCATACTCGCTTGCTCTTCCCTGATAGCATAAGGGAATTCCACATGATGTGGAGAATGACAAAAAATAAAAAGATTTGCAATAATCACATTTTTCTTCCGAAAATCAGGAATCCCGTATGCGCCACTTCGATGTTTTCAGGCCTCGTGCCCAGCTCCCCAATATGCATGTTTCTTTTGATTATCTCGCATGCCTCCATATCTCCGAATCCATTTTCCTGCATTTTTTTGTATACTTTCTCCATTTGATTGTACGTTGGAACATATGACGAGAAGCAGCCCCCATTTCTAAGCGCTTTTTTCGCCATTTCCACCGCTTCCCATGGCTCGGGAATATCCACAACGAACGCGTCCACATCCCTCTCTTCCACATCCGTTGTAATATCGCCCATTTTCAGAGTCCAGTGTGAATGCTCAATCCTTTCCACATTTTTCTTCGCAAATTCCGCGAAATCCCTTCTTTTTTCGTAGGTGTACACTCTGCCCGAAGGATAGGTGAAATAAAGAAGCGCCGTGGTCAACGCTCCTGATCCTACTCCTCCTTCAACCACTACGCTCCCCGCCCGAATTCCGCATCTCGCTATGAGGTACGAAGAGTCTTTTATGTCGATTATCTGGGCGTTTCTGCGTATTGTTGATAGATAATCGTAGAGATTGCTTTTCACCGAAACGTATTCTCTCAGCCCCAATTTTACTCGCCCCTCTTTCATTTCGCTCAGAACTGCGAAGTCATCTACGATGTATTTTTCTCCCTTTTTCCAAGCAAGATACCTCTTTTTTCCGTCGAAGAGCGTAAACATATGGTATGGAAATGAAAAGGGGAATTTAATCATTTCTTAGGAATTTCGATTACGAATGCAGCTCCCCGTGGCTCGTTGTCTTCTACCCATATTCTTCCTCCTAAAAGCTCGGCCACATGCCTGGCCACCGCAAGCCCGAGCCCCATGCCCATTCCAGAAGAGGTGCGAAATCTCTCGAAAATCACATCTTTGAGCTCGTCGGGCACTCCGGGTCCTGTGTCCCTCACAATTATTTTAACGTTGCTCCCGCTTGGAACGCATTCCACGGTCACCTTTCCTCCGGTCGGTGTGTGTTCCACCGCATTGCTCACCAAATTATGTATAGCTTCTTGGATTATTGCATCGGCCATTATTTCTTTTACTTTGCATTTCTTGACAATCTCAATTTTCTTCTCTTTTATTTCTATCTTAAACCTCGAAAACACATCAGAGATTACATCACCCAGATGTATCCTTTCTTTTTTGATTTTTGAAGAGTCTCTCATAAGTATGGAAGTTTTATTCACAAGCTCCCTTATCATAGATATTGCTTTTTCCATAGCTTCTATGTTTTCCGCACTCATATCTCCTTCTTTCACCAGGTCCAAGAAACCTTCCAATATGAGCACGTAATTCTTCACATCGTGTATGACCAAATCTGAAAAATGAAGTATGTTCTCGTAGCTTTCGCTCATTTGCCTCACTAATTTTCTGTTATCCTCATTCTCTTCAACCATGTCCGTTATTTCCATGCATACGATGTATTTTCCGTCCGAGATGCACCGGTAAACTCCAGAGGGATGGTAAAAATTGAAAAATTCTTTGGAGCGGCTCTTTCGCACGAAGTACTCCCTTTCCTCGATTCCCAATGTGAATCTTTCTTTGATTGGCGAGTTCAGAATTTCAATATCATCATCGATAACACGCATAAAGATTACTTTTTCAGAGTTAAACTTATTGAGCGTTTCCATCTTACCCTTTAACACCACATCTAATATGGTATTTTAATCTTTGCATGAAAATATACTTCACCAAGAGGGTGATTTTTAAATCGTACAAGGGCATTCCCCATGGATGAAAATTGCAATTATTGGTGCTGGAATCGTCGGCCTCGCGGCTGCGAGGGAGCTCAGTAAATACGATGTGGATATTCACATTTTCGAGAAAAACGAGGACGTGGGGATGGGAACCAGCAAGGCAAACACGGGCATAATCCACGCGGGCTTCGACGATCCTCCCGAAACTATCAGAGCTAAATTCTGCCAAAGGGGCAACGAGCTCTGGCACCGGTGGGCTCAGGAGCTAAGTATTCCAGTATCGTGGAAAGGGGAGATAATCGTCGCGAGAGACTACGACGGTTTGAAAAAAATAGAGGAATTGAAGAATAGGGGAGAAAAAAACAAAGTGCCAAGTCTGGAGATTTGGGGCCGTAAGAAATTATTGAAAAAAGAGCCGAAATTAAGCAGCGAGGTCCAAGGTGCATTATTTGCGCCTACAGGCGGAGTAATGGAGTCTTTCTTCGCCCCTGTGGCACTCTACGAGAATTTAGTGGATAACGGAGTGATTTTCCATTTTAATTCGGAGGTGAAGGGGCTCGATGAAAAAGGAGATAAAATAGAGGTGGACACGGGAAAGAAGGAGAAATTCGACTTAGTGATAAATGCTGCCGGACTTTATGCTGATAAAATTGCGAGGTTCATGGGCTATGATTTCGAAATTTTTCCGAAAAAGGGCGAGTACTTTCTATTTCCAAAGATAACGCTCCAGCTGAATTACATTATTTTCCCCACTCCCCTGAATGGCACCAAAGGTGTAGTGATTGAGAACACGCCATCGGGAACATTGATGATTGGCCCCAATGCTCAGGAGATAGAGGATAAGGAAGATAAGAGCACGACGGAAGAAGGTCTGAACTTCGTTTACGAGAACGCGAAGAAGCTAGTCCCTTCATTACCTCCACGAAGCAAGAGCCTAAGGCAATTTGCGGGTCTTAGAGCAGAAACAAATGACAGGGATTTCATAATAACTCTCGACGGAAATTTCTGGAATTTGGCGGGAATGCGCTCTCCCGGGCTTACAGCGGCGCCGGCGATTGCGGAATTTATTGCCAAAGAAGCAAGGGAGAGGTACTCGTTAAAGAGGAGAGAGAATTATGTGGCGAGGAGAAGCACATACCCTCGCGGTGGAAAGATTGTATGCGACTGCGAAGGAGTTACAGAGCTCGAGGTGCGGGAAGCGGTTAGGAGGGGAGCAATAACGGTGGAAGCGGTGAAGAGGAGAACCATGGCTACCATGGGCTCGTGCCAAGGTGCGTTCTGCACCCCAAAAATAATGAAAATAATCTCGGAAGAGCGCGGCATTCCATACGAAAAGGTTGAATTGAAGAAGGGGGCGTGGATAGTCCATTCAAAAATTCGCTGAGAAGGGGGCGGAGCCCCCTTTCTAAACCCCCAATATATTTTTGGTAGCAGGAGGTTATAGGAACCCGCTGGTGGTTCCTAGTGTTGATGGAGATGCGTGTTGTTGCAAGTCATCCTACACATGGAAGATACTAAATACAACTTAGGACATATATTCTTTTTATGGGTCTGAACAACTCAGATTTAAATAAAGAGGGAGTGAGTGTTGCACGTGGATTTTTAAAAGCGCACTGGAAAAGTATCGCTACGGGGTAAATTCCATGTGCAACGACAAAGAGGGTGTTATACGTATGGAGAGGGATGAAATCACTCAACAAACAATGCGCTTTTTCCCAGTTACATACATATTAATATGGGCTAGTGATATTCAAGGGGTGATGCCTTGATGTCGATAGGCGATTTTTTGGTGTATTTAGATATAGCTCTATTAATCATTGCAATGATTTTTGTAGTTTTAATTAATTCAAAGTACCTAAAGAGAAAATTGACTAAAAAGCAAAGATTTATTTTGGAAATAGGTGCAGATATTGCAATTATATTGTTAGGTATAGACACTTACATCATACTGATATATTTCATCAAATTATCTCCATATGGTTGGGATGCCATCACAATTACTATTGGGGTTTTCGGAATGATAGTTATTCTGATATTAGAAATTGTCATGCACTACAGAAGAAAGAAAAAATCACAGAAAGTGAATGGCAATCTCACAGTAGAGAAAACCTTAAAATAGAAGGAGGTGATGTATAAGTATGGGCGTGGAAGCGGCGAGTATGGATATAGAGTACATGCGTGAAATAAGGGAAAACACGAGGGAGATAAAAGAGTTACTGCAAAGCATTCTTGCAACATTGGAGGTTCTGGAGGATAGAGAACTAGTTGAGCAGATCAGGGAATCTGATGAGCAGATAAAGAGAGGAGAATACGAGAGATTCGCATGACATTTGAAATCTATGCAACAAAGAGATTTCAGAAAGAGTTTAATAAGTTGGATGAAAAAGTGAGGGGCAGAATAAGAAAGAGAGTAGCAGAGTTAAAGGATGATCCTTATTTAGGAGTTCCACTAACCGCCCAATTCAAAGGAAAATACAAATTGAGGGTAGGTGATTACAGGGTAATTTATGAGATTGATTTTCAGAACTATAGGATATTTTTAGTGGCTGTGGGGCCAAGAAAGAATGTTTACGATCGGGAAACCCAGTAATACGGTGAGGCTTAGTGAATATCATTCTAACAGAACTCATAAATAATTCAATTCCCTACAGCTACAACTCCAGCGACGGCATCCCGGACGTGGTGGAGGCCATGCTCTCCAACGCCTCTTACTTCCTCACCTTCTACAATTTCACACACAAGGATGACTGGATGAAAGAGGAGAGAAAAGAATTGTGGAACGATTATGACTGGAGCATCGCTTATTACTTCTCGCTGAAGCTCAATAAGAGCTATGATGTGATTGTGAGCAATATCAAAAACAATCCGAATAAGTACATCCCGCAGTACGTGCAGGCGGACGCCCACAACGCCTTCTGTGGAGAGAACGCCACGAAGTACCTCACCTCGCAGTTCAACCCGATGATCGTGGAGAACATGCCGCCGGTGATTGTGCTGTTCAAGGTGAGCGCACGGGGCCGAAAGATGTACTGTTATTTTTTCAAGCTTGTAACTTTCCGTCTCTAAGGGGAAAAATTAAATAATTGAAAATTATGCACGAACAAGGGCCCGTGGTCTAGTGGTTATGACGTCCGCCTCACACGCGGGAGGTCCCCGGTTCAAATCCGGGCGGGCCCACTAAGCCCCTTTCTTAGAAAGAAAGGTGCTTTACCCCCAAAGAAATATTTTATGGCGGCAGGAGGTTATAGGGAACCCGCTGGAGGTTTCTACTTTTTATGATATAGAGCTTTACCCCTAAAGGAATAAAGGGGTTTTACTTTGAAATGAAAGTGACTTTTTCATGGACAAAAATGTTATAATGGTTCCGGTTAATAGAATTAATGGATGATATCTCCAGAAGAAAATCAAAAGATAGAGAAAGCATTTCAGAAAGTGAGATTTATGCCTCTTATCTCTTTATTTCTACTTGCATTCTTGTTGGGTATTGTGATAGTTGGAACCATTCCATACATCTATGATATTTTAGCTGTTACTATGTCCATAGTTGGTGTGAGTGTATTTGCATCTTTTTTTTGGTTACATAATTTTCTCTGAAATTTTTGCATTCTGTATTGAGACAAAGGAAGATGGTTTGAAAATATACTTCACTAAACGAAGAAAAAAAAAGTTTTAGGGGAGAAATGTATAATAAAGTATGATTGGATAGAAACTGCCCTATTGAACGAACGTGGTAGTGGTGGGTTGTATAGGGATGTGTTTTTTACAATCCACAAAAAGAGATATATATACAGAGATTACCAAAGAGCAATAAAAAGTAATTACCTAAAATTTATCACCGAACTTTGTAAAATGGGGATAGAAGTAAGAGTTCTTGAGCCGTCGTATAAATATCAGAAGAAGCATGATTTTGGCTGGATTGTGGATATAAGGAGAGGGGGGGAGTTTGTATGAGAATAGCACGATGGGTTGGTTGGAAGAAATATCAGTGAAAGGAGATATCCACAATCATAGGCTCATGTTTATAATAACTAATAACCGATGTGGGTGATTTTTTCTACACATAATTGGTGATATACAAAGTAAAGCAAACTGATAAATTCACACATAATGTGGATTTCACATTGGATCTCGTGGTTCTGGTGTTATTATTGGCATTTGTGTGGAAGACAAGGGAGAAATGTGTTTAAACTCCAAGCACATGCGGAATCATGGCAAAAAAATTCCAGATAATTCATTTCAACTCAGTCACATCCACGCAGGAGATTGCGAAGATGATAAAAAAAGAAAATATAGTGATTTTAGCGGATGAGCAGAAGAGCGCTTACGGGAGAAACGGAAGAAAATGGTTCTCCCCGATAGGCGGGCTGTGGTTCACAATTATTCTGAAAGGAGATAACGATCTAATTCCCTTGGCCGCTGGGGTGGCAATTGCCAAAGCCCTAAAAAAAGAAGGAATCGAGGTAGGTATAAAATGGCCCAACGACATAATTTACCGTGGAAAAAAACTGGCCGGGATAATCGCAGAGAGATCCGGGGAATTTGTGTTTTTGGGAATTGGGATAAATCTGAAAAATGAGATTCCCGAAGAACTGCAGGAAATAGCAATAGCCCTTCCAGATTTGGACCCTCAAAGCCTTTTGGAGAATATTCTCAAAGAAATAGATATGGAAAAGGAAAAAATTCTGGAAGAGTGGAAAAAATACGATGTAACCCTCGGAAAAAAAATATGCATTGAAAACGGGGAGCGGATTTGCGGGCTCGCGGTGGATATATGCGAAGACGGATCTCTGCTAATAAAATCGGAAAGTGGGGAAAAGAGGATATACGCAGGAGACGTGCATGTCATTCAAACGGGGGATTGATTTCACCTTGGCTTCTGAAGAAATCCCGCGTGTCTATGCCCTTCTCCATCAACCTTTCGGATACCTTTCTCGCCTCTTTTATCTTCCCTTGGTCGATGAGCTTTTTGAGGTATAGAAGACAGTAATCCTCGGAAACGTTGTACCTGCACAGGGTTCTGTAATCCCCAATTTCAATTGCTTTTCTAACTTCTTTATCCACCCTGTCGTAACCATGTTTTCTTCTGTACCTGCTCCAAATCACCAGCAGCGAGGGAAGCACGAGTATTGAGGACACGAACGCAAAGAATATGGAGAACGAGAGAATAAGGGCGAAGTTGCTGAGCGGGGGAATTGTGGAAAGTGTGAGAATTCCTATGGATGCAATTGTTGTAGTTGAAGCGCCGAGCATTCCTCTCCCAAGGTTCCCCGTTGCGCGAAGTATAGCTTTTTTAAGGTCATAATATCTATCCGTCTCCTCAACGAAGCGATGAGTAATATGAATCCCATAATCCACGCCCAATCCCACGCACAGCGATGCTATGGTGTTGGTCATTACATTGAGGGAAATTCCTAAGAAATACATCAGAAGCCAGTTCCATGTGACAACGAGTAGTATGGGGATGGCCGCAATTATTCCGAGGGTTATGCTTTTCTTTGTAATCATGAAGAGCACTATGAGCATGGCTATGGCCGATATTACTGAAAGTGCGAGAGAACGCATCTGGTTGTTGTTTATTTCATCCAGCGAGGCCTTTCCCACTATGGCATCTCCGGCAATCTCAACCTTCCCGTATTTCTTTAGGGGCGCGGCGTCGGCGCTAAGCTCTTTCACAAGTAGGTTCACTCTTTTCAAATCATGCGAATCTGTGTGAATTATGAAAATTGCCTTGTTGCCTTTCATTACGGTCGAGATATCTGGTTGTAGCATGGAATAAAGCTCGGTAATGTTTCTATCCGGAATTCCGTCGCCGTTTGTATCGCTTTCGCGGAAAAGATGGATGAATGTGACATTGTACTCATATTCCCCTCTCCTAGCTTCCGCATGCTTCTTCATAACGCTCCACGGGGATAGCACGGGATAATGATGCACAACCGTTGTATCATCTTCGATATTATTTTGCACTTCCGCCATGGCCTTCAGGACCTGCGGCGAGGACAGGTTCCCTTCGAAATATATGTACGAAATTTCCACGCTTGCATTGAAATTCTTTTCGTAATAATGGTAATACTGCACAATATCGGAGTTCTGCGGAGCTAAATCCTTCATGTTGAACTCCGTGTTTATGTGTTGAAACGCCCAAATTCCAGAGAGAGAGACGAGAACGGCGATAATCACGACAATGTACGGATTCTTAAGCGCTATTTTCGCACCTATTTGAGTGCCTTTAAGCATGAGCTCTTTTCTATTTGTTTTCGAGTCCACGATCATATTGATCGCCGGCAGAAACGTGTTCATTACGATGAATGAGAACAGAAGCCCCGCTGCGGCTAAAATGCCGAACCTCTGGATATCGGACATGCTCGAAACCGTGTTTGAGAGAAAACCCGCAATCGAAGTTAGAGTTGTGAGAATCAAAGCGCCACCAACAGATGAAACGGTTATAATTGTGGCCCTTTCCCTGCTTCTGTGCTCTCTCTCCTCCATGTAGCGGAGCGTTACGTATATACCATCATCCACGCCTATTCCTATCATCATTATGGGAACCGCTAAGAGTATAGGGTCGAAATCCCAGCCCATCATAGCGGTAAATCCCATGAGCCATATCAGAGCGATTAAAACTGCAGATAGAGTAAGGAGCACATTTTTTATTGTTCGATATGTGATGTAAAGGAGGACTACCAATAAAATAAGGGAAAGCGGGAGAAATGTTTTCATGTCCTCGGTGGCAGTGTCTTCTATCTGCTTCACCAAAACCTTTGAAGATAGGGTATGGTATTCCACAGGTCCCTTTGAATCTTTAACTATGTTGTATATCTTCATCTCTTCCGATGAGTTCCAGATGCCGATTATTACCAGCGAAGAGAGATAATCTCTAGATATCAGGGTGTTGAAATACATGTCTCCGATTGAGAAGAAATCTTCCGCTAAGCGAAGGGAATAAACTTCATCGGTGTAGTTCTCTACTTCTCTTATCCCTGAGGATACGTTGGCTAAGAATTCTCCTAATAGATTGGTCATATTGGAGGCGTTTTCTCCTCCTAAAGTTTCGTATTTTTCATGCAGGTAGTTCAAGTCATCTAATATTAGTGATAAATTCTCCCGGGTGTAGTTCAGGCTGGTGGTGTAGTTGGCGATTTTCACTTCGATTGTTTCATTCTGGAAATTCCTTATTTTTTCCACATTTTTAGTTATATTCTCCTGAGTTTCGTTTTCCAGCTCGTTAATCATATCTTCCCGGGTGTAGTTCATGTCGAAACTCACATTGCTCTCGTAGGTGTAGTTCATTTCAAAAGGCTCCAGTGAGAGGTAATCCCACAGCATCGTGGTGAAAT
Organism: DHVE2 group archaeon; assembly: GCA_015523125.1. GTDB lineage: Archaea > Thermoplasmatota > Thermoplasmata > Thermoplasmatales > Aciduliprofundaceae > JAADDK01. The sequence continues at coordinate 1,369 of WAKX01000049.1, read as the reverse complement.
TGTAGCTGAAATTGGAGAATATCCACCGCCTGTACGATTGCAGGGCACTGAGCATGGGCTCGATGTCCGGCGAAGAAGCTCCTGAGGAAGAAGAGAATGAAAAATTGAGCAAATTCCAAGCGTACTGCTTCACATTATCGCTTTCGTCCCTCATCAGTATGCTCTTCAGATTCTGGAATATGTCCAGCGCTTTTTGATAAATCATATTCTCTCCGTAAAAAACTGCGATTTTTTCAATTATACCCTCTTCGTTTTCCTCGGCAATTCGGGATAATTTGGTGGCATTTCCGTAGCCCCTATCATTAATGATGTCATCTATCGTTCCGTTGACCACGGGGAGAGCGTTGTTGTCCAAAGAAAGAGAATAAGAGGTGTAATTAATCATAAGCTGGGAAACATTCAAAACGTTGTTGCTCCACCATACAATCTCATCTCTCCCCACGGATGAATTTTCGTACCCCTTCAATTCTTCTTCGTAGTCTCCGAGGTAATCCTGCAGAGTGCCGTAGCTCCTGTTTTTCATGTACTCGGTTTCGTTAATTATCCTCTCCACATCCCCCCCAGAGAGAAAATCTTCAACCTCATTTTCGTAAGAGGTCCAATTTTCCTGTGAATTTTCGTATCCCTTCGTGCTGTTGAGCATTATGCCCCGAATGGATGAATAAATGCTCAGGGCTAGGGCTTTCTGCCCAGAGTATAAGAGCGAAAGGGCGAGGGAGAATGAGAGGTTGTAAGAGTACCATTCAAAATACGTTGTATTGTAATGCTCCATCCCTATCTTATCCCTAGTTATGTTGAACTCCATGCTCGCAATACTTTTATTTACGAAATCCAAATCGTAGTGCTCTGGGAGCTGAAATCCCATGTCCCCTGTGCCTCCAGCCCCATACCTCGATAGATTCTGGTAAATTTCCATCTCGTCTATGAGCATGGTTGTGGAGTTGTATTTAGTTTCATCGTACTTGGATTCGTTGAGGATGTAAGTATACGAGAAATTGCCCCCGGGTGCGAGGGCGAATGAATCGTTTGTGTACGAGGGAAGAAGAATGAAGACGCGGTAAGAATCGTTCTTGGCGCTATCGTTGCCGTTGTTCAATACGTATTCGTAATTTCCAACGGCGTCCTTCATCTTGTCCAAATCTGCGAACACGCGAGAATCTATAGAGATTGAAATATTCTCCGGAAGCTCATTAAGGGAATTCAAAATATGAATTCCAGAGGCTACGTAATCAGCGATTGACTGCATGGATGAGATATTGGCGCCTCCTTCGATTCTATCTTCTAATTCAATTATGTTAATCAGATCCCCTTTGTGAAGAATGGAGCCATCACGGCTTATGCAAACCACGATAACGTTGTCTTCCTCGCT
>WAKX01000048.1 GCA_015523125.1 DHVE2 group archaeon | reverse complement strand
TCAAGCTCTGCGCATCTCGCGCCAGGCATAATTGAATTTTTGCGTTACATCGTTCTCTACTTCCCCGGCGTGGCATCGGGAATGCTCACATCGAGCATGTTTAGAGGAATAGGAAAGGGAAATTATTCCCTCGCTCAAACAATCTTAAGAACGCTGGTTCTCCAAATTCTCTTCGCGTATTTCATGGGCATTTACCTCAACTTAGGACTTCCCGGAATCTGGATTGGAATCGTGGTTGCGAACTGGACCGCTTCAATATTCGCGTTTTTCTGGGGGCGCGCGGTGGTGAGAAATTTAGAGAAGAAATGGAGCTCAGAGACGATAAACTAATACGTCGGGAACGCTGAAATCCACAACGCTTTGGAATCCTATAGATTGAAGAGTTTTCAATAATTTTTTCTTTTCCTCGGGCACCATTGTGGCCACATGTTCCTTGTTCATTTTCTCTGCGTAATAGCTCATCGCCTTCACCACCTCGCGGAGCGCTTCTTCCTCCGGATTGAGAGGGAAGAAAGAAGGTTCGGTGTTTTTTAGGGGATAAATGAATTTGTAATTCCCAATTTTTCCGATGCCCGCGTTTTCGTTGAGCCAGTTCAACGCCTCTTCCCCGCAATGTAGAAATTTCCAGCCGTACGGGATGTAATCGGAGCAAACAATTTCGTCCAGCGAATTCAATTTGGTTTTTTCGAATTTCACGCTTTCACTGCGCTCCCGAAAGGAGAAGTAATATTTCTTAACAACCCTAAAACCTGTTTTTTCGGCCATCTTTCTGCTTTTCTCATTGTGCAGATGCGTGGCAAACTCTATGAAATTTATTTTCCCCTCGCCCCTCATCCTTTTCCCCACGGAGACAATGAAATCATGCAATTCTTTTCCAAATCCTTTACCCCTATAATCCGGGTGAACCCGGAGCCCTTCGAGCCATGCCACCCCGTCCGGAAGAATGGTTAATTTTACCGTGCCTGCAACTCGACCATCAATTTCCAGCGCGTAAAAATTTCCATCTTCTAACCATGAGTGAAAAACGCTATGGATATAATCCTCGCCATCCCACGTGGCTTTGGAAATTTCCTCCACAAATACGTAATCCTCCTCACGAATGGGGCGAATTATTTTATTCACGGGTGTATAGCGAAAAAGCAATATTTAAACTTTTATAGGCAAAATTCAGACAGATTTAAATAATCGATTTCTCATACCGCCCCCATGTATTTCAGACCGGACAACGTGGCCGATGTGCTCGGCCTAATTTTGGGATTGATTCTTCTTATCCTCTCATTTATGTTTTACACCCAGATGAAAAAGAACGAGGCGCAGGCTTGGGCGGAAGCCGGGTACAACATATCTCTTGCGGCTGCTTTCTTCACGCTGGGAATGGTTATCACCTTTTCCACGGCGTTCTTCTACGATCCGCTGAACAGAGAGATGATCAACACCTTCGGGAACGTTTTTTGGGTAATAGCCGCGTTTTTCTCGTACAGAATGTTGAAAAAATTGGTGGGTGTTATGGGGGTGATGCTCGGTGCTTGATCTCTTCACCCTCCTAATCATTCGCGCCATAGTTCTTTTCGCAGGAGCGTTTTTCTGCTGGCTCGGCGGAAGCAGAGCGCTAGCATTCGTAACCAAAACACAGAAGGTAAACATTACAAACTTCCTTAAAATCCTCGCAAATTCAGTCATACTTTTAGGGCTCACAATGTTTCTCATAGCGGTGGGAAATATAATGGTTTATTTCTTCCCAAACACCGGCTCTTACGTGTTCTTGGTCTCCTCCGGCCTAGTGGGAATTGCGAGCATATTCGCGTTCATATACTCATTCTGGAGAATTCATAATTACGTGGTGGTGAAATGAACAACAATGCGCTGAAATCAAAATTGATTCGTATTTCGCAAAAGCATTTGGGCGATTGGGGTGGACAATTCATAGAGAGACAGTGCGAGAGATTGAACATCGATATCAATAATCTAAGCTCGCAGGATTTAGAGAAGCTCGCAAATGAAGCTTCGAATACCGCTGTGATAATAATCGGCAGGGCAAGGGCAGAGGGCCTTAGAAAAGACATTATGGCCCTGTCCAAAACGGCGCATTAAAAAGAGAAAAATACCGGTAAATCGTATCTTTTTTCTAAATTTTTCAATTTCTCCCCTAATTCTCCGTAATCGATTCCTTCGTAGAAAGCAGCGGGAACTCTCATTCCCTCGCGTCGCCTGAACCTATCGGCGATAATGTAATTAACCCCAATTTTTGAAGCTTTTGAAAAGATAGAATCCAATTCGTTCAAAGTATGCGTGAATATCGGCCCCAAAAACACGTATTTTCTCACCTTACTTGAGAATCGAGAAATGGCGTTGAATCTCTCTTCCACATCCGATGAAAATGGCTCCGTTTTCTTTCTCATTTTCTCATCAAGAGTTGAGACGCTTATTCCAACCTCTACATCTTTGAATTTTTCTATTATCTCTTTATCTCGAACGATAAGCGATGATTTCGTGAGGATGTTCACCCTAGCCCCATGTTTGAGGAGAATTCCCAAAGATTTTCTTGTTATCTCGTACTTCTTCTCCGCTGGTTGATACCCGTCGGTTACGGATCCTATTAGAACATGAACCCTAGATCCAATTTTTTTGAGCTCCCTGTCGAGAACGGTGGGAAGATTTATCTTAACGAGTACTTCTGAATTCCACTTCTCCGTGGGAATATGGAGAACAAAAGGAGCGTAGCAGTAGGAGCAGCGGTGCTCGCATCCCCGATATGGATTAAGAGAATACTCAACGCTCTTTATCTTCGAGTGGGATAGCGCATTCTTCACATATATCTCGCGGTACTTCAAATCCTCGCACCCTTTCCCCCATATTTCTGAAGTTATTTATCGTTTTTCGAAAAAAGTTATTACCCGCGCTGCTTTTTTCCACCCATGTTCATTTACTACCCCGGTAAAGCGTTTCCCTCAATTTCCGTGACCGGCGAGTTCTGCGCCCTGAAGTGCAAGCACTGCAACGGGTATTACCTCAAAGGAATGCTCCCAATAACCACTCCGGAAAAACTGCTCGAATTCGCAAAGGATAACGAGGGGAAGATTCACGGCTTCCTGCTCAGCGGCGGCTCAACGAAGGAGGGAAAAGTTCCGCTTAAAAGATTCACCAAGGCGGTGCGGTGGATCGTGGAAAACACATCGTTAATTGTGAACATTCACACCGGAATAATCGACGATGAGGACATAGAATATTTGGAAGAAATGCACCCGCACCACATATCCTTCGATGTGATTGGCTCCACGGATACAATTAAAAGAGTTCTGGGAACGAACAGAACGAAGGAGGACTATTTTCATGCTCTTGACCTTCTGGACGATTCCTCTCTGAATTATTCCCCGCATGTAATCGCGGGCCTTGACTTCGGGGAAATCGTCGGCGAATACGATGCAGTGAACAAAATAAGAGAATTGCGGAGATATAGCAATCTCGTTCTTATCGTGCTCATACCCACAAAGGGTACGGACATGGAGAACGTGAAATTGGATCGTGAGGAAATATTGAATTTCTTTGATTACGCCCTCTCCTCGATTCCTCCAGAAAAGGTTGTGCTGGGGTGCATGCGGCCCCGGGATTTCCACGAAATAGAAGAACTCTGCGTGGAAAAAGGATGCAGGGGCATGGTTATTCCCTCGCTTCGAACTCTCAAAATGATGAGGGAAAAAGGGGAAAAAATAGAGAGAAAAGATATGTGCTGCGTATTCTAATCCCCATTTTTGTCCAGAAATGCTTAAAAATAATGCTTCAGTCCCCACACCCATGAATCCTTTGCTAAACGCGAATAACTTACACGTAAGGGTGAAAAACGGGGGCGAAATACTCCGCGGTCTGAGTTTAGTTCTCAATCCCGGAGAGTTTCACGTGATAATGGGTCCCAACGGCTCGGGCAAAACGACTCTGGGGCTCACGATAATGGGGCATCCAAACTACGAGATCACCGAGGGAAAACTTGTATTCGAAGGGGAAGAAATCAACGAGCTGCCGCCGGATGAAAGGGTGAGAAGGGGCATATTCATGGCGTTTCAGAGCCCGGAGGAAATAGAGGGTGTGAAAATTCTCGATTACCTGCGCCTCCTCTTGGAGAAAGTTAAGGGCGTGGATAGGCTGAAATCACACGACATGGTGATGGAGAAAGCGAAGGAAGTTTGGTTCACCGAGAAGGAATTGGCGAGGGACATAAACGTTGGGTTCTCGGGAGGAGAGAGAAAAAGATTTGAAATTCTCCAAGCACTTCTGTTGGATCCGAAATTGGTGATTTTAGATGAGCCGGACAGCGGCGTGGATGTTGACTCTCTCTCGCTTATTTCCTTAAAGCTCCACGAAATGCAAAAGGAGGGGAAAACCATACTATTAATCACGCACTACGGCAGGATTCTGCAGCATGTGGACCCGAGCAGGGTGCAGGTTCACATAATAAAAGAGGGCAAAATAGTTATGCACGGCCGCGAGAAATTGGTGAAGGAGATCGAAGAGAAAGGATTCAAGAAGGTTTTCGAGGAGTGTGGTTGCAATGAGTGAGCTCACGGTTCAAGATGCAAAGAGCATGATAGAGGAGCAAATAGAAACTCTCAAAAAAAGGAATAAAGAGCCGGAATGGGTAACTGAACTAAGATACAAGGGGCTCAAAGCATTCTTCGAGGCGCCCCACAACGACCCAATCATAAAGAATCCTTTGGATTATATTGCAAAGGCGGAGGAGGAGATGTACCCAGAGGTAAAGAGCTTGGATGACCTGCCTCCAGAGATGCTGGCCCTTCTGGATAGGTTGGGAATTGCGGAGGTGGAGAAAAAATACATCGCCGGCCTGGCTGTTCAGAGCGACACGAGCATAGTGCTCAACGATTTCCTGAAAGAGTGGAGGAAAAAGGGATTGATAATGGAGTCCATGGAGGACGCGGTTCGAAATCACCCGCATATGAAGAATCTGTTTATGAGACAGTTCAATCCCTACGAGAGCAAGATGGCTGCGTATCACACCGCTGTCTGGAACGGGGGCGTGTTCTTGCACGTGGATCCGGGGCTGAAGGTTCCCATGCCCCTGCACCTGTTCTTTCTCATACAGAACAGCGCAATGGCGCAGGCTCCGCACATAATCATCGACGCTCGGGAGGGTAGCGAAGTTCATCTCATTGAAGGATGCACCTCGCCGGTGCTTGTGCGCCATTCTCTCCACCTGGACATGAGCGAGGTTTACGTTGGAAAAAATGCAAATGTTAAGTTGAGCGTGCTGCAAAACTGGCCCGAGTACGTGCACACGAGGCCCATGACGAGGGCAATCGTCGAGGAAAACGGAGAGTTCATAAACACCACCGTGGGTCTCGGAACGGGAAAGAGCAACATCGCGAATCCCAAGTACATAGTGAAAGAAGGGGGATACGTGGAATTGAATGGCATAATCCTGGGTCAGAAAGATTACTACGTGGACTTAGGAGGAGAGATGGAACTCGAGGGTAAAGGAGCAAGGGGGATGAATGCAAGCAAGAGCGTGATTATGGACAAAAGCACCGTAATAACCCGTGGTTTAATCAGAGCGAAGGCGCCGAAGACGAAGGGGCACATAAGCTGCGACGCTTTAATACTCAATTCAGAAGCGAAGATGGAAACGTATCCCGGGCTTGCATCGGAGGTGGACGACGCGGAGCTGAGTCATGAGGCAGCCATCGGAAAGATTCGCGAGGAAGAGCTTTTCTACCTGATGGCCCACGGACTGAAGGAAGAAGAAGCAACGCAACTAATCGTAAAGGGCTTTGTTAATCCTCTCCTCAAAGATATTCCTCTAGAATTTGTCATAGAAATAAGGAAAATAATAGAGATGGCAGTGAGCGGAGGAATGTAAGCTCACGGGTCTCTGATTCCCTCGGTGGTTATATTTATGACCACTTCACCATCGGGAAGCGCCGGAGAATCTATCAGGCGAACTATTCTCTTATTTCCCCTGCTTTTCCTTATGTAAAGTCGATAGGTGGCGTTGTGGGCAACTATGTTTCCTCCTATTGGCGTCGTGGGATCTCCGTAGAACATATCCGGCTTCGATGAAACTTGATTGGTGACTGCGACGACTGCATTGTTTATGTCGGCGAATTTGAGAAGATCATGCATGTGCCTGTTCAAAAGCTGCTGCCTCTCCGCTAAGGAGCCGCGGCCCACATATTCGGCGCGAAAATGAGCGGTTAATGAGTCTACGATTAAAAGCCTCACCGGGTACTCCTTCGCAAGCTCCATTGCTTTATCAACCATGAGCATCTGGTGATGCGAATTGAACGCCCTAGCCACATGAATCTTCTTCAAAACTTCCTCCGGGTTTAGACCAAGCGCTTCTGCCATCTGCGCAATTCTCTCGGGCCGGAATGTATTCTCGGTGTCTATGAATATCACATGACCATCCAATCCTCCTTTTTCAACGGGCAATTGAACATTAACCGCGAGCTGATGAACAATCTGCGTCTTGCCGGAGCCGAACTCTCCGAAAAGCTCGGTTATAGATTGACTTTCTAAACCTCCGCCAAGAAGCTCATCGAAGTTCTTGGAGGCAGTGGTGAGCTTTGTCATCTTCTTGCGCCTTTCGTAAATGATGTCACCCGTTTCGAATTGCCCCACATTCGCGTATTTTCTCGCGGCAGCGATTATTTTCTGAGCCGCCCCTTCCCCTATGCCCGCTATGTCCGCCAAATCCTTGGGAGATGCGACGGCGAGTTCTATCAAATCAGTGTATCCGGCATCCCTCAATTTCTCCGCAGTAGCAGAACCGACCCCAGGCAAATCTTCGAGCGTGTACTCTTTCTTTTCCTCTTTTTTCTTGGCCATTATCATCACCTGCCTCTCTTTATGCCTCATGCGTATTAATCTTTTCTCCGAATCAAAGCCATTGAGATATATATTTAATCAAATCAACCACACGCGCCGAATAGCCGTATTCGTTGTCGTACCAAGCAAGAACCTTCACTAAATTCCCGCGAACATAGGTCTCTTCGGCGTCGAACATGGCGCTGTGCGGATTGCCCTTGAAATCCGAAGACACGAGGGGCTCGTCCACGTACTGCAAAATACCTTTCAACTCGCCCCCCGCCGCTTTTCTGAAAGCCTCCCGCACATCGTCCTCCGTGGCTGGCTTCTCAACCTCTGCAACCAGATCGACAAGTGACACTGTACTGGTGGGAACTCGTATAGAGATACCGTGCATCCTTCCATCTAACTCGGGGAGAACGAGGCCAATGGCTTGTGCCGCGCCGGTAGTGGTAGGTATTATATTCATAGCAGCAGCTCTAGCACGGCGCAAATCTTTGTGCGGCAAGTCTAAGAGTCTCTGATCGTTGGTGTAAGAATGAACAGTTGTCATTAGTGCGTACTTTATGCCAAAGTTCTCGTGGAGAACCTTCGCAACAGGTGCAAGACAATTAGTCGTGCAGGAAGCGTTGCTTATCACATGGTGCTTCTCTGGATCGTACATTTCATGATTTACACCCATGACGATCGTTACATCCGCCGGCTCCCCTTTGGCCGGTGCAGATATTATAACTTTCTTCGCCCCCGCCTTAAGATGCTTTGCAGCCTTGTCGCGAGAGCGGAATACACCGGTGCTCTCTACCACTATATCCACTCCTAAATCCTCCCATGGCAAATTCTCTGGATCTTTCTCACTGAAAACGGGAATTTCACGGCCATTTACTATTATGCTGTTTTCCGTGCTTTCCACTTCCCCTTCAAATTTCCCATAGTTGGTATCGTACTTCAGCAGATGCGCAAGAGTTCTTGCATCCGTTAGGTTATTTACAGCCACTATATCCAAGTCCTTGTAGCCAATACGGAAAACCATGCGTCCTATGCGCCCAAATCCGTTTATTGCAACCCTCACCATGCAGTTATCACCATCGCCTAATGATGGTGGAATATTAAAAAATTTTGGAAAAAAGTTGAGGAGGTCAATGCCTCCTGAAGAATATGAAAAAGAGAGGTATAAAGAGCAAAAATATTTCCGGTGTGAACTCTGGAACATTCTGCTGATAAGTATACGTGTAGAGCATCGCATAATAGGTCATTCCACCGTTGCTATCAGTCTTCCATCCGTATCCGAAAAGGAAGAGCTCGGTTGTTCCGTCGCCATCCACATCCCCCGCGATTATAGAGTTACTCATCTCCCCGTCGTATGTCCTCCAATAAACCTTGGCGACCTGCTGCAAAGAAGAGTGGTAATTGAAGGATATCAGATAGTTCCAGAAAGTATTTCCACCGGAATGCGGCCCCTTGCTGAGCCCCGTTACCACGATGTCCTCCACGCCGTCCGAGTCGAAATCACCCACAGCGAGATCGAGTCCAAGGCAATCCCAATGCGAGCCGCTCGGTTGCCCTTCCGGATCGATGTAGAACTGAGTTCGTGCCATTTGATTCAGATTAGAGTCCCACACAGATACTTCTCCAGCGGTGGCGTAATATTTATTGGCCCCTGCGGCCACTATTTCTTTATTGCCATCACCATTCAAATCATCCACCGCCACTGCCATTACTCCGCAATTATCATGATCAATCCACTTCACATCTCTCACGAAAGAAATTGAAGAGGAAAAGTGGAAAATTGAAATTTGCGCTTTAGATCTAAGCACCCCGGAGTCGTTAAATCCGTAGCTTCCACCAACGATTATCTCGCTGAGCCCGTCGTTATCGAAATCATAAGATGTTACGCCCATTGCATATGTATCATTATCTGGGTCGCTCCAAATGTACTTATCCTCGAGGCTCAATTGCATACCGGAGCCTATGCTCCACACCGTAATCTCCGCTTTGCTGTAATTCTTCGTGTTGTTGTCGGTGCTCCACTCTATATTTCCTACGCTCACCACCTCTATTTTTCCATCGTCGTTCACGTCGCCCACGAAAACGTCGCTAACGGTGGTGTTCTTCCCCGGCAAATCTCGCCAAGAGACGTTGCTTACAAGGGAAATCGAAGAATCGTATTTCCAGATTCTCATGGCTCCGTAGCCGGGTGAGTTTCCGTACTTATCTTCGCCGGCGGTTAAAATATACCACGAAGAGCCATATTTGAATACCTTAACCACCTTATCACCGCAGTCGCTCTTTCCGTCGGTTTTCCATGTTTTCTCCGCAAGCTTGTTGAAAGATGACCCATCGTAGCTCCATATCCTCAGAGAGCCCTGTACGGACATTGAGAGACCACTTACATCCATGTCGTGGGAAACGGTTACAACTTCATCTTTTCCATCGTTGTTCACATCACCTATATCCACGTCGTTGCCCATGCTTCCCCCGGGAATGAGTAGAAAAGAAGAGCCGTTAGCCCACTCCTCATGCGCCTCCTGGGTGAAATTTGATCCATTTCTATACGCGACCGGAGAACTTTCCACATGGCGAATTGAAGAGCCTATGGAAATGAACAATCCCGCCAGCAAAATTGCGATGATCACCGCGCTTATTATCCGAAAGTCCATGTTTTACACCCCGAAAAAAGAAAGGAAAAGAATTATTTATATTTTTTGATTTAAACTTCCACCGGCAGATTCAATTTCTCAACGAGTTCTTTATAACGATTCCTTATTGTCACTTCCGTAACTCCCGCCACCTCCGCCACTTCCCTCTGGGTGCGGCGCTCATCAGCCATTATGGATGCGATGTATATTGCCGCCGCCGCCACGCCCGTGGGCCCTCTCCCGGATAGAATGTGCTTCTCAGCGGCCATTCTTAAAATTTCGTAAGCCTTCTTCTTCACCTCGCCACTCAATTTCAGCTTCGCGCAGAAGCGATCGATGTAATCCTCGGGCTTGCTGGGCAGAATGTTCAATTTGAGCGTTCTGGCCATGATTCTGTACACCCTCCCTATTTCCCTCTTCTTCACCCTCGTCACAGAAGATATTTCATCTAAGGTGCGCGGGATGTCCAGCATCCTGCAAGCTGCGTATATGCTCGCGGCCACCACGCCCTCTATGCTCCTCCCCCGTATCATGTTCTCCTTAACAGCCTTCCGATAAATCAAAGCGGCGGTCTCGCGGACATCCTGAGGTAATCCTAAATTGGAGGATATTCTCTCCAGCTCCTGAAGCGCCTGCGTGAGGTTTCTCTCGGCGGCGTTGCTCACCTTTATTCTCTTCTGCCACTTGCGCAGGCGATACAATTGCGCCCTGCTCCTCGTAGGGATGCTCTTCCCGAAAGAGTCCTTGTTCTTCCACGATATTTCGGTGCTCAATCCTTTATCGTGTATGGTGTAAGTCATGGGCGCTCCCGTTCTGGAGCGGGAATCGCGCTGCTCCGAATCGAAGGCCCTCCACTCCGGACCTTGATCAATATATGCCTCATCTATAACGAGGCCGCAATCCATGCAAACTAGCTCTCCCCTCTCGTAATCCCTCACCAAATGCGTGGAACCGCACTCTGGACAGCGAGTAATTTCGTCTATCCACTTCTTCTTTTCTTTCTTTTTTTCTTCTTCTCCCATTTTTTCTCACCTCCTAAATACAATCTCCTCCCCCATTTCCTCTGAATCCTGATTTTCACGTAGGGGCGTTCCACCGGACCAAAAACAGAAACCACGCGACCCACTATGCGATTTTTCTCGTCTAACACAGGATTTGAAACTTTCGCCTTTCGCACGCGCCCCACAACAAAGTTTTGCATCTTACAAACAATTTCCACTTCTTCCATCCATTGAATTTATGACTTCATAGTATTTAAGATTTTCGAAACACTTAAAAATTTTTCGCTCCGCCAAAAACTCAAACAGAGAGGAAATTTTTGGTTTTAATAATGGGAAAAGGTTTAATTACAGGGAGTAAATACTGACACGGGTGATTATTGATGGTCTTCGATTCCCTGCTCAACAAAGAGGTTAGATTGCTCAAAAAATCCGAAAAATTATATGTCAAGGGGGAGAAGACTCTCCCTAAGGATTCATCTCAGGCCCATTCCCTTTTTTTAGAATCGCTGGAGAATATAAAAGCCAATAGCAGTTTAATAAAGGATAAAAAGAAAGATTTCTCAGAGCTGCTGGCCAACTTAGGAAATCAGCTTAACTCCCTGGACGATTTCAAAAACGGGGAATACGCGTTGAAGATGGCGATAAATCTGGATTCTAAAAACATTAACGCATATGTGTTTTACGCCCGGGCCCTCAAAAACAGGAAAAACTATGATCTGGCATTAAGCACCGTGGACAAGGCAATAGCCATGAACAGAAAGAGCAAGGGCGCATGGGAGACAAAGGCGGAGATTTACGAGGCCATGGGAGATGTGGATGAGGCGCTTAAAATATACCTGAATTTAATCAATCTCTATCCGGAGGAGCTGAAATATTACGAGAAATATCTGAAGTACAAGCCCAACGACGAAAAAATACTCCTGAAGAAAGGAATTCTGCTATACGACAAGGGAAACTTTGATTCCTCCGCCACCACACTTCAGACGGTGGTCAACATCAATCCCAACAACAAGGAAGCGTACCTTTACCTGGGGGCAGCGTACGAGAAAATTGAGAAGTACGAAGAGGCCATAAACGCATTCAAAAAGGTTATATCGATAGATGCAGAGGACAAGCACGCATGGGTGAACCTCGCGGTGATATACAAAAAGAGGGGCGAATACGAAGACGCGTTAAAAGCGGTGAAAGAGGGAATAAAGATAGACCCCAACGATCCCAACACATGGGCCCTGCGGGCAGAGATAGAATACGACACAGAAAATTACGATGATGCCCTTGAAAGTGTGAATCAGGCACTCTCGCTTAAAAAAGATGTGAAGGTTCTTCTCTTAAAAAGGGATATTTTGAAAAAGAAGTACGTGGAGGAGGAGATGGCGAAAACATGCCACGATCTCATCGACATTGGGAAGAGAGATTTGGATATATATTACGATTTGGCGGAATCGTATTTCAAAATGAAAAATTACGAGATGGCGCTGCAGGTTATAGATTCCATCCTTAACTCCTCACCGCATCATCTTCCCACATTGATTCTTCAAAAGAACACACTGATAGCCATGGGTCGGTGGGAGAAGGTTATAACGACATGCGAGAAGATTTTGGAGATTGATCCAAAGAACGTGGAGACCATGGTAGACATAGCAAAGGCATACGAAAACATGGAGAAGTACGAAAGTTCTCTTCATTTCCTCAAAAAAGCCACCCAGATAGATTCCAAAAACGTTGAGCTCTGGAAGATGCAGAAGGAGATGGCGAAGAAGGTGAACAAGCCCAATGAGGTCGTTAACGCTTGCGTCGGAATAACCGGAATTGTGGAAGATTTTGACGCTTACTACGATATGGCCAGGGCATATTACACCCTCGGACGCTTTGCCGAAGCGAAGAAGGCAATGGACAAGGCTCTCAGAATAAAGGAAACCGGAAACGCGTGGAACCTCAATGGAATGATAAACTACAAACTCAACGATTTGGAAGGAGCTAAGAAATCCTTCGAGAGAGCAACCGAGATTGAGGGAGGGGTTAAGAAGTACTGGAGCAACTTAGGCTGGGTTCTGGAGAAATTGGAAAAGTACGAGGAGGCCCTCAAAGCTTTCGATAAAGCGATTGAGATAGACCCTAAGGATATGAGAATATGGTACGAGAAGGGCTTGTGCCTCGAAAAGCTTGGAGAATGGGAAGAGTCACTAAAATGCTTCGACGAGGCGCTCAAGATTGATTCAAAATTCACCAAAGCGCTCATGGAGAAGGGCGAAGTTCTCCTCCAGTTGGAGCATCTGGACGAGGCGCTGAAGGCTTTCAATTCTCTCCTGAAATTAGAGCCGGCGAATCATCTTGCCCTATATAAGAGGGCTTTCATAGAATTCAAGAAGGGGGAGCGGGAGGCATGCGAGAAGGACATCGAGGAAGCGCTCAAATACGAGAAGGACGAGAAGTACTTGGAGTTGAAGAAAGATTGCTGCAAGAGCGTTGAAAATTGGGACTGCGTGGTGGAAGTATCGAGGAGCATACTGGACATAAACGGCAGAAACATGAACACATATCGCGATTTAGCCATGGCATACATTAACTTAGGAAAGGTTGATAGCGCAGTTACCACTTATCGCCGCGCTCTGGAGATTTTCCCCGACAACATTTCTTTCATGTACGAGCTCAAAGACATATTCATCAAAGAGAGGAGATATCCGGACCTCATAGACATCGGGAAGAAAATTTTATCCATCGAACCTGAAGATTTCCAAACCCTGCTTGATATGGGGAAAGCGTACATGGAGATGCAGAGATACGACGAAGCGGAAGATTATCTACTTCGAGCCCTGAACGTGAAGATGACAAAGGAAGTCTACGATTCCCTCGGAGAGCTCTATTACAAGAAGAAGGACTACCAGGGAGCAATTAAGTATTACGCCGATTCCCTAAAAATCGAAGAGGATCCGGAAATTTACTACAAAATGGCTTTGGCACAGTACAGAATAGGGGAGATGGATTTCGCCCTCACATCAATACGTAAGGCAATTAAGATGAAGAAAGCCGCGAAATACTATCTCATGGCTTCAAAGATTTACTCCGAGAGAGGAGATATGAACAATGCCCTAAAATACGGAAAGAAAGCTCTGAATATCGATGATACTCCGGAGATAAGGGTACTTCTGGGCAAGATTTTGGTAGATTCCGGTGAATACGCGGAGGCAATAAGCACCCTCAAGGCGCCGGCAAAGGAGGGGAACGAGAGGGCCATGGAGCTTCTAGCTTATGCGCTGGAGAAAGAGAACAGGCAGGAAGATGCTAAGGAAATTTACAGAAAAATACTGGAAAAGAATAAAGAGAATATTAACGCTTATTTGGGGCTGGGAAGAATAAACATGGCCAACGAAAAATACGAAGATGCGAAGGATGCTTACTTAATGGCTTACAAAATCAACCCGCATAACAGGGAGCTCTGCGAAAACTTAGCGTTCGTATACGAGAAGCTGGGAGATTTGAACGAATCGTTGAAATACGTAGATCTGGCTATTGAGATGGAGCCCGAGAACAAGCATCTGTGGACCACGAAGGGTCAACTTCTCATGAAATTGGAAAAATACGAAGACGCGAAAAGAGCGTTCGAAAAAGCAGTTTCGCTAGATGCTGAGTTCCAGCCGGCAGTTGAAGGTTTGAAGGACACCGAAAGAATAATAGAAAACAAAGAAATCGAGAAATACGCACGCGATATACTGGTCTTAGAGTTCAAGACGGGAAAGAAAATAACGAAGAAAGAGGCGTTCAAGAAGCTGGACATCCCCCTCGCCATACTCCCAAGGGTGTTCAAATACATACAGGAAGAAGAACCCCTGAACGTTGGGGAATTGAGCGACGAGGAAAAGAAGAAATTCGAAAAGGCCACCTATGTGCTGGCTAAAAAAATACATAAGATAGAGAACCTGTCCCTTGGAGATATCGTAGGAAATACCAACCTCTCCGTGAGTAAAGCCAAGCGCCTACTGAAATACATTGATTATTGTATGTCCCACGGAGTGCCTGAGGAAATAAGCACAGAGGAGGAAAAACTCGTTAAAAGGGCAATCGAAATGGACATTAAGAACAAATCGCTACTGAACCTCATGCTAAATCTCGACATAGGAATTTGCACGGCCAAAAAGATAAGAAAAATACTGAAGGACTTAGAGGAAGACGAAGAAGAAGAGCAGGAGGATTTCGAAGAAGATGCGGCTGAGGAAAAAAATGTAGAGGATAGAGAAGAAAAAGTGGATTACAGCGAAGAGGAACTCGTGGAGGAAGAAGAGCGCGAGCAAGAGGAGGATTTGAGGCTATGACCTACTACGCGAAGCCGAAATTCAGGTTTTATCCCCGGGAAATAGTGGATATAATAATCGCTTTGGGCGTCCTCATCCTCTCTTTATCTATTTTAATGGGCTCTTACTCCCATTTCGCTTCCATGCTTCCTTTATCAACCCTGGCCGTTCTCACGGGGTTCTTCCTGCATGAGATGGCTCACAAGTACATGGCGTTCAAATATGGGTTTCCGGCGGCGTTCAAGGCATGGTATCTCGGCTTGGGCATCGCTCTGGCCAGCTCCTTCGTAGGATTTCTCTTCGCAGCGCCCGGAGCGGTTATGGTATACGGGTATCCTTCAAAAAGGGAAAATGGAATAATCTCAGCCGCTGGACCCACGACGAACATAGTATTAGGATTCATTCTTATCGGTATGCTTCCATTCGTGCCATATAACATGGGAGTCGTTTTCTGGTACGTCGCATATTTCAACTTCTTTCTGGCGTTTTTCAATCTCCTGCCAATCCCCCAGATGGATGGTCTGAAGGTTATACATTGGAACTCAGGAATATACGCTATTCTAATGATTTTAAGCATAGTGGGGATAGTTCTCTCGTACATCCTATGAGGGAGACCCCTCCATTTCCTGTGGAGCGGAAATGTTTATTTCATGTTTGCCATGCACACATAGGTGATATGAATGAAATACACAGCATTGCATGATGTTCACGAGAAGATGGGCGCGAAGATGACGGAATTTGCGGGATACCACATGCCACTCTGGTACACGAAAATCAGGGAGGAGCACATGGCAGTTCGTCAAGCCGTTGGAATTTTCGATGTTTCCCACATGGGTGATTTGATCATCGAGGGGCCCGATGCAACTGAGTTTCTGAGCTTTGCTCTTCCCACGGATGTTTCGAAGAAGAAAATAATGCAAGCGTCCTATAGCGCATTCGTGAACCATCGCGGAGTAATGATTGACGATACAATTGTGACCAGATTGGAAGAGAACAGGTACCTTGTTGTCCCAAACGCCGCCACTGCGGATATAATTTATCACTGGCTTTATTCCCTCTCTGCCGGCTATAATGTGGAAGTGAAGAACGTCAGCAATAAATTCTCAAGCATAGCAGTACAGGGCCCGAAAGCTGAGGAAGTTCTTCAGAGCATGGTTGATGTAGATATATCTAAGGATATAGTTCCGTTCTTCCATGCAACCATGGGAAACATGAAAGGAATAAAAATAGAGCACAATGAATTATCCGGGGATTTATTGTACATCTCCCGCACCGGGTACACTGGTGAAGATGGTTTTGAGCTGATATTCCCTAATTCAAATGCGATAGCTATATGGAATAAGCTTCTCGAAGAAGGAAAGGAATTCGGGTTAAAGCCATGCGGTCTCGCTTCAAGGGATTCTTTACGCTTGGAAAAGGGCCTTTTGCTCAGCGGTCAGGACTTCGATCCGCACCATGAACCCAGAACGCCAGTGGAGACAGGAGTGTCTTGGATTATCAGCTGGGACCATGATTTTATAGGGAAAGAGAGAATAGAGGCGATGAAGAAAGAAAAGAAATATGAGCTTTTCCGTGGAATCATTTTGAAAGGACGTGGAATACCGAGGCACGGAGATAAGATATACGTGGGTGAGGAGCAGGTGGGTTACTTAACAAGCGGTACTCTCTCACCAGTGCTGAACGTTGGAATTGGATTGGGATACATCAAGCGCCCGTACATAAAGGTAGGTACCGAGGTGGAGGTAGAGGTCAGAGGTAAAAGAATAAAGGCCGAGGTTCGTAAACCCCGCCTCGTCTGAACTCTTTTTTCATTTTCCCATTCCAGTAGAAATAGGGGGGTCTCCCACCCCTACGGGTTTAATGTTGATATTTTTAGAGCTTGAAAAACTCCCTATAAATCCTCAGATCTTCCGTGAGCTCCGGGTGGAACACCAGCGCCATGAAGCGCCCCTGACGCACCATAATTATCCTATCTTCTATTTTCCCCAGAACCCTGCAATCTCCGTGGCATTTCTCAATTAAAGGGGCGCGAATGAAGACGGCGTGGTATTTGCCAATTCCTTCGATTTCCACATCCGCCTCAAAGCTGTCTTTTTGCCTTCCGAAGGCGTTGCGGCGAATATCTATATCAATCAATCCCAAGCTTTTCACACGATCATCGTCGATGATGTTCTTCGCCATGAGAATCGAGCCGGCGCATGTGCCCATAATCGCTAATTCATTCTTTGAAGCCTTATCCAAGATTAAATCATAAAGGCCGTTTTTCACCATGATTCGAGAAATGGTGGTGCTTTCTCCTCCAGGGATTATCAATCTCGTTATTCCTTCCATATCATTGGGCCTTCTAACGAGCCTGACTTCCTCGTTTATTCCGTACTCCTTCGATGCCTTCTTCGCCGCTTCGTAATGCTCGCTCACATCTCCTTGGATTGCGAGGACACCTATCATTTCGAGTTCCTCCTTATCTCCTCTAAAATCTCCCTCGCCCTGTCCACCCTCACTTTTCTCTCTTCCACTAACTTCTCAGCCACTATATCAATTTCCTCGCCTTTGGCTCCGGCCATCACCGCGATGTTCCTGGCGTGCAAGCTCATATGCCCTCTCTGAATTCCCTCCGTGGCTAAAGCCCGCAGGGCGGCAAAGTTCTGCGCCAACCCCACCGCTGCCAAAATTTCCGAGAACTCCCGCGCATTCTGTACCCTCAATATTTTCCTCGCTATCTTCGCCTTGGGATGCGTGCTGGTTGCCCCGCCTATGGTCCCCACTGCCAGAGGGATTTCGATGCTCCCCACCAGGTTACCCTCCGCATCTTTTTCGTAATGACTCATCGAGGTGTACTGCCCAGTCATGGCCGCATAAGCATGCGCGCCCGCCTCCACTGCCCTCCAATCATTGCTCGTTGCGATTAGAACTGCGTCTATTCCATTCATTATTCCCTTGTTGTGCGTCGCTGCCCTGAACGGATCCACGCGGGCGAACTCGTACGCGTAGAGAATTCCTTCCACGGTTTCTTCGCCTATTACATCTTTCTTCCACACTGCTCGCGCTCTTGCCAATCTGTATATGGCGAGGTTGCTCAGTATGCGGAGATAAACTTTTCCCCCCGTGATGTCCTCAATATATGGAGCTAAGGCCTCGGCCATGGTGTTCACCGCATTGGCGCCCATGGCATCGCGGACATCCACATGCAAATGAACTACGAGCATTGGCCCCATTTTCGAATCGATGACCCTCGCCGTTATATCGCGGCATCCACCGCCTACTTTCACCAGCACGGGGTCCTGCTCGTTTGCAATCCTCATTAACTCATCTTTGTGCTCCAGAACCTGCATCTTCGCGAAGTGCGGGTTCTTTAAACCTACAACTTGAATTTGAGAAATCATTATGGGCTCTGTGGAACTCGTGTAAAATCCACCACCCTCGCGGGCGAGTTTTGCCGCGTGAGAAGCGGCGGCGACCACGCTTGGCTCCTCTATTGCCATTGGAATCAGGTAGTCCTTGCCGTTGATCAGGAAATTGGTGGCTATGCCCATAGGAACCTCGGTCATTCCCACCACATTTTCTATCATCCTGTCCGCTAATTCGATATCTAAATGCCCTTTGAGAAGAAAATCCGCCTCCTCGTCGCTCAACTCTGCGAATTCTTTCACGATATTGAGACGCTCTTCCACGCTCTTTTTGTAGAATCCAGAAATTTTTGAAGTTTTCATGGGGGGAAATCGGTTTGTAGAATTAAATATTTTCTCAGAGCATAACGGCGAGGAGAGATATGAGGAGGAGCAGGAGGAAAAGGGAAATTGCCACTCGAATCAGGTATTTCTTTGCCTTCTCCCTCTCGTAGTAGTATCTGGGCCCTATTTTTAACACGGGAATTGCCACCAACGCGCCGGCCATGAGCCCTAAGAGGTTCTCCATGGTCATAATCAAAGGCTTCATAAACTCTTGAGGATAAAGATACGCAGAGATTCCCACGACAACAGCCGGAGGCAACAACGCGGCGGCGATTGCAATGCCCGCAATGCTCTCCGAAATTCTTTTATAGAGGGCCAAAACTGCGGCGAATCCTAAGAGAAAAGCCATAATCAAATAAATGGGATTCGTGTCGAACCTCAGAATAATTTCAGGGGTGAGTTGGAGAGGGAAAAACACGGATAAAAGGAATGTGAGGAGGAATGATATGAGCATCACGGAAAAGAGAGAAATGAGTATGTTTCCAACGCTCCTTCCCGCATCCTCCGCGCGCCCCACGGCGATGTTTATTGCGAAGCTGTATATTGGGCCTAAAAGAGGGGAGAGGAGCATGGCTCCAATTATTATTGCAACATTGTTCAAAAATAGGCCCGTCATTGCGATTAGGCCTGCGATGGTGGTGAGAAGAAGATAAAGGGGATCGATGCGCGAGTACTTCTTTGCCGACGAAATCAGTTTTTCTACGGGCGGTTTCCCTATTTTTTTCTTTTTGTCCATTCTTTTAAGCGCGGAAGATATGACGAAATCTTGGGATTCGACGGCAATTGAACTCTCCTTGAATCGCAAATCTACGGAATTTCTCAATTTATTCACGATTTCATCTGTGAGTTCGTCTGGAACATAGGCAACGTATTTCACCGCATCTTCGACAATTTCTCGATAATAAACGAACTCTCCCAGAGTTTTTTCGATCTTCTCAGAATCCTGCGGCTTCGCAAATACGGTGACCTTCTTCACGAAAGCACATATGTTCAATTTTATTAAAATTTTGCCCACCGTGTGGATCCTCCATCATTGCTCAGGAGGGGCATGGCTGGTGGGCGTAAGAGCATAGAAAAAACCATATATATTCTTTGCCATGTGAACTTATGGATCCAGCATACGAAGCTCTCATCATTCTTCTGGCCATATTCGTGTTCTTTGCGATTTTGATATACCTCATATTCCATCTCACTGCGGATAAGAAGAAATTGAAGAGAGAAATAAAAGAGATGTTCAATGCAAAGGAAAAAGACGGGGATCTTCAATTCAATTACAGAAATCACGATGTGGTTGTGACTTTTCGCCCGGAGGTGAAGGTGAGCATATTACACAATAGAGATGTGGGAGAGGTAAAATCGCCCCCGGGCGCCAGATTAACCCCTCTTTACCTCACATTCAAAATAAAAAAGAGCAGTGAAATAGGGGAAAAATTGGATAAGTATATCGAGTTCCTGGAGTCTATTCCCACTCGATAGTCCCCGGCGGCTTGTTCGTTATATCGTACACAACACGATTCACTTTTTTAATTTCCGTCGTTATTCTCGTTGCTATCCTGTCCAGAAGCTCGTATGATGGCTTGAAGTACGCTGCGGTCATCCCGTCTAAGCTCTCAACCATGCGAATCGCAATTGTGAACCCGTATGCTCGCTTGTCTCCGTGGACTCCAACGCTCCTTATGGGTAGTAGAACTGCGAAGTACTGCCATGGTCTCGAATCGAAGTCGTAGAAATTTTCAACCTCTTCTTCCACAATGGCATTCGCCTCCCTCACTATTTCCAGTTTTTCATCGTCTATTTCGCCTAAAATTCTTATGGCCAGCCCAGGGCCCGGGAACGGCTGCCGCTCGGCGTTTTCGATGCCCAAATACCGCGCTATTTTTCGGACCTCATCTTTGTAAAGATCCCTCAAAGGCTCGACGAGTTTTAATTTCATCTCTTCCGGAAGACCGCCCACGTTGTGGTGTGATTTAATCGTATCTCTCAAACCTCCCCCGCTCTCTATCCAGTCGGGAGCGATTGTTCCCTGAACCAAATACTCCGCTCTAAACTCCTTCGCAACTTTTTCGAATATTTCTATGAATTTCGCTCCGATTATTTTTCTTTTCTTCTCCGGATCCACCACATTTCTCAAAGAGGATAGGAAATCTTCCTTGGAATCCAAAATTCTGTAGTTGAACCCGAGATTTTTGAATATTTTTTCCACCCTCTCCGCCTCGTTCTTCCTCATGAATCCGGTGTCCACGAAGACCACTAAGAGATTTTCATGGATTGCCATCTCAACGATTTTCGCGGCGACGGTGCTATCCACTCCGCCAGAGCAGGCGATTATCGCTTTTCCCTTTATTTCTTCTCGCAACTCTTTAACTTTTTCCTCTATGAATGTCTCAGGATTGAACATGTTTTCGAACCTCCTCGTTATCCTTTATAACTTTCTCCCTCATCTTTTTCCTGTATTCCCTTATTTTTTCCACCAAATTTTCGTTTTTCACCGCTAAAATCTCCACGCACATGAGCGCCCCGTTCACCACGTTGTCCACGCCAACCACAGCTATTGGCACTCCCTTCGGCATCTGCACCATGCTGAGCAGAGAATCGAATGGCACGTTGCTGGACAGGGGAACCCCAATGACAGGTTTCTCAGTAAGCGAGGCTACGAAACCCGGCAAAGCCGCTGAGAGTCCCGCAAATATCAGAAAAACTTCATGATTTGTTTCCTTCACTATTTTCTCCACGAGGTCCGGGGTGCGGTGCGCCGAGGCCACGTGCACGTCAAAATCCACAGAGAGATCTCTAAGAACATCGAAAGCCTTTTCAGCTTTCCCTAGGTCTGATTTGCTCCCTAAAATTATGCATATTCCCATACTGGCCTATAGAAAAAAGATATAAAAAATTTAGGTTTTCATTATTATTCCGAGGAACACAACAAAACCTATGACCACACCAACCAGAGCGCCGCCCACATATATGAGCCCGGGCAGGAGAAGCTGGTTGGTGAAGTGCCCCACTTCATTCATCCACCATACAAAGTACATTATGATGGGTATGATTATTCCAATTACTAGCAGAGAAATCCCTGCTGCTCTGCTTTTACCGCTTCCGAAGTATGCTGTTAATATGCCCAACACGAAGAAGGTGAGCGAAAGCATTAGCAATAGAACTTCAAAGAAGATGACCCAGACTCCCGCTGCGTTCATTGCGTCCCATACGAACATGTGAATCACCTTAGAACTTTATACCCGTGAGGGTCTTGGTATCTATTACCCCGTCCACCATTCTTATTTTCTCAACTACGATTTTTCCCAGTTCGTTGTAATCCTTGGTCTCTATCTTTGCAATGAGATCGAATTCACCGAACAACGGATGCAACTCCACAATTTCTGGTAATTCCTTCAATTTCTCGTAAACTTCATGCTCTTTACCGGGTGCCGTGCTTATCAATACAAAGCCCACTGCCATTTTAATCACCATGTTCGGAATGTTTTCTACATATAAAATTTTTCCTCATAGTTGAGGAGAAAAAATTTAAGTAAGTTGACGATGTGCAATTATCATGGACTTCGCGGTGGTAATTCTCTCCCTCACCTCGCTCCCCATATTGCTCCACAACATATACTGGGTTTACAGGGAGAAGGAGGTGGACGAGTACTACGGAATTTTGGCCGGAATTTACACTTTATCCGCTGCAATTGGTGTGACATTCGGCTATCCCGGGAATCTGGTGATGCCCATCGCATTCATAATCATAGGAATTGGCGCTCTGCATGCTTTCGTGGTGGAGAAGAAAAAGATGAAAATCGTGAAAAGCTCGCTTTTCATTGCAATCGCAACTCTTATTTTATTATCGGGGGTGTTCCTGTGAATAAGGGGAAAATCATAACTGGAATAATCGCGTATCTACTCGTACTCGGAATATACTTGGCTTTTTTCACCTACCCCGTTCAGCCGGCAACGGCCAACACGCCCAATTACAAGGAAGTCAAAAGCGAGGTATATTCAACATTGCCTTACGTGGTTTACAAAATTTACGTTCGGGGGAGCGTGAACCCGGGAATTCTTTTGGTGGCTACCGTTCGAACTCCATTCTTACCGGATAGCACATACAGCAAGATTTTGCGCTCAATGGGGGGAATAATCGAGAACGAAACCAAGAAAAGATACAACGCGGATATAGATTTGCAATTCGTATCTCAATTGGAAACGAAAGTGGGAAATCATTCGGTTGTAATGGATACCTACGACATGCATCTCAAATATTTTGAAAATTCGTTCTTCAGGCCCGATACCCTAAAGCTCTATTTCGGGGCGTTTTTCTGCAACGAGAATTACGAATCCATAATCGTGGCGTTCGTCGCGCCTCCCATATTCGAGAATGATTTCCAAAGTGTGATGAACGAGGTGAAATGTTGAAGGTGAAATCATGAAAGTGATAATTGCGAAGGTTCCCGAAGATAAGAAGGGGGAATACGAGAGATTTTACCAGTACAAAAAGTACATCTGGGCCAGCTGGATTCAGACCTATTTTTACTGCCCGTACCAGCTGTATCTGTATCGGGTTAAGGGGATAGAATTGCCGCCGACGAAGGAGATGGAAATAGGTACTAAGGCTCACGCAGTGAAGGAGATAATTCACGAGATGAATGTGAAGGAGGAAGTAAGCATCGAGGATGCGCTTTTCCTTTCGAAGATGGAGAACAAAGGGTTCGTGTTCAGAGAATTTGCATTCAAAACGAAATTCGAGAAATACCAATTATCCTGCAAGATAGACGAGCTGGCAATATATCCCGACCGGGTGGAGATAATCGACGACAAGCCCGGGGATAGGGTGTATAAGGGAGAAATCATGCAGGTGCTCGGCTACGCCCTCGCATTCAGGGATAAATTCAAGCCAGACAGGGAGATAAGGGTAATCGTGCGGGGTAGAGATACCGGGGAAATACTCTATGTGAAAACCTTCGCATCCGAGGATGAGGAGGAAATAAAAAGAACGCTTTACGATATTTACCTACTTTTGAAGGATGTGGTAATTCCTTCGATTGAGCCATCTCTGAACAAATGCGAGAGATGCAGGTACAGGGAGTTTTGTGTGTATTATCATAAGTTGAAGGAAAACGCTAATAAGGGGCTTTGAAATACACCCATAATGTCATCAATTGACCCCGAAAAAGTAAAAGAGTTGAAGAGGATTGCCAATGACCTCAGGGTGTGGAGCATAAAGATGATTTACCGCGCACAATCCGGACATCCGGGAGGGGCGCTGAGCGCCGCAGACATCTTAGCCGTTCTCTATTTCCACGAAATGCGCGTTGACCCGAAGAATCCAGAGTGGCCAGATCGCGATAGATTCGTTCTCAGCAAAGGTCATGCATCCGCTGCTTATTATGCCGCGCTGGCAATGAGGGGATTCTTCCCCGAGGAAGATTTGCTAACATTCAGGGATGTGAATTCCTATCTTCAGGGGCATCCCTCTCTCATGGTTCCCGGCGTGGACATGTGCACCGGCTCGTTGGGACAGGGACTCAGCGCGGGGATCGGCATGGCCCTCGCTGGAAAGATGGACAAAAGGGACTATAGAGTTTACGTTCTATTGGGCGATGGGGAAATAGAAGAGGGCAATGTCTGGGAAGCGGCAATGACCGCCGCCACGAGAAAGCTGGACAATTTGGTGGCAATTGTGGATCGCAATAAGATTCAGTTGGACGATTTCACGGACCGTATGGTGGAACTGGATCCATTAGAGGAGAAATGGCGCGGATTCGGGTGGAGAGTAATATCCATAAACGGGCACGATGTGACTCAGATAATTCGAGCTCTGGACGAAGCTAAGAAGACGAAGGGGAGGCCGACGGTAATAATCGCACACACCGTGAAGGGGAAGGGTGTGAGCTACATGGAGAACACCGCAAAATATCACGGAAAGCCGCCGCAGAATGAGGAGGAATATGAAAGGGCGCTTAAAGAACTTGAAGAAGAGAGGCGAAAAATATGAACTGGGAATACGAATCTCCTAGGAAAGCGTACGGGGAAACGCTTATAGCGTTAGGAAAAGAGCGAGAAGATATCGTGGTGATGGACGCAGATTTAAGCACGAGCACGAAAACTGCGATGTTCGGTAAAGAGTTTCCGGATCGATTTTTCAACGTTGGTTTGCAGGAGCAGAACATGATGGGCATCGCCGCGGGCCTTGCGAGGAGTGGAAAAACTGTCTTTGCATCTTCTTTCGCAGTATTCGCAACGGGAAGAGCATACGACCAAGTGAGGCAGAGCATCGCATACCCCAAGTTGAATGTGAATATCGTGGCCACTCATGGCGGAGTTACGGTAGGGGAAGACGGAGCATCGCACCAGATGATTGAAGACCTCGGATTGATGAGCGGTCTGCCAAATATGCGAGTCATCGCGCCTCTCGATTCCAACGAGGTTCGCAGGGTCATAAGATTCGTCGCGAAAGAGCATGGTCCGTTCTACGTGCGACTCACCCGCACCGCGCTTCCAAATCTCACATCAGAGGATGATGAATTCGAATTTGGAAAAGGGAGATTAATGCGAGACGGCGCGGATGCCACCATAATCGCCTTGGGAATAGAAGTTTCTTACTCTCTCCTCGCCGCAGAAATTCTGAAGAAGGAAGGCTACGATATTCGTGTGATAAACATGAGCACGATTAAGCCCATAGATAAAGACATAATCGTGAAAGCTGCAAAGGATACGGGAGCTATAATGACCGTGGAAGACCACAATATATACAACGGTCTCGGCTCGAGGGTTGCGGAAGTTCTGGTTGAGAATTATCCAGTTAGGATGCATCGCCACGGGATGAAGGATAGGTTCGGAAGAAGTGGAAAATGGAATGTTCTTCTTGAACATTACGGAATGGACGATAAGGGAATTGCAAAAGAAATGCTCGCCTTTCTTAAGGAGGTGAAAAAATGAAGATATTTATCGATACTGCCAAGATTAGCGAAATAAAAGAAGCAATATCGTGGGGCATAGTGGACGGAGTGACCACGAACCCATCGCTCATACGAAAAGCGGTTGAAACAGAGGCAAAGGGCATGAAGTTAGAAGATTACATCGAAAACATACTGAAGGTTGCAGGCCCCGAGAGGCCCGTGAGCCTCGAAGTCATGAGCATAAAGGCCGAGAAGATGATAAAAGAGGCCGAAATCCTCTACGAGAGGTTCAACAATATTGCGAAGAATGTGGTTATCAAAGTGCCCGTGAACACCTACGCCGGTTATTACGAGGGATTGAAGACGATAAAAGCGCTGAGCGAGGAAGGAATACCGGTGAATTGTACCCTTATTATGACACCGGAGCAGGCGCTTCTTGCGGCGAAAGCTGGAGCGAGGTACGTGAGCCCATTCGCAGGGCGCATAGACGATTACATACGCACCACTAAGTTAGGGATGAAACCCGGAGAGGATTTCCAGAAGGGGGATTACTATCCATGGGACGGCATGGACGTGGACGACAATGGTATAAAAAGCGGCACGGATTTAGTGGAGAAAGTGGTTATGATTCTTGACAACTACGATTACGAAACCGAGGTCATCGCTTCCAGCATTCGCAACGCGAGGCAGGTTCGAGAAGCGGCTATGATTGGGGCGCACATCGCCACGATACCCTTCGGAGTTCTCGAAGATATGCTTCTTCATCCAAAAACGGAGGAAGGGGTAAAGAAATTCAGCGAAGACGCTGAGAAAGCCGGTTACGGGGAATTGTTCTGATTTTCTTTTTCTTCTTTGCTTTCCTCCAGCGGTTCCGTTTTTTCTTCCGTGGTTCCCTGAGCTATCTCTTTTAATCTTCTTATTTCTTCTCTGTAGCGAACTGCCATTATGAACATTGCAATCGCCAACGCGATTATTATTCCGATAAGGGCCAACAGCAGCATTAGGTTATTTCCTGAATTGTAGGAGTAGTATTGCATTTCTCTAGTTTCAAATGTTTTATTTAAGTACACTTTATTCCCCGCGTAATCTTCAACGATTACTGAAATATTGTGTGTTCCCGCGCTTAGCTCTTCCATGTTAATCTTTCCATCGTAGTTCTCCCATGAACCGCCGTCTATGCTGTAAATTATTGCCTTTATTCCGGATATGTTGTCGCTTGCGTTAATAGATATGTAATTTTTCTCGAGGTTTATTTTTACAATCGGATTCTCGTAATCTACCCCTATTGTTTCTTTTACCTCCGCAATATTCTTTGCTTGGTCCATTGCTAAAATTTCGATGATGTGCTTTCCTTCTGGTATATTTAAGGAATAACTTCTGACCTTCGCCTGTAGCTCTTTCCAGCTGTGGTTATCCATTCTTATCATCATTTTGCTTATTCCCCATGTGTCGGAGCATGCCCATTCTATATTTACAGTGCTCTTGTTGAGCCATGCGTCATTCGAAGGAGATGTGAAATACAGCGTAGGTGCCACGGTATCGACGGTGAAGTTTACGCTTTTAACGACTTCGTTTCCAGCCAAATCCACCGCCATTATTGTTATTCTGTGCATTCCATCATCCACATTGAATTCATAGTTTCTCGCGTTAAGACTTAAATTGGCCCATGCACTTTTGTCAATTTTTATTTTCAATGTGGAAAGACCATTTTTTTCCATGATGCCCCAATTTACATTTATTGAAGATGAATTCAAAAATTCCTCTTCGAGCGGATGGCTTATTGTTAACTGCGGCGGCGTTAGATCAACGATTATCCTCGTGGAATAAATATGGTAATTTCCCGCATTGTCAATTATTTTGACGGAGAGGTTATAACTTCCCTCACTCAGATTTTTGAAGGTGTAGTTTGTGGATATTCCGACGTCAATCCAGTACTGACCCGAGGAGACTTGGCAATCCATCACACCCCAATTGTCTTCCATGCTCCATTTTAATGTTACATTTCTGTATGAGATGTATTCCGATGCGGGACTTATTATGCTTCCTGTGGGTGGAGTTTGATCAATGTTTACTTTCACGTAACTTATTCCCGCGTTGCCTGCAACATCCACCGCTTTGACGTACAGCGCATTTTCTCCTTCCTTCAAATTTTTAAATTCATAGTTGGTTTTCAATCCTACATTTATCCACGATGAACCATTGGAGGATACTTCGTAGTGGTCTATACCGTTGTCATCGCTCCCTGCCCACACAACATTCACGTCCGAGGTGTTTAACCACACTCCGTTGTTTGGTGTGATTATGTATACTTTGGGAATGTAGTTGTCAACAGTTATATTCACCGATTCCTCAGCAATATTATTTACAATATCATATGCCTTTAGGTACAGCGTGTGCTTCCCTTGAGTTAAACCCGTAAATGTGTAATGTGTGGTGGTTCCCACGTTAATCCACGTGCTACCTCCGTCCGAAACTTCGTAATGGTCTATGCCTGTATTATCCGAAGCGTTCCATTTCATATATACATCTTGATTCTGAAAACTTCCATCCTGCGGCGTTATAATTGAAATTTGAGGTGGTTGATTATCCACTGTGATGTTGACCTCATCCATTCCTGTATTCCCGGAGTAATCATAAGCTTTGACATATAGAGTGTGTTCCCCTCCAGATAAAGAGGTGAACGTGTAATTGTTTGAAGTTCCGACATTAATCCACGTGCTTCCCCCGTCTGAGATTTCATAATGCTCTATTCCCACATTATCGCTTCCAGTCCATTTGAGCTCCACGGTGGAATTTGTAATTGCGTTTTCTGTAGGGCTCTGAATATTTACTGTTGGTGAAATGTTGTCATTCGAGATCCATGAATATCTTACCCACAGTGCATCCTGAGTACCATCTGAAACGTTTGTAGTGTTCCCTGCAATGTAGAAAGTGTAATTGTTTTCCCAGATTGCCTGATTCTGTATGTAGTCCTTATTTGTGACGGTGTCGTTAAACCACCAGAGTGCATTTCCGCTCTCGTCGAATTCAACCATGTTTACCTTTGTGTTGCCCGAACTGTCTTCCACAAAACCATCGAGCAGGATAGTGTTATTTTCTTCGCTTGGGTGCAACAACGTTTTGTAATCCTCTTGGATGTCCTTTGTCCATATCTCTGTTCCATCGGTTGCGAATTTGTAAAGCTTTGTATATTCCATGTCTACGCTGGCTGCTGCGTATAAATAATTGTCCATATATACCAATCCCGTTGGCCTGTCATCATATTGGGTAGTTCCAACGGAGATGGTGGATATAACTTTTCCGTTGGTGTTCACTTCCTCTATAAAGCAATCTTTGGTGTACGTGGTAGTGTTGTCACCATACCCATACACATAATAGTCATTTCCAACTTTTATTATATAGTCCAATATATCGTAATTAAACCCAGGGGGTGCAATGTCCTTTACCCATAGCTGGTTTCCGTTTTTGTCATATTTCCAGATATATGAATCTTCAAATTTTCCCTCGCCTACAACCACGTATGTTGAATCGGACGAATCGTAAATCACATCCCTCCCTTGATCAGTTGAACCACTATCATACGTTTTCTCCCAGATAACATTTCCATTTAAATCAAGTTTGGCAATAACCATGTCTCCGTTGTTCCCATTATTCGTATTGCCGGTTACTACAATATTGCCGTCATCATCCACTGTGAGACTATTGATTGATTCTTTCGTTCCTCCAAAATCCAAATATTTGTGCCACAGGAGATTTCCGCTTGTGTCGTATTTGAGTAAGAGTGCATCATTATGGTTATGTCCGTAGCCCCCAAGGATAAGGTTGTTGCTCACAAAGACCCCATTCATTATGTATTCATCATTGCCATCGTTCCATGTCCCATAGTCGAGCCTCTGCGGTGCGGAAGACGCGTATAAATTTTGCCCGTACGAAGCCATTCCCTGCAAAGTGATGAAAATCATTGTTCCCACAATTACCAGAGATAGCAATTTCCCTCTCATATTTGTAGTAAGGAAATTTAATTATATAAAATTTTGGATTATGATGTTTTGGGAAG
The DNA here is from genome assembly GCA_015523125.1 of DHVE2 group archaeon. Lineage (GTDB taxonomy): Archaea > Thermoplasmatota > Thermoplasmata > Thermoplasmatales > Aciduliprofundaceae > JAADDK01. The sequence continues at coordinate 4,839 of WAKX01000048.1, read as the reverse complement.
TAGCCATAATGGCTTAACTTTTGAATTTGTTAAATATTAAAAACACGCAATATATAAATCATAAATGCGTATATTAACTTAAATTAGACAACATTAATTAAGATCTTTAATCAAAGATGATTTATTATTTTCATACCATTTTTTCATTATATTTGTTTGAGGATAATATGAAAAATGACCAGCAAAAGAATCTAAAATCATAAATTTACCGTAATGCGCCCAATCACTGTAAAAATTTATAGATGATTCATCAATATCTGGAAGTAATGGAATATTAACATAAATACCGCTTGTATTATTATCTATATTTTTAAATAATTTGTTCATCCCTCTCGGAAGATTTGAAATAAAACCGTTAGTTTTATTAAAAAAAGATTTTTCAAAAAGAATTAATCCTATTGAAAATCTAGTGGGTATGGGCTCAAAGAGACCATTATTCATTATTGCTATTTCATTTCCCAACTCATTTAATGGGAGTGAGTGTTCCCAAATCCATTTTGCTGCATTTCCATCATACCATATTTTTTGGCGTTTCCAATTTCTAAATATGTTGGGGTATTCAAAAATTTTTGAAAACTCATTAATAAGGTTTGTTGTTTTTAGAAAATAGTAGTATCCAATAGTGTTAACATTAATAAGTGGTGCAACAAAACTTATATCAAAATCTTTTTTCTTTAATTTTATGTAGCCATCTTCTAATTTCCTAAAAGTATCTGGTGTTATAAAAATATCATCATCTATTTTGATTATAAAAGGGCTTTCAATAATATTTGATATGACATAATTTTCTGCCGATTCAAGCGATGCTGGATAGCTTTCAAAATAACTCCAGTCATAATTTTTCGCCAATAATTTTGATTTGGTGCCATTTAAACCTCCTGGATTTACCAATATCACATTATATTTTTCTCCATATTCATAAATTCTTCTAAGAGTGACCTCCCATAGAAAGTCATATTTGCCCATTAATACTAAGATACTTGTTTTTGAAGATTTTCTATTATCTAAAAAATATTTTTTATGTATAAAAAAGTTATATTTTTTTTGTGTTTTTAAATAGTATCTCCTTAGTGATTCTACAAAAACATCTTTAAAAGTTATTTTTTCTGGACATTTTAAGGTACATATTAGGTATTTTATTATTTGAGAATTCATATTAGCTCCTCCTTATATGTTATGTTTATAAGTTGTCTGAGGGGGAGGTATCTTTTATATATTAAATCTAAACATACATTATATTTTTTATTTTTAATAATAGCAAAAATCATTTTTAAACCCTCCTTTGTATTATTCTCTTTGGCTTCTCATTGTCAAATATTTCAAAAATCCCGTCAGTATATGCTCGCATTATATATATTGTCCATTTTAAAAAAGGGACGTTCGACGGGCGATTTTTGAGAGTTTCGTATAAATATTGTTTTGCTAAGTAATATATCACCTCTATTTTATCTCTTTTATTCCAATAATACTTTTTAACAATATATACTTTGTTTCTAATTGAAATATATGTTTTGAACCAGAAATATGGATTATCTTTTCTTTTTTTTGCATGTGGCGGGTCTCCTTTGTGGATGATTATAGAATCAGGAATCAAATAAATTTTCCCAAAGTACTTTAATCTTAAGCTATATTCGAAGTCATCATGATATATAAAAAGCTCCTTTTTTGGATATTTAATCTTTTTTATGGTTTTTGCATTAATGAGTAATCCTACAAAAGATCCATATGGGACATCAACAAAATCATGCTCATAGGTATTTATATGAAAGGGTACTTTCAAAATAAAAGAATAGTTTGGATCCCAGTGGTATTCTTGGGGATTTCCGTTGGGATCAACAACAAAATTTTTCAAAGCCACGACATTTGGGAGATTTGTATATTTTATTAATTTTTCAAGGGCGTCTAAGTGCGGCTCCGCGTCATCGTCCATTACCCATATCCAGTCATATCCTGCTTCATAGGCTCTCTTAATTCCTTCGTAAAAGCCACCAGCTCCGCCGACATCTTCGTAAAGCCGCACATATCGCAAATTAATAGAGAAATCATCTTTTACGTTGATTGAATTATTTGTTTGCCATGAATATTCTTCATATTTTTCTGGTGGCAACTCTTCAATATACCCATGGATTTTCAGTTCTTCAGGAGTTCCGTCTGTTGATGGTCCGTCTATTATAAATATTGCATCTGGAGGGCGTGTTTGATTTATTAATGCATTAATGCATTCAATAAGAAGTTTTTTTCTGTTGTAAGTAACCACCACGGCTGCTATCTTTAGTGACATCACATATCACCATTCATCCTTTCCCTCATCTCATCCTGCTTTCTTACGTGTATCACCGAGCCGGTTATATCGCTTCCGATGGCATTTATTGTGACCTTTGCCACGAATTCGGATGACAATAGGAGGGATTTGTCTTCGTTTCCGAAGTTCATCCTTCTCATGGGAGTGTCCGTTCTTTCAGGAACAACGATATTTACCCGAACGCCGTAGTCGCTGAGTTCGTCGGAGAGTCCCTGAACGAAGTTCACAAGTGCCGCTTTTGTTGCACTGTAAATTATGTATCCCGCTCTACCTCGGGTGTAGGAGCTCGAACCAAATAGAATCAAACTTCCCCTACTCTCTTTTAGATAGGGAATACTAGCTTTGGCTACAACGATGCTGCCCACGAAATTAACGTTAATCTCATCCATTATTTCATCCATGCTCGTTCTATCAAAGAATTCCAATTTCAGAACTCCAGCGGTGCATACCACCACATCTATCCTGTTTTTTTCTTCGCAAACTTTCTTCAAAGCGTTTTCCACGTCTTTCGATTTAGTTATATCCACACCATTCCTGCGGGAGAATGGATATGCGAAACCTCCCAAATTATTCCACAAATCCACTAAGTCTTTCCCTATTCCGCTGGTGCCTCCGAAAACTACCATCACCTTTCCTTTAACATATTCTTTAACATGAGGATCGATTTTTCCGGAGATTTTGATGTGCTTTAGCTGAAATATTTTATCTGCCAGATGTATATCCAGCGGCCTCGTGATTTTTATATTGTACTCGGAACCATCTACCACGTAGATTTCTCCCAATTTGTATCTGAGAACCAATCCGCAATCATCGGTGGCCTTGTTGAATCCCTCGTTCAGTGCCATTTGGTGTGCTTTCATTATGATATCTCTCTTGAACCCCTGGGGGGTTTGGCCGAGTCTCAGCATGTTTCTCGGAGGGATATTTTCTATGGTGTTTTCATTTGAAATTTCTATTATGGTGTCCGGAGATGGAATTGCCACGTCAACGCCGGGATATTTATTTAAAGCTTCGATGACATTCGTGATTATTTCCTTGGATATGAAGGGCCTCACCGAATCATGTATGAGTACGTTGTCCACATCATCTCCGCATGCAAAAACGCCAATTCTAGAAGATTCCTGCCTCGTGTCTCCCCCTATCAGAATTTTTTTGATTTTTTTGAACTCGTATCTGTGGATGAGCTCTATTGCATAGCTGTAATGTTCCCTTGGAACCACGACGTATATCTCGTGAATAAGCGGGTGCTCTTCGAATGTTTTAAGTGTGTGAATGATCACTGGTTTCCCTGCTAACTTTATAAATTGCTTTGGAATCTCTGAACCAAATCGCTCACCCACTCCGCCGGCTAAAATCACTGCCACGTTTTTCATTTAAACACCGAAAACGACAATAAGGCGGAGATATAAAAAATTTTCATTAATAAACAAACTCGTCAACGGATTCTTTTTTACTCAATTTTTGAAGGAGCTCCCAGACTCTTGCGGACGAGTTGGCATCTCTGTATTTATTCGTTAATTTGTTGATTGTTTCCCTTTCTTCGTGATAATAATTCGGATCATCCACGCACTTTTTCAGTTCTGCAATGAAATCTTTGAATGTGTAAACTTTTGGCCCTGCGGTCCAGAAATCGTAGGGCTCCACTGAGAAACCACCCTTTTCCTTTGCGTATTTCTCCCTATCTATGGGTACGAAGATCATGGGTCTATCTAAAATCAAAAAGTCGTAGTAAATGGACGAGTAATCGGTTATCAGTATGTCTATTGCATTGAGAAAATCGTATATTGTGAGCAAATTTTTTATAATCATTTCCGAGGTGAGCAATACAATATTGTCTCCCAACTCCACGTTATAATACAAAGCCTCCTCTTCCGGATGGAATCTGAGTATGAACAATATTTTATTTTCCTTTAGGAAGGAAGAGAAAGTTTTCATGTTGAAATCCTGAAATCCAAGAATGTTTTCTCTGGGATTGCCCACGGTGGAATTTCTGGATCTCCAAACTCTGAAGGTGGGCGCGAAAAGAACTATTTTCTCAAATTTAGATAGATCCATGTTCAATATTTTTTCCAGATTTTTCTTTCCGTCTTCCGTGAACAATTTGTCGTTTCGCGGTTGCCCCGTAATATACACCTTTTGGGGATCGAACCAATACGAAGATGAAAGTATGTGCTTCATGATTTTGGAAGTGGCTATTATGCCGTCGCACCCCTTTCTCCATCTCTTTAAAAACCATTTTTTAACTTCTTTTTCTTCGGTTTTGTCCAATAATCCCGCCGATTTTAAAGCCATTCCATGCCCTAAGTTTATCAGTATTTGTCCTCCTGCTTTGTAATTTATGTAATCTCCATGCGAGGTAACGATGTATTTTGATCTCATGAACTCCCATGCTCCTTTAGCACTGGTCTGTAGATACGCATTTATATTTATATTTCTCAATTGCTCTAAAACTTTTTTGTCCGCCACCTCCCAAACCAACTGGAAATTCTTCGAAATCTCCTTATTTTTTAACAAAAAATCAAACAACGCGCGCGGGT
>WAKX01000047.1 GCA_015523125.1 DHVE2 group archaeon | reverse complement strand
TCCTCGTATTTGTCCAGTCTCGATAATTCTTCTGTGGATAAATCATACGCTAATTCCCTGAGATTTCTCGTTAATTCAATGCCGGAATACTTGTACCTTATTGCTCCGATTGTGAGCCTTATCTTCTCCGCAATTTCATCCTTCACATCGTTTGTGTCTATCTGGTCCGCCAGATCAACAAGAGGAGAAGATATATTGAAATAATTTGCCACCACGCTTGCGGCGCTCTTGGCCTTGCTGTCCACCACAATTTCCACATGCTCGAATTTTCCATCCGGGTTCCAATCGTGATGGTCTATCCACAGCACCTTGTCATATATGGCAGCCGCATAAACCGCTTTATTCTCTCCCGCTAAATCAAATATGTAAAGCTCTCCGAGGCTCTTTTTATGCTGAATCGATTTGCAAATCATGTCCCTGAGCTGCACGGGGGAGGTGAAATAAGTGCGAACCTTCAATCCATTTATGCTCTTCAAAAATAGAGCGAGGGAAATGAGGCCATCGGAGTCCATGTGTGTCATGACAGTTATCATCTTTATTACCTTGCTAAAAGTGCCCTTATTCTATCGCCCGCGTTCTCGGCGTGGTTCGCTATATCCCCAAGGAGAAACACCAGTTTGCTCAGGTGGAATATAGCCACCGGCGAGATTTCGTTTTCCATAGAGAAAATCTTTCTTGTGAGTTCCCTTTCGATTATGTCGCTCTCATGCTCAACTTCGTGCAACTTCTGTATAATTTCTTTCTCTTTCTTTCTCTCGTTTTCGGCGAAAGATGATTCGATAACTACATTTAGCTGAATCACGGCTTTTTCCGCGATGTCCGTGGATTCGAGAGCTTTGTCGAACAGGGACTTGAAATCATCCATGAGTTCATCCGGTATTGGCTTCTCGCGCATTGAAATCCACTCACCAATATCTTGAATCAAATCCTCCACTTTGTCGATTTCTCCCAGTAGAGAGAGGAAAACCCCGCGGTCTACGGGCATCTTCACATCCTTGGGGAGATGATTTCTTATGTTGCTCTTTATGTAATCCGCCTTCAACTCCAATTCCTCGATTTTTTTTCTCATTTGCTCAAATTTTTCAAAATTTCCGTCTAAATAAGCCTTAATCTCATCTCGGAGTAGCGATGCGCTTTCTTTCACTATGCCAGCATGCTCCTCCAATGCTTCAAATGGAGATTTTCGAAGTGTGTCAATTATTGGTGCTCTCATGAATTTCATATTCTCACCTCACAAGAATATCATTCTCAATAATAAAAATATTCCCGCCGCAAAGCCCATGGCTATTGGAATAGTGAGGACCCACGAGTAAATTATGTTCTTTATGACCCTGTAGTCCACGCTCGCCAGACCTCTCGCTATTCCCACACCAAGAACTGAGCCGACTATCACATGTGATGTGGATATGGGCATACCCAGCTTTGAGAAAACCAACACAACGAATGCAGTTGCAAGCTCAGCCGAGAAGCCTCTGGTTGGCGTTATGTCCGTTATCTTTGAGCCGATAGTGTAAATCACCTTGTATCCCCATGTTGAGATACCTAACACTATTCCAAACCCGCCGAGCACGAGCACCCAGAGCGGTATAACTACCTGTGAGCCTACGCTTCCGCTGTTTGCGATATCCACTATTGTCACAAGAGGACCAACCGCATTTGCCACATCGTTCGCACCGTGCGCAAAAGCTACGCTTGCGGCGGTCATCACCTGCAAATAGATGAAGAATTTCTCAAGGCGCCTGTATTTATCCTCCTCGTTGCGATATTTTTCGTGGTATTTCCTCAAAAACAAATATCCAACGAATGCGCTTATCACTCCTGCCATGGTTGAAATCAAAAGAGAGTAAGTGAGACCAAAATCCAGGTCTAAATTGTGCAAACCTTTGTAAATTATAGACATTGTTATAATCATAGCCGTTAGAAATATGAAAAACGGCGCCACGATTTTCGCTTCCCTTATCGGGTCTTCTTTCGAGAGCACAGTTTTTTTGAGAGTTAGAAAAATTAAGTAAGCTATGAATGCTCCCGATAGCGGTGATATCACCCAGCTGGCAACTATGCTCCCCACCACAGCCCAGTGTATTAGGGAGATGTTTATCACAATCACAAATCCCATGACAGCTCCAACTATGGAGTGTGTGGAAGAAACAGGCAAACTTAGATATGTGGCTATAGTCACCCATATCGCAGCTCCAAGCAAAGCGGCTAACATACCAACCATGAGCACGTTTGGACTCAAAGCGCTTGGAGAGACAATACCTTTGGATATTGTCCCTGTTACGTGCTTACCCACCAAGACTGCACCCAAAAATTCAAAAATTCCTGCTATGATAACCGCCCTTTTTAATGTTAGCGCCCCGCTTCCAACGGAGGTGCCCATGGAATTGGCCACGTCATTCGCGCCAATATTCCATGCCATGTACAGAGCGGCAATAATTGCGATTATCAGCACCACTAATGTGAGCATGGTTGGGTATGCTGATGTTCTATATAATAAATTTGTTAGCTTTCATTTTTTTCTTCTCCCAAGAATTTGCGGAGCCATGGACTTAGGCCGTAAATGAGAATCATTATGTAAAACACCTGCAAAATAGGCTTGAAAGAGAGAGCGAAGACTGTGAGCGGGGGAAACACAGTGGCCGCGAGGGAGAGGGATATGGCCTGAGAGCTTGCTGTTGCGCCTAAAATCAGAATCATACCCTTCTCGTACTTGAATTTGAGAAGCTTTGCAGCAATGATGGATAGGGAAGTCTGAATAATATAATATGAAAACAGGGCCAGGAGAACTAATAGAAAAATTTCTGGCTCGAATATAACTTTCCTCGCCACCTTTGCCACCGAGAAGAACACTATTAGGAGAATTCCCAAAGCTGAGATTCCGGGGAGGTATTTTTTCATCGCCATGAAATATGCCCTTCCCTTTCTTTTTATTATTTCTCTCCTCGTAATTATCCCCAGAGCGAGGGGGACTAAAATGTAAAAAAGGAGAATCACAACGAGCTGAACAACATTTATGGTTGCGAATATGCCGCCGTTGAAATATATGAGGAGAGGGGATAAGATAGGAATCAAGAGAAGCCCGGTAACCGCAATAACTAGTGCGTCTGCGATGCTGGCATCTGCTATGCCGCTCCAACCTATGAGCATGTTCGAGCAAGGGATCGCGCCCACGAGCACCAGGGCAAGGGCGAGCTCATCGTAACCCTTTAAGATTGTTCTCGAGAGAAAAAATGCCGTTAGGGATGCGACTATGTACGCGAATATCAGGGTACTCGCAATGAGTTTGTAATTTCTGCCCGCCTTCTTCACCTTTTCAACTTCCATTCCTGTGAGCATAGGATAAAGCATAATGAAAACCGCGGCTACGCTTATGGGCATTATGTTCATCTTTGAGAAATCAAGGTAATAACCTAAGATTAATGCAATTATAAAATCGAAGAGCACATAGAGATAAAGCCTTTTTTTGATGTGAAGAAGAATCTCTTTCATCGCTTTGAAATCGTGGGAATATATTTAAGCATTGCTGGTCGATTTCGGGGATTCTTCCGTCAATTCTTTCCTGTGCCTGAGCCAGAAATAGAGAACAACAATTGCCATGGCAAACCACATGCCCGTGGCGATTAACCACGCGGGATATAAATCTAAAAGAGGACCTATGAACAATATTCCTATGGGTGTGAGCGAGTTGACCATGACGATGAATATTGAAAGAACCCTGCCTCGGAGCTCGTTTGGCACGGCTCTTTGAATTTTGGCATTCAGTGGCACATTCATAAACGCAGTAGCTGAGCCCCACATAACCGAGATAATCGCAAGGGTCAAAAATGCCATGGTAATGCTCAAAGACGACATTGGAGATATCAACCAGATGAAAACAACGAGTATAACTCCATTTATCACCAAGCTGTGAAATATGTACTTGGCAGGTTTTTTCACGAGTTTTAAGGCGATAACCATATTTCCCACTATTGCTCCGGCCATGAAAGTACTCTCCACGAGTCCAAATTGCAGACTGCTTAGCTTCAAAACCTCTCGTATCACATAAGGCAGCAAAATCGCCCCGAATGGCTGACCTAATGCATTCAATGAGAGAGCGAATGTCATGAGAACGAGTAAATATTTGCTCTTCCTTAAAAACCGCAGCCCTTCTTTAAGGTCTTTTGCAATCTCCTTAGCATTGCTTATCTTCTTAGTTTTCCACTCGTAATGAATCAACATTTCGAATAAACCCGAGCCGAAGAAGCTAAGGCCGTTCACTAACACAGGGAGCATTATTCCACCGATTCCGTAAAGCAATCCGCCCATGGCAGGACCAACGAGCATGGCGATTATGTTGAAAGTAGATGAGACGGAATTTGCCCTTTCTAACTCGTTCTCCGGCACGAGCTCTGGGAATAGCGCGTTGGTTGCGGCCCCGAAGAACGCACCCATAAAAGAGAGAATTATGGTGATTAGAAGAAGCTGGTCTATTGCCAAGAAATTGAAGGCGATAACGGCGAGAAGAATGGCCCCCCTTATCAAATCAAATCCGACCATCATGTACTTTCTGTTGTAGCGATCACTTAGAACGCCGGCGAATGGAAGAAGCGCAAATGGTAACATTTCGGCAAGTACGAAAATGGACATCATCCCGCCGCTGTGCGTTTTATCAAGAACGTAAAGAGGTATGGCTACATCCTGCACTGCCCAGCCAAACTGCGAAACAAAGCGCCCGGTTACGAAGAGCCAGAAGTTCTTGCCGAGGGTAGCCATACACTCACCGCACATATGCTAAATGCACATTGAACTATATATTTTTCCTAATAGGGGTTTTTTACCACATGTCCCAGGGTCTTTTTAGCATCACTCCTATTCCAGCGATTATCAAGATTAGGGGGCCGATGATGCAAATGTTGAACTGGATTATGCCCAGCATTTCCAGAAGCCATAGTACTCCAATGATTATGAGAAAAGAACCTACTAAAATTCTTCCCGTGGAAAATCTTCCATTTCTCATTTTTTCACCACCTTGCCCACCTTCGCTTTATTGCTTATTTTTATGTCTTCTCCTTTCACCACATCTATGACGCATCCCTCTCCGATTTCAACGCTATCTCCTTCCACCTCCTCTGCGCTGGTGGACTCAAGATGTAAGTTTTCTCCCCTTATTTTCTTCGAGTTCATCGTGCCCGCGTATTTTCTTAAGATTCCTTTTTTCGCTCTTATTTCCACATCTTCCCCTATTATTTCATCCACTTTGCAACTCGCACTAAGATAAATTTTTAATTTTTTGCATTGAACTTTTTCCGCTTTGACTTTTCCCTCTATCTCACCATTTTCGCATTTTAGCTCAGTGCATTTCACAACACCACCTGTTTTTACTCTCCCCCCTTCTATGCGCCTCGCTTTCAAAATTCCGCCAGAGCTTATGCTCTCGGCTACCAAATCCCCTTCGATGCTTGCCGTACCTCCGGATTTGAATATTTCAGTGTATATGCTTGAGCTTGCGGTGAGCATTCCCCCAGAGGAAACTTTTTTCGCATGTATTTCACCTGTAATCTTCACCGTGCCAGATGCGGATATGTACTCATATCTTCCCCCGGGCACCGTGCACATCCCAGCGCATTTGTAATCTTTACCGCGATCTTCATCTTCCTCCTCTTTATCTTCTTCATCCGCTTTTTTTTCTTCTTTCTCTTCTTCGTATCTCTGAAGTATTTCCTCGTAGGTCTCCTTGCTTATCTCGCCCTTCTCGTATTTTTCTTTCAATTTTCTTACGAATTCATCTTCCATAATGCCCCATGCACATACTGCAATTTAAACCTTTTTATAAAAATTTTTTGTTGTAATTTCAACTAAGAACTTCAATTTTCAACTTAAAAGTTGAAATAGGGGGAATCCATACGGGTTTATGGACATGTATTCTCAGGTAGCAGATGTGATATCCCCCATTCGAATAAGAATCCTGAGAGAATTAAAGGAGGAGAAGCACCCCGAGGAGCTCGCCATGGAATTCAACATGACGAGGCAGGGTGTGGACAAGCACCTTGCAATTCTCTATCAAATGGGGTTGGTAGATAAGAAAATAAAGGAGATGAAGAGGCCAATGATATTTTACTTCCTCACCAAAGAGGGAGAGAGTTTCCTTCAAGATTTCGAGAACATGGTGGAAAATCTGGTAATGGATTTGAGAAAGAGGCAGAGGGAAGAGCTACTCGCGTTGGATAAGATGCTGGTGGATGGGGAGATAAGCGAAGCCGAATACCTTAGAAAAAAGAGAAATCTGGAAAAAAGGTTCAGGTGGGTGATGGAAAGATGATAATCCGCGAGGGAAAAAGGGAGGATTTGAAATTTTTACCGGAAATATTAATGACCGCCTACAAAGGCTTAGAGGAGTACGGAGAAGAGAGCATCGATAAAGCGAGGAGATACATAGAGGACCTTTACGACGAGGACCCGCAATGCTTCTTCGTCGCAGAGAATGAAGGAGAAATCGTAGGATTCATCTTCTGCAACCGATTCTGGTACAGTAAGTTCGAACATTCACATGTAGGAGCCATACATGAAATAGTTGTTCTTCCGACGCACAGGCATGAGGGCATAGGAAAAGCATTGATAGAGAAGGCTATGGAGTACCTGAAGCCAAGGAAGATAGAGCTATGGGTGGGCGAGCATAATAAGAACGCGATTAAATTTTACGAAGATTTGGGGTTCAAAGAAAAAGAAAGTGCGGGAAAATGGGTGAGAATGGTGAAGGATTAAATCGCGTATACCACTTTTCTCATGTTGGGTCTCTCTTTATAGAACATCCGGCTTCCACATTCGCACTCAAGTTGCTGCACTCCCAGTTCGCTTTCTAAAGGCCTTCCGCATCTTATGCACCTATACATGTCATCTCACCCCGTTCCACTCTCCATAAACGTCGGGGGTGTACGCGGCACCTGCAAACTTGAAGCCGCAGTGCTTACATACCCATATGCCAGTGGATTCTCTTACCACCGAATAATGATGACATTTGGGGCATAGATGCCTCTTGCTCTTCTCCTGATAAACCTTTGCCCATCTGGATCTGAGTGGAACGCCATATCTCGGGCCGAAGCGCCCGGCTGCACCTACTTTTTTAGTTCTCTTCGCCATCGGCACCACCTAAAATTTGCTCTCTGACTTTTTGCCCGATACTCAAACTTCTATTTATAACTTTCTTAACTTCCTCGTAGGTGAACGTGCCGAATAATCCCTTTTGCATTGCGTTTATTTTTCCCTCTTCACTCGTAGTCACTGTTAACCTTGCTTTTGCTATGCTCTCTTCGTCGAGATTCGGATCCGCCACTATCCATTCGCCTATTTTCGCAAATGTCACTGGCACTGGATAATGATTCATGGGCAGTTTGAAATCTTCACCCACCTCGAATCTTTCCGCAGGGACAATTGCGTCGTTTAGAGCCGTCAGAGCTGCGATTCCGCATGCGTCGAACAGGTTTCCGTGGTAATCCAAAACGTGCATGTCTATGAAAACTACCCAGACCTTCTCGCCCTCTTCGATTACCAATTTCTCTAAATCTATCGCATGGCTCTCTCTGATTCCTCTATCCACGACCCTCGCAAGCTCTATTGCCTCCTCACTGGGAGGTCCCGGCTCAAAGGTTGGCGATGCAAGAGGAACAAGCTCAACGTTTGTGGTCATTATCCCCATGTTGGGAGTATCCGGGAACGGCTCTCCGGGCTCTATCTTCACACCCACAAGAACCTTCGTATCGCCTAATTCAACCAAAGCGGAGCCATCGGCCCTTTTGATGAATCCAGTTTTGATTTTTATCGGTCTAACTTCATCGAATCCGCGACCATCTATTCTGGTGCCCTGCAAAGCCAGTTTTTTTATGTAATCTCTCTTTGACTCCGCAACCACACCCTCTGAAAATTTAGTTGTCATTATCATCACCTCTATATGCAGATTTTAGCGTTTCAATTTCCATCTTGTAAATCTCCCTGGCAGCGTCCATGGCCATCTCCATGGCGTTCGTCAATTCATCGTAAGTTAAATCGCCGTCCATCTGCAAAAGTGCGATTTCACCGGTTCTTGGGAGAATCGCCATGGGCACATCTGCCTCTCCAAAATTGTCCTCTTCCTTGTTGAGATCGAGAACAACCACACCATCCACCTTTCCGGCGGCGCAGCCCACAACCAAGTCCCTCATGGGTATGCCGGCATGCGCCAGCGCGAGGGAAGCTGCTGTTATTCCGGCCACGCGGGTTCCGGCGTCTGCCTGAAGAACTTCTATGTACACATCTATAGCCGTCCTTGGAAACTTCTCCACGAAGACCACGGAGGTTAGAGCTTCGCTTATTACCTTGCTCAGCTCAACGCTTCTCCTGTCAGGGCCGGGTCTCTTTCTCTCATCGACGCTGAACGCTGCCATATTATACCTCGCTCTTATTATCGCTCTATCTGATTCCTGAACGTGCTTGGGGTAAGCTTCCCTTGGCCCGTAAACCGCGGCCATTATTTTGTTTCCGCCCCACTCTATGTAAGCGGAGCCGTTTGCTCTCTTCACAACGCCCACTTCCATCTTTATCGGGCGGAGCTGATTGGGCAACCTTCCATCTATTCTCAATCCGTTATCATCGATGAGCTTAATGTCCGATTTCATTCCCATCATTCATCACCTCTTTCAAGAAATTCTTTAATTCTGTCAGTTAGCCCGAAGGTGTGAGCTTCTTTCTCAATCATCCTTATTGCCTTTATCACCTTAATCATTCCCTCAGGTGAGCCTGAAATCCAGATAACACCGTTCTGCCCCACATATATGCGGCAATTTGTATAGTCTTTGAGCATCTGTATCATAGAACCACTTTTCCCTATGACTCGAGGAACCTTCGAAGGCGAAATCTGTATAATATGCCCGCCTTCCAATTTTCTCAGGCCCTGCTCCTTCAGGGTTATCCACACCTGCCCCATCTCGTTCACATTGCTGACCTTCGCTAAAATCACATCGCCTATGCTCAGGAATCTTCCGGTATCTCCGAACTCCACGCGCCACGGAACATCGTTAACGTGCAGAGGCGCATAGTAAGGCGCATTAATGTCTACGACCCAGTTCATGGGTGCAAGGTCAACTATCTTTCCAATCACTTTGTCTCCCTTCTTTGGTATATAGCACCCGGAAAGAGGTATAACATTCACGTATCCGGAACGGGATTCAACAATACCCAAATACGAAGAGTACAATTTCCCGTTCTCTGTAAAAACACCCCTTCCCGGCTTACCTTCCATATCTATTTCTTCTCCGGGAACAACAATTTTTCGTATTTTCTTTTCTTCTTCCATTCAAATTACCTCCTTAATATTTTTGTCTGAACGTTACCATGCGTTTTTTTGTTGAGCATGTCTAAAAATTCCCCCTGCATTCCAGCAGGAATTTCTATAACTCCGATCCAAGAGCCATCGCTCAGCCACTCTTCTTTCAATATGGTGCCCATCTTGGAAATCTCGCCATATGCTTTTCCGTACATGTCCCCGCTTAGCTTAACCGCAATTTTCACCTTTTCGAATCGTATGGGTATCAGCGGTCTCAGAGCTTTGAGAACCATGGGGACCTGCTCTTCCACAGATTTTAGGGGATCGATATGAACCTTCGCTTCCTCCATCGCCAGTTCGATTCTCTGCGGCGGATGCGGTGCACCTGTCTGCGGATTTATGGCGTTTCTGGCGATTTCCATCACAATCCTCTTTTTCTTCTCCTCCAGCATCTTTCTCCTTTGCTCAGTGGTGAGCTGAACCTGCCCCTTCTTCACAATTGTTTTTGCCACTTCGTTCACATCGGTTGTTCCAAACACTTCCTTCACGAGCTCTTCGCTGGCCCGATCCCCTTTGTGGGCATCTTTGAAAATTTCATCTATCACCATGTAATCAATCACATTTTCAATTTTACCCGATTTTATGTCGTCTATTGCATTGGGATCAACTAAGATTTCAAAGCGATGACCACCATGCTCGTATCTTGCCACAATGGCATCTTCAAGACGAACCATCGCCTTTTTCACCCTCTTTATTGGCTTTCTTATTCTTTATGTATTTGTCTACGTATTTTTTTATCTCTTTTTTCGTCATTTTTCTGAAATTCTCGCCCTTCTTGACCACACCAATCTCCAGCGTCATCTTGTCCAAAGTGTCATCTGAAACCGCTTCTATTGCTTTCAACCCAAGCAAAATGGCCTCTTCCATGCTCATCTTGTCTTTATATTCTTTTTCGAGAATTTCCATAACCGTCTCCCTGCCGGAGCCTATACATCCTGCTTTGTAAGCCATTATCGCTCCGCTCGGTTCAGTTTCCATCAGATATATTCCCTTATCATCAATTCCTCCAATTAGAAGAGAAGCCCCAAACGGCCTAACGCCTCCGTACTGGGTGTACTGCTGCTTGTAATCGCTTATTTTCTTCACTAATTGCTCCACCGTAATCTTTTCTCCGTACGTTACCTTTTCTATCTGAGATATTATCCTGGCGTAGTCCACCAAGATTCGAGCATCCGCAACTAAACCGGAGGTTGCACACCCAATGTGCTCGTCAATCACATATATTTTTTCCATCAGTTCTTCTTCTATAAGTTTGCTCTTTATTCTCTTATCCGCAATAAGAAGAACTCCGTCTTTAAATTTCAGCCCAACGGTGGTGGAACCGCGCTTTACAGCGGACCTTGCGTATTCAACCTGGAACAACCTTCCATCGGGACTGAAAACCGTTATCGCTCTATCATATGCCATCTGCGCTGGTTGCATCTTTTCATCACCTCTCGTGTTTGGTGGAATATACCATTTCATTATAAAACTTTATGCCTCCATAAAAGTGAGTCCCGGCTCCCGGATTCGAACCGGGGACCTGCGGATCTCTGCTGAGCGGCGTTGATGCCTTCCCTCAGGCATTATCCCAACTACAGTCCGCCGCTCTAGCCAGACTGAGCTAAGCCGGGAGACATGCCGGTTATTATCACGATGTATTTAAGATTTTTTCTCAGGGGTGGAGAATTAAACTTTAATACCTCCATTTCGATTTCCACCCATGACCAAATTGACCGTTGTGGTAGATAACCAAGCGAAAAGAAGCCTTCGAGCTGCGTGGGGTCTGAGCATCTTAGTTGAAGGGGAGAAAAGAATAATTTTTGACACAGGCCCGGATTCAGGAGTGTTGGAATACAATATGAAAAAAATGAACTTGGAAGGCGAGGTGGATTATCTAATCATATCACACAATCACTGGGACCACATTGGAGGATTGCGGTATGCAGAGAAATTTGCAAAGAACATTTGCCTGCCAGAAAGAATCGAAACTCGAGGATTAATTTGTAAAAACCCCACCAAGATAGGGAACATGGGTGAAACAACGGGAGTTATGGGTCTTGCCATTAAAGAGCAGGGCTTGGTGGTTTTTGGAGAGGAGAAGAATGTTCTCATTGTAGGATGCTCGCACCCGGGCATAGAAAATCTGGTGAAGAGGGCGCATCAAATCGCTGGGAGAATAGATGTGGTAATTGGAGGATTTCATTTGTTAGGAGAAACCAAAAGAAGATTGGAAAAAATTGCGAAGGTGTTCAAAGAGTTAGATGTGGAAGAAATTTACGGGATACACTGCACGGGAAATGAAGCGCAGAGATTTTTCAAAGAGAGACTTGGAGAAAAAGCCAAGGACGGCTATGCTGGCTTGGTTCTTCATTTCTGAATCTTGTCGCAATCCGGAAGCTTTCCGGACTTTATGAACTCTTGGAAATGCTCCAGCCATTTAGGATTCTCCTTGAAGCTATCCACGAATTTAACAAATTTTTCTATTCGCTCGAAGCTATCATCATCGATGTAATGCTCCACTTTATTCGCTATGCTCTCTGCGTTTTCCTCGTTCACTCCAAATATTTCGAAGAATTGCCTTATGATCTCCCAGCGATGAACTATTTTTCTTGCTATTCTCTCTCCAGATTCAGTTATAACTATTCCCCTGTACTTCTCGTACTTTATGTACCCCTTATCCTGAAGCTTTTTAAGCATGTCGGTGACACTTGCAGGCTTCACATTTAGAGATTCCGAAATCTCGATGCTCCTCACATACCCTTTATTTTTTGAGAGCTCGTATATGACTTTTAGGTAGTCCTCCTCCTTCTCACTCATTTTCATCGCCGCGGTAGTAGTAATTTTCTCCCCTTATTTCTATGTTCCAGCCGTTTAGAATTGCCTCCGCCACCTTCTTTCTCCCGTTTTTCAACTCGTGCCAGAGGGTTTTTCTCGACACGCCCATCTTTATGGCCGCTTCCTCCTGCGTCATTCCAAGAACATCCACTAAGCGCATGGCCTCCAATTCCGAGTATGTGATTACTATGCTTCTCTTGTACGGAGCGCCCACGGGAGAATACGAAGTAACCGGGGGAATGTACGAGATCCAACGTGCGAATTTTCTGCGTCCTCTCCTGCGGTCTCTCATTAATTACTCAAATGCGATTTAATATATACCTTTTTCCATCGGGAAGAGAAAAATTTTATCTTATGTAATATCTATGCTCTCTAGATGTTCTCAGCTGGGAAAATAGTGCGCAATGTCGAAAATCTGGGCATTCCCCTTTGGGGATTTGCAGTAATGGTGGCTCTGTTTGGCTCAATAAGATATTATTTGGAAATTGCGTTCTTTCACTACGAAAACGTGACATTTGTCATTTTTCTCCATTCTATTTCGTACTACATAATGCTGTATTTCTTCGTGCTAGCATGTCTTAAGATAATAACAAACGAGAACGTGTACAAGATAATCTCCGCACTTACCGTCTCCACGCCTGTAGTAGTTCTTCCGCCCATACTGGACAAATTCATTTTTGGGAGAACCGTAGGATATTCGTACCCAACACTCCAGAATTGGGCAAATATTGCCTTAACCTTTTTTGAGAGCAATCCCGAATACATGTATCGCGGACATCAGATTGAGTTTGCCCTTATTCTCCTCTTGATATTCGTTTATATTTATGCAAAGTTAAACCCAATGAAAAGGGTGCAGAGAATTGCCATATCTGCCACATCTACATTTTCGATTTACATAACCATATTCTTTCTAAGTACTCCCCAACTCTCTATAATTTATAATCTTCTCTATGTTCCTGGACCATATAACAGTTTTACGAGGGATTATCCATACATTGTCTACAACTTTAGATACATTTTGGTAGCTTTTCTAAGTTTTTGGACCGCAATTTTAGTTGAGAATCCAAAGAAGGTGGCAAAGCTTTTAAAAGATGCGTCTCCTCCTCGTATATTGCATTTTTCCCTCATGTTCATATTGGGATTCTTTTTACAGTACAGCGCTTTAGGGATTTCCCAAGAAATTTATATTCGAGGCAATTTGCTGATGCTTCTTATCGGCACATTCTCCGCCGCTTCTGGGTGGGCTTTTGTTGTGGGAATTAATAATTATTACGACAAACTTGCGGATGAAATAACAAACAATTATCGGGGACTTACAACAGGAGAGTACAGTGAGACAAATCTTATGGGTTTCATTATCCTAACTCTTGCCGCTGGAGGATACGCTGCACTGCTAATCGGAGTCATGCCCTTTTTATTTTATACCCTCTTCGCTTTAATGGGATTTTTATACTCATATCCTAAAATTTATCTGAAAAAGTACGGGATAAAAACAATCATAATTGGCCTTGGTTCCGCGTTGCTTCTTGGAATGGGGTATTTTTCACCATGGTTTCCTCAGATAAGCGGTATGAACGAGAGATTTTGGATTTACTTCATTGTAATATTTACCGTGTTCTCCGCTGGAAGTGTCATGAACGATCTGAAGGATTACGAAAGCGATAAAGAAGGCGGAACTCGAACGATATTCACCTACTTTGGAAGGGAGAAAGGGAAGAAGGTAGGTGCGCTTCTCCTGATTATAGCTTTCTCAGTGCCTTCAATCCTATCCCCCCTTCTAACTCCGGCTTTCATAATCCTCGCCGCGCTGGCAGCGTATCTCCTATTGAAAGAAAAAGTACTCTACATCTACTTTGTGTATTTCTCCGAGTATTTCATGATTCTGTTCTTCCACACTTTATAAAATGAGAATCGTGGAGCTACCGCTGTGCAACACGCTTACCTCCTTGCCGTGATATATTTTGCCCTTTTTAACAAGAACCATATCTTCCGTGATTTTTATGCCACTTATCTCTGCCTCGTCCTTCTGTATCTTCTCCCAGAGATCCTCGGGATTGGCCGATTTTATGTAGTTTATTATCTTCTTCGCTTTCTCCCTGTACTTCGGGCCTATCACGCTGAAATTCGGCTTTAGCTCCACGATTTTCTCCTCTGTGTTGCCCTCTATTCCTAACTTCACCTTCGCCTTGAACGTGCCCTCTATGTCGCTCACATCTCCGGATAATCTGTCAATAACGATTTCTTTTATTTCCCTCTTGTTCTCATTCTTCCACCTGCGTATCTCCGCGATTATGTCCTTTACAATTTCTCCATTTTTTGCCCCTTCTTCATCCCTGAGCACAGGCTCGGGCCATGATGAAATATGAATGCTCTTTTTCCCTTCTCTCTCTCTGAAAACCTCCTGGTATATCTCCTCGGTTATGTGGGGCATGAATGGAGAGAACATTTTCACGATGCCCAGCATGACTTCGTAAAGAGTGTATTTGGTGCTGTTTTCATTAATGCGGTGCTTCACCATCTCCACGTAATGGTCAGCGAAGACATGCCAAGTGAAATTCTCCAAGATTTTTATCGCCCTATCATAGCGGTATTCTTCCATTAGCTTCGTTATTTCTTCCACGGTTTCGCTGTACCTCGTCAGAAGCCAGCGGTCCATGAATTTCAACTCTGATGGCTTATCAAACCCTTCGGAAATTGCATTCTTCACGAACTTACCAAGGTTGTAGAGCTTGATTATCAATTTTCTCCCGCGCTTCACATCTTTGTAGCGGAAAGGAGTGTCTTCACCGATAGTGCAGTTTGCGGCAAAGTAGCGGAACGCGTCGGTGCCGTACTCGTCAATTATCTCCAGGGGATCAACCACATTTCCCCACGAAGTGTGCATGGGCCGGCCATCTGGAGCGAGAATGAAGCTGTCTACGAATATGTTGTTCCATGGCCTCTCCCCAGTGACGCTTTTACTACGCAAAATTGTATAGAATGCCCACGTTCTTATTATGTCGTGGCTCTGGGGCCTCAGAGACATGGGATATAAATTTTTGAATTTTTCATCATCGCGGGCCCAGAATGTGTTGTATAACGGGGAAATTGAAGAATCAACCCATGTGTCAAAAACATCCTCGCTCCCATGCAGAGGTGCTCCGCAAATGGGGCATTTCTCGTAGGGCGGCGGGTCTACGGTTGGGTCAACGTGCCTGTCCATCCTCTGCAAGTCTTCAAATTTAGGGGTAAATGCATGGCCGTTCTCGCACTCCCAGATTGGAATGGGGGTGGCGAAATATCTCTGGCGCGAGACGACCCAGTCCCATTCCAACGAATCTATCCACTCGTAGAGCCTCTTCTTCATGAATTCCGGAATCCATTTGATCTCGTCTGCAGTTTTGCGCACCTCATCCTTTAAATCGGTTATCTTTATGAACCACTGCTCCTTGTTCACGAATTCTATGGGTGTGTGGCAGCGCCAGCACACACCTACGTTTTGCTCTATCTCTTCCTGCTTGATTAGCAATCCTTCTTTTTTCAGATCCTCGATTATCGCTTTTCTCGCCTCTTCCACCGACATTCCTGCATACTTTCCTGCGCGCTCGGTCATTTTTCCCTCTTCGTCTATCGCATCTAAAAATTGAAGGTGGTACTTGTAAATCCACTCCAAATCATCTTTATCGCCAACGGAGCAAATCATCACGGCGCCCGTGCCGAATTCTTTATCCACCTTCTCGTCCGCGACAATTTTCACTTTCTGCCCGTAAATGGGCACTATCGCATACTTGCCCACGTAATCCTTGTATCTCTCGTCCTCCGGATGCACGGCGATGAGCTGGCATGTGGCCAAGAGTTCTGGACGGGTTGTGGCAATTATCATCTCGCCCCCGTCTTCCATCTTGAACCGGAGATAATTCAATTTCGTTTTTCTTTTCCTATATTCAATTTCCGCATCCGCTATGGCGGTGCCGCATCTCGGGCACCAGTTAACAGGGTGCTTCGCCTTGTAAACGAGGCCTTTCTCAAACATCTTTATGAACGACAATTGCGTGATTCTTCGGTAATAAGGAGCGTCGGTCTGGTAATAAATTGTCGGGTCCATACTCTCTCCCAAAATCTTGTACTGGCGAATCATCTCCCCGATATTCTGATTCGCGAAATCCTCGCAGAGCTTTATGAACTCTTGCCTTGGAGTCTCACGCATCTTTATCCCGTACTTTTTCTCCACGTTCACCTCGATGGGCATGCCATTCACATCAAAGCAAAGAGGAAAGAAAACGTTGTAGCCGCGCATTCTCTTGTACCTCGCTATTATGTCGATGTGGGTGTAATGAGTCGCGTGCCCGATGTGCAACCTGCCGCTCGCGTACCGCGGAGGAACATCGATGCTGAATATCTTGTCCTTATCCATATTGTTGAAATCGAACCTGTAAAGTTCTTCCTGCTCCCAGTAATCCTGCCATTTCTTCTCGCGCTCTTTGAAATCGTACATATTTGGGTGAAATAATGAGGTAATATAAAAATTTGGGCCACGTATTTTTAATTGTAATTACTTAGAAAACTGGAAAATAAATTAATTGTTGAATTTTTTCTTTCTGACAATCATCGCGGCAATTGCTCCACCCACGATAACCGCGGAGAACCCTATGAGCCACGGAACTATATTTGGTTGTCCGCTTTCCGTGCCGTTGTCGTGCTCCAGAATTTGCAGGTATCCCTCGGGAATTATTACCTTTCCATGGGTAACTGCCATGCCGGGAAGCTCGAGCGATGTTTTTTCTCCTCCTCCAGCGTACAATTCCTTCTGGTACATCATTTTTCCATTTGTGATATTGTACAACCTCAAAAGCCCAACCTCCGTTTCGTTGTACATGTCGTTGGGATATTTCCATGCATCCACGTACTCGTATATGTAATTGTGCGCGATTACCACAT